>NZ_JBTLRL010000004.1:240349-399379 GCF_054482735.1 Pontibacter sp. CAU 1760
GTATGCAGCTTCTGCTACCAAGCCAACACTTGCTGGTTCTTACAGTGTAGTGGCCACTCTGGCAGCCGACAACAACTACGAGGGTCAGGCTTCTGCACCTTTCGCCTTCGCCATCGGCAAGGCTGCTTCTACTGTAGCTGTAACGGGAGATGACACTTTCACTTACAATACATCAGCGCAAGGTCCGGCAGCAGTTACTAAGACTGGCTCAACTGGCGCAGTGACATACAGCTACAGCGGCACCAGCAACGGAGGCGCAGCGTATGCAGCTTCTGCTACCAAGCCAACACTTGCTGGTTCTTACAGTGTAGTGGCCACTCTGGCAGCCGACAACAACTACGAGGGTCAGGCTTCTGCACCTTTCGCCTTCGCCATCGGCAAGGCAAACCAGACCATCACAGTGGCTACTGCTTCTCCTGCAAGTGCAGTGTATAACACTGAGTTCGCGGTTGCTGCCACTTCCACGTCAGGTCTTCCTGTAGCTTACACAAGCTCTGCTCCATTGAGCAACATCGGTGCTACCTACAAGATGAACTCTGGTATCGGAACTGGTGAGGTGATTTACAACCAGGCAGGTAACGACAACTACAATGCAGCCCTAGAGGTGAAAGTGAATGTTGCCGCAGCAAAGGCTGACCAGACCCTCACATGGTATAACCCAGATAACATTGTTTACGGCACGGCGCTTTCTGCCACTCAGCTAAATGCTTCTGTAGCTGGTGTTGCTGGTGGTTATGCCCCAAGTAGCCCGACTTACGATCCTGAATTGGGAACTGTATTAGATGCAGGTTCGCACACTTTATCTGTAAAGGCTGCTGCAACAGACAACTACAATGAGGCGAATAATTCAGTAACGCTTGTTGTTGAGAAACGAATAGTAACAATTAGTCCGACTGCTGGTCAGCATAAGTTTTGTGGTCAGATAACAGATCCTGTATTTGTATTCTCTAATGATGCGGGTTTAGCAGAAGCTGCTTTTGGCATAACCAAACTTGGACGTATAGCAGGAGAGAATGTTAATACTTATGATTTTGTGTTAGGTTCATTGTCTGCCGGATCAAACTATACTCTCAGCCTGGATGCAACCAATAAGTTCGAAATCAGGGGTATAGTAATTGATGCATCTGCAAGCGGTACTTCTGTTCAGATTGGATCTGGAACTACACTTTCTGCAAGCATAAAATCAACTTCTGGTGGTAATCTTCAGGGGGTAAGTGTTGAGTTTTATGTCAATGGAGTAAAAAAAGGTACATCAACTACATCTGATGGCGAAGGTCGCGCAACTCTTGCTATTCCAGCTTCAGAAATAAGCACTGTTGGTTTATATAAAGTAGAAGTCAAAACTTCAAGTGGTTGCACAGGAGCCGCTGCTTACTTCTCCGTTTTTGATCCTACTGCTGGGTTTGTAACTGGTGGTGGTTGGATTGAGTCACCTCTAGGAGCTTATACTGTAGATAAAACTGCTAAAGGTAAAGCGAACTTTGGCTTTAACTCACAGTACAAGAAAGGCAGCAATGTACCTACTGGTAATACTGAATTCCAATTCCAGGCTGGTAACTTGAACTTTAGATCAACAAGCTATAACGAAGGTTCGTTAGTTGTTGCTGGCACAAAAGCAATTTACAAAGGAACAGGTACTATTAATGGAAGTGGAAATTATGGCTTCATGGTTTCCATAGTAGATGGAAACGCGACTGGCGGTGACGGGAAAGATAGATTCCGAATGAAGATTTGGGAGATGAGTGGTACTGTAGTTTATGATAACCAGATGGGAGATGATAATGCGATCTTAGCTTCTGAAAGTACTCTCCTGGGAGGAGGTTCCATCGTAATCCATACGCCAAATGTTAAATCTGCTGGATCTTCTAAGCTAGTCGCAGCGACTGCACTTCCAGAGTCTAATACTTTTATCAACTATCCTAACCCGTTCAATGACAGAACAACCATTACTTTCACTGCTGTTGCAGAAGAAAGCTTTGCGTTGGAAGTATATGATGTGAAGGGAGCTTTGGTGAAGAAAGTAGACCAGGGAACAACAGAAGCTGGCAAGACCTATGCGTATGAGTTTACGAACCGCAGCATGCCGGAAGGAGTTTACTTTGCCCGCTTAATTACAACTTCAGGCGTTAAAACGCTGAAGATGGTGCTGAAGCGCTAAGAAGCAAGTTTAAGCTTTCCTGAAAAGCAAAAGAGCCGGTCCCGGAATGGGGCTGGCTCTTTTGCTTTTCAGGAAAGCTTTTTTTTAATAGAATCCGGTTAGTTCCAGCAGGTGTGCAGATCCTACACCCATCGATAACGGATGGGAGTTATCTTTGATTGACTACTCCTCAAGCATAAGCTTACAACTTCCGTGTGACAAAAAGCAATTCTCAACTACCTGGCAAATTGCGTCTGAGCAGTAGCTGAGGCCATTCTTTGTAGGGTACAAATTTTATGCTTTTCCAAAACAACTTTTTTTAAATTCAGGAGGTATAAGGGTTATCAATTTCTGAGAGGATTTTCTTTACAGCGATTACGATTACTTTATCCTTACCACGATGGTAGTTTGTAAATACATTTTTAAAAAACTCTTCGAACTTATTTCTGAATAAGGGTTTCAAGGGTATCAAGTTAAAAACTGCCACATATTGCATGTAGTAGTTTATTTTTTTGGAAGTTTGTTTTAAATTTAAAAAAAACAGCTTTACTTTGTTTTCCTAAATGCACGCATCTTTCCTATATAGCATCCACTCTCTACAGGCAAATCCTACTGCCTTGGCTGCGCATGTGCATTTTCATTTCCATCATTCCTCGTCAGAGGAATAGCATCATCATATGGCCCCGTCGGGTATTGACCCAATTTGTTTACTTTGCACCATGCAAAGCAGAATAATCTTTTATATACGCTAAAAAATTTACTCCCACATATGCTACGATTAGCTATCCAAAAGTCCGGCAGACTGAGCGAAGACTCGCTTAAACTGATCCGTGAGTGCGGTATTTCCTTTGTAAACAGTTCGTTGAAGCTCAAAACAGAATCAACTAATTTCCCGCTCGAGATCCTTTATCTCCGCGACGACGATATCCCCGGTTATGTGGCTGATGGCGTAGCTGACATTGGCATTGTAGGCCAGAATGTGCTGGTAGAAGAAGGAAAGCAGGAATTGACCGTCGAGAAACTGGGTTTCTCGAAGTGCCGCCTGTCCCTGGCAGTGCCCAAGACCACCGAATATACCTCCATCAGTGACCTGAACGGCAAGAACATAGCAACCTCTTACCCTAATCTGTTGCAGGCGTACCTGCAGGAGCAGGGCGTGGAAGCGCACATCCACACGATAAGCGGTTCGGTGGAGATTGCACCAAGCATTGGTTTAGCCGAGGCTATCTGCGATATCGTAAGCTCAGGCAGCACCCTGATCAGCAATGGCCTGAAAGAGGTGGAGCGTGTGTTTACCTCAGAGGCAGTGCTGATAGCAAATGAAAAGCTTGACACAGAGAAGAAAGCAATCCTTGAAAAACTACTCTTCAGGGTACACGCGGTGCAGCGCGCCCAAAAGAAAAAGTATATCCTGCTGAACGCGCCGAATGATAAACTGAGCGAGATACGTGCGATGTTGCCGAGCATCAAAGCGCCGACCATCCTGCCATTAGCGGAAGATGGCTGGAGCTCGCTGCACTCAGTGGTGAACGAGGATGATTTCTGGGAGATTATCGAGAAGATTAAGGCTGCCGGAGCACAGGGCATCCTGGTTATCCCTATCGAAAAAATGATCATTTAAGCCATGCGCAATCTCATCAATCCGGAAAGGGGGGTATGGCAGGAGCTGGTTACGCGCCCCACAAAAAATCTGGCAGAGCTGGAGCCTGGCATCGGGCAAACTTTTAAGCTGGTGCAGGAACAGGGCGATGCAGCCCTGCTGGAACTGGCCGCTACGTACGATGGCGTGCAACTGGAGCAGCTGCTGGCTACTCCCGAAGAAATAATCGCAGCCGAGGGTATGCTGCCTGCTGATTTGAAAGGGGCGATTTTGCAGGCCTTTTCCAATATCCAGCTGTTTCATACCCAACAGGCAGAGCCCGTAAAGCAAGTGGAGACAATGCCCGGCGTTACGTGCTGGCGCAAAAGCGTTGCCATCGAAAAAGTGGGTTTATACATACCCGGAGGCACGGCACCACTTTTCTCGACTTTGCTGATGCTGGGAATACCGGCTCGCATTGCCGGCTGCAGCGAAATTGTGCTTTGTACGCCGCCTCAAAAGGATGGCACCATACACCCGGCCATACTCTACACAGCTTCTTTGCTTGGTATCACACAGGTGGTAAAGGCCGGTGGCGCTCAGGCCATTGCAGCCATGGCCTTTGGTACCGAAAGCGTACCGGCAGTGTATAAAATTTTCGGGCCTGGCAACCAGTATGTTACCGTGGCCAAGCAGCTGGTAAGCAAATTGGGCGTAGCCATCGATCTGCCTGCCGGTCCGTCAGAGGTGCTGGTGATTGCAGATGAATCGGCCAACCCGGCTTTTGTGGCAGCCGACTTGCTATCGCAGGCTGAGCACGGGCCCGACTCACAGGTGGTGCTTTTAACGAATTCGGAGCAGCTGGTCGAGCAGGTAGCGCAGGAACTGCAGGCGCAGCTGGCCATGCTGCCGCGGGAGGCTTTTGCCGCGCAGGCGCTGGATAACAGCCTGAGCATCGTGTTTGAAAGCGTTGCGGACATGCTGGATTTCTCTAACGTGTATGCTCCCGAGCACCTGATTCTCTCTATCACCAATTTTGAGGGCGCGCTGGACAGTATAACCAACGCAGGGTCTGTTTTCCTGGGTAATTACAGTCCGGAATCAGCCGGCGACTATGCATCCGGCACGAACCATACCTTGCCCACCAATGGCTATGCCCGCGCTTACAGCGGCGTTTCGCTGGACAGCTTTGTGAAGAAGATCACGTTTCAGCACATTACGCCGGCCGGTTTGCAGCAGATAGGCGCTACCATCGAGACGATGGCCGCAGCCGAAGGCCTGGAAGCCCACAAAAATGCAGTATCCATCAGACTAAAAGAGGTAAACCGTGTTTAACCTGAACGATATCATCCGCCCGAATGTGCTGAAGATGAAGCCCTATTCATCGGCTCGGGACGAGTTTAAAGGCAATGCCAGCGTATTCCTGGATGCCAACGAAAACAACCTGGGCAGCCTGGCAGGCAACAATTACAACCGTTACCCAGACCCTCACCAAAAGCAGCTGAAAACAGTCATCGCTGAGTTGAGGGGTGTGCAGCCGGAGCAGATATTTTTAGGCAATGGCAGCGACGAAGCCATTGACTTACTGTTTCGGATGGTATGCCGCCCCGGTCAGGATTCGATGCTGCACCTGCCCCCAACCTATGGGATGTATGAAGTGTCGGCCAACCTGAACGATGTGGAGCTGGAGGCTGTGCAACTCACCGCTGATTTCCAGCTACCGGTAGAAGCCTTACTGGCCAAGGTAAAGCCCACCACGCGCATCATTTTCATCTGTACGCCAAACAACCCGACCGGCAACGCCATTGAAACCAGCCCCATTGAGCAAGTGCTCCGCCAATTCAACGGGTTAGTGGTACTGGACGAAGCCTACGTGGACTTTTGCGACACGCCCAGCTGGACAACCCGACTCGAGGAGTTCCCAAACCTGGTGGTGCTGCAGACTTTCTCGAAGGCCTGGGGTATGGCAGGCCTGCGCCTCGGGCTGGCTTTTGCCTCAGCGGAGATCATCTCGGTGCTCGACAAAATAAAGCCGCCATACAACATCAACGAGGCAACGCAGGAGCTGGCGCTAGAAGCCTTAACGCGTACAGAGGCTCTGAAAGACATGGTAGAGGAGATTGTACAGGAACGTACGCTGCTCATGCACACATTGCCTGCTTTACCGGCTGTGGTGAAGGTGTTTCCGTCGGATGCCAATTTTATACTGGTGCAGGTAACGGATGCCAATGGCCTTTACAACTATCTGCTGGAGAGAGGCATCGTGGTACGCAACCGATCTACTTTGCCGGGGTGCGGGGGCTGCCTGCGCATCTCTGTTGGCACGCTGGAAGAGAACCAGCAGCTTTTACAGGCTATCGCCGATTTCAAGTAAACTAAACAGTAATAAACAGGTGAGGGAGCATACCTAAATAGTTTTCGCTCACCCATAGCGTTCCCTTCAAATGAAAAAAGCACTCTTCATCGACCGTGATGGCACTATCCTGGTAGAGCCTAAGTCGGATTTTCAAGTGGATTCCTTCGATAAATTCGCTTTTATACCTAAATCCATCAGCAACATGGCCCGGATTTTCCGGGAACTGGATTATGAGTTTGTGATGGTGACAAACCAGGATGGTCTGGGAACCGACTCTTATCCGGAAGACACCTTTTGGCCATTCCAAAACAAGATGCTGGAGATTCTGGAGAGCGAGGGTATACAGTTCGGGGAGATACTGATTGACCGCAGCTTTGAGCACGAAGGCTTGGAGACCCGCAAACCGGGAGTCGGCATGATGCAGCAGTACCTCTCGGGGGCGTACGACCTTCAGAACAGCTACGTGATCGGAGACCGGCAGACAGACGTTAAACTGGCCCAGAACCTGGGAGCACAGGCTATCTTTATCGGGGAGACGCAAGCCGAGGGTGCGGCGCTCAGCACTAACAACTGGGACGAGATTTATACCTTCCTGAAGCAGCCCCGCAAGCGGCAGGCCGCAGTGCAGCGCAAAACGTCTGAAACGGATATCCGTGTGGAGCTGAATCTGGATGGCACCGGAAAAATGGAGATTCACACCGGCTTGGGCTTTTTTGACCATATGCTGGAGCAAGTGGCTAAGCACGCCAAGTTAGACTTGACTATACACGTGAAAGGCGACCTGCACATTGACGAGCACCATACCATCGAAGATACTGCATTGGCCCTGGGAGAGGCCTTTTTGCAGGCGCTGGGCGAAAAGCGCGGCATCAGCCGATACGGTTTTTTCATACTTCCGATGGATGATGTGCTGGCGCAAGTAGCCATCGACTTTAGCGGCAGGCCCTGGACGGTATGGAATGGAACATTTAAGCGTGAGAAAGTAGGGGACATGCCGACGGAGATGTTTTTTCACTTCTTCAAATCGTTTAGCGACACTTCTAAGTCAAACCTAAACATAAAAGTAGAGGGCGAAAACGAGCACCATAAAATAGAGGCCCTGTACAAGGCTTTTGCCCGCGCCATCCGCATGGCAGTGCAAGTGGACCCCACTGACACAGCCATCCCCAGCACCAAAGGGATATTATAAAAACTGACGGCTTAACAGCTTAGAAGGAGGGGAGGCCATGGCTTTCCCTCCTTTTTTTGTAGCTTGACGGGTAAAATTGTATCCCGGTTAGCGACATTTTAGCTATTTATGACTGTTAACCGCTGTTTTTATTGTGTCGGGAACTGACAAAGTTGCTGACCGGGTTAAAATAGTAACCGTACATAAGTTAAGTATTCACTAGCTTTTAGAAAAATTAATCACCTTTCATTGTCCTTGTGGCTGTAGCAGCTGCTTAGATTAACCTTTTCTATATGGCATCAATTTCCTGACCATGCGCCATATTTCAATATACCTGCTTGTAATTGCCTTCTCCGTTTCGGTAGCAAGGGCAGCCCCCGTTCTTCCTCCAGACACGGCCGCCGTTTCCCCGCCAGTTATACCTTCTGCCATTGAGAAACTCTCCAGGCTCCTGACCTTCCAGACGGTGTCGTCTGATGACTCCGCTACAATTAACACCGCTTCTTTTTTAGACTTGCATGCTTACCTGGAGGAGGCTTTTCCGCTGGTACATGAGCGCTTAAACAAAATCACCATCAACAACTATAGCCTGCTGTATACCTGGCCAGGCGTCCAACCCGACCTGAAACCGGTGCTGTTAAGCGCTCACCTGGATGTAGTGCCCGTAGAGCAGGCAACCCTGGCCGATTGGGAGCATCTCCCATTTGAGGGAACAGTGCGGGAGGGGTATGTCTGGGGCAGGGGCTCCATGGACGATAAGTACAGGGTTATAGCCATTTTAGAAGCTGTCGAGCAGTTGCTACAGGCAGGGTATAACCCGGTGCGCACCATCTACATTGCTTTCGGACATGACGAAGAGAAAGGCGGCGAAGACGGTGCTGCCCAAATCAGTCACTATCTGCAGGAGCAGGGCGTTCGGTTAGAGGCGGTGCTCGATGAGGGTATGGCTGTGGCCGAAAACATTATCCCGCGCTTGAAGGATCCAGTGGCCTTTGTTGGAACGGCATCGAAGGGTAATTTAAACCTGCAACTGTCGGTGAGTGGCGATGGTGGCCATTCTTCGGTACCGCCGTCAGAATCACCTGTCACGATACTGAGTAAGGCGATTACGCAGCTGCAAGACCATCCGTTTGAGGCCCGCATGACTCCTACCACCAAAGAGACATTTCGTTTACTGGCCGGGCAAATGGGGGGCAAGTACAAACTGGCGATGCGGCATTACTGGCTTTTTAAAGGCCATATGTTGAAGCGGCTGGGTAAAGATCAGGCCACCAATGCCCTGATCCGGACGCAAATGGCGCCCACCATGCTCACTGCCGGAGAAAAGGACAATGTGATGCCACGCGTTGCCAAAACCGTGATCAACTTCCGGATTTTGACTGGTGAAACGAGCGAAACCGTGATGAGGCACGTATACGACGCGATCCGGGATGATCGGGTGGAGATAGCTGCTTATGGGGTGTATTCTGCCCCGTCAACGCCAAGTGCTACCAACAGTTGGAGCTATGAGGCACTTAGCGAAAGCATCCTGGAGACTTTCCCGGAAGTATGCGCGGTCGTGCCTGCGCTGTTCCCGGGTTCTACCGACGCCAAGCATTATGCAGCACTGAGCGATAATATTTACCGTTTCGCGCCGCAGGTGGTAGACCGCGAAAACATCCTGCTGGTGCACAACGTGAATGAGCGCCTTTCGGTGGATGTGTTTGGGAAATGCATTGTGTTCTATAATTCCCTGATCCGGAACCTGGGCGGAAGCGCCCCGCAGGAAGTAGCCCTCAAAGATTGATAAATTCGAAAAACCTGAGGGGCAGCGCCATAAAATTTGCAAAAAAGTTTGGGAAGTTTAAGATAAGAGAATAGATTTGCAACCATAACGGGAATAAAACAACACTTAGAGCGAGAAATTACAAAGTGATTCAGAACATTCATATGGCATGGTGGTGGCACGTTTCAAATCAGAGCGTGAACAGCCCCGCTATATAGTTTCGCAACCATATAGCACACGATATAAAAAATTGAAACCCGCTGTTCACCTCGAATAGCGGGTTTTTTGTTTGTGACTCTTACCTAAAGCGATGAAAAAATACAAGATCAGTACCACGTATAAGCGCATGCTGGCCGACACACTCACCCCGGTGAGTGTGTACCTGAAACTGCGCGACCGTTTTCCAAACAGCATCCTGCTGGAAAGCTCGGATTACCATGGGGCCGAAAACAGCTTTTCCTACATTTGCTGTACCCCCATTGCCACCATCAAAGCCGAGAACGAAGTGCTGACGGAGACGTTTCCCGACAACACGGTGCGCCATACCCCCATCACCCCGGAGGTGAACGTACCGGCGCAACTGGCCGCCTTTGCAGGCAGCTTTGAGATTGAGGAACACAACAACTTCAATTTTATCCACAACGGCCTGTTTGGGTACATGAACTATGATGCCGTCCGCTATTTCGAGGACATTGAGTTGAACCTGCGCCCAGACCGGCAGGATATACCTGACCTGTATTATGCTGTTTACCGGCACATCATCGCGATTAACCACTTCTCTAACGAGGCCTTTATCTTTGCCCATACCCACGAGGCCGGTGGTACGACTGACGGCATCAAGGAACTGGAGGTATTACTTAACAGCCGTAACATCCCGAGCTATACTTTCTCTACGGTGGGTGAGGAAGAGCACAATATCAGCAGCCACAATTTCCTGAAGAACATTGAGAAAGCCAAGCAGCACTGCTTCCGGGGCGATGTATTCCAGTTGGTGCTCTCGCGGCGCTTTGCTCAAGCCTTCCGTGGCGATGAGTTCAATGTTTACCGTGCCCTGCGTTCTGTCAATCCATCTCCCTACCTGTTTTACTTCGATTACGGCAGCTTCAAGATATTTGGCTCTTCGCCGGAGGCTCAGTTGGTGATTAAAGACAAGAAAGCCAGTATTTTTCCGATCGCGGGTACTTTCAGGCGCACCGGCGATGACGCCGCGGACGCCGCACTCGCTGAAAAACTACTGGCCGACCCGAAGGAAAACGCCGAGCACGTGATGCTGGTTGACCTGGCCCGCAACGACATTAGCCGCAACGGGCACAGTGTGAAAGTAGAGACCTTCCGCGAAATTCAGTTCTATTCGCATGTCATCCACCTGGTATCAAAAGTATCCGGGCAGTTGCACCGGCAGGAGGACTCGCTGCAGATGGTCGCCAGCACGTTCCCGGCTGGCACCCTTTCCGGCGCTCCCAAGCACATGGCCATGCGCCTCATCGATCGGTATGAGTCCACGAACCGGGCCTTTTACGGGGGCTGCATCGGCTTCCTCGACTTCAACGGCAACTTCAACAGCGCCATCATGATCCGCTCGTTCCTGAGCAAGGACTATAAACTGTTTTTCCAGGCAGGAGCAGGCATTGTGGCAGCCTCCAACCCTGAAAGCGAGCTGCAGGAAGTAGATAACAAACTGATGGCCCTGCGCCGCGCACTTCAAATAGCACAAGACATTGACTAATTATGGAAGTACTTGTAATAGATAACTACGATTCGTTTACCTATAACCTCGTGCACCTGCTGCAGGAGCTGGGCGCCCAGGTTACGGTACGCCGAAACGACAAAATAACACTGGAAGAAGTAAGTGCTTTCCATAAGATCCTGCTTTCTCCGGGGCCGGGTATACCTGACGAAGCGGGTATCCTGAAAGACGTCATCAAACGGTATGGCCACGAGAAAAGCCTGTTTGGGGTATGCCTCGGGCATCAAGCCATCGGAGAGGTTTACGGCGGTAAGTTGATTAACAGCAATGAGGTATGGCATGGCATCGCGACGCCGGTTAAAGTGATTCGTGAGGACGAGCCTTTATTCCGGGAGGTGCCGAAGGAGTTTGCATCAGGGCGGTACCATTCTTGGTTGGTGGAGCAGGACATGCCTGCTTGCCTTGTGCCTACGGCCCTGGACGAGCAGGGCCGCATCATGGCGCTGCGCCATCAGGAGCATGACGTGCGCGGGGTGCAGTTTCACCCAGAGTCGGTTTTGACGGAGCATGGGCGGCAGATGCTCAAAAACTGGTTAGAGCATTAGCGGGTTAACGCCAGGCTTTACTGTCTGGTTATCCTCCAAACCGGTTTTTAAATTTAATTTCAGTTGCCAAGTTTATACCTTGCATCAAGCATCACAACAATGAAAGAGATACTGAATCATTTATTTGAACATAAAACACTGACTAAGGAGCAGGCGCACGAAGTGCTCGTGAACGTAGCGGCGGGCCATTATAACCAAAGCCAGATTTCCAGCTTTCTGACGGTATACATGATGCGTAGCATCACGGTGGAGGAACTGGAAGGCTTCCGTAACGCCCTGCTGGAGCTTTGCCACCGCGTAGACCTGGATGCTTACAACCCCATGGATTTGTGCGGCACGGGGGGCGACGGTAAAGACACGTTTAACATCAGCACGCTCTCCTCGTTTGTGGTGGCCGCCGCCGGTATACCGGTAGCTAAACACGGCAATTACGGTGTTTCGTCGTCCTGTGGCTCCTCCAATGTGCTGGAGGCCTTGGGTATAAAATTCACCACAGACACCGATGCACTGGAGCGTAGCATTGCCACGTATAACATCTGCTTCCTGCATGCACCCCTCTTTCACCCGGCCATGAAAAGCGTGGGCCCGATCCGGCGCGACCTGGGTGTGAAGACGTTCTTTAACATGCTGGGGCCGATGGTGAACCCGGCTTTCCCGAAGCGGCAGATGGTGGGCGTGTTTAGCCTGGAGCTTGCCCGTATGTATGGCTACCTGTACCAGCAGCAGCCCGACGTGCGCTACAGCATCATCCATACCCTGGATGGCTACGATGAAATTTCCCTGACGAGTCCCTTTAAAGTGGTTTCGGACAACCGGGAGGCTTTGTATGATGCGGAGACCTTAGGACTGCCTACTTTAAAACACGAGCAGATTGCGGGTGGTCACGATGTCGAGTCCTCGGCACGTATCTTCCTGAACGTGCTGAAAGGGGAGGGCACCGAGGCGCAAACTTCTGTGGTGGCAGCAAATGCCGGTATGGCGCTCCAAACTGCCCAGCCAGCGTTAGCACCGCAGCAGGCTGTGGAAACGGCCCGCGAGATTCTAGTGTCAGGCAAGGCTTTTGCTCTATTTAATAAGCTAGTGCAGGATAAAGCGCTGGCAAACGCTTAAATTTGGATACCGCATACGATCATAAGAACTGAATACAACATGAACATACTCGACGAGATTATAGCGCAAAAGCACAAAGAGGTAGCGGAGCGCCGTGAGTTATACCCTATCAAACTGCTCGAAAAGAGCCTTTACTTTGATACCACCTGCATTTCGCTGGAGCATTACCTGCTGCGGCCAGATAAAAGCGGCATCATTGCAGAGATCAAGCGCAAGTCACCTTCTAAAGGAGATATCAACCCATACGTTTCAGTGGAGCGTACCTCCATCGGATACATGCAGGCGGGCGCTTCGGCCCTGTCCATCCTGACCGACACCAATTATTTTGGCGGCAAGAACGAGGATTTACTGATTGGCCGCAAGTACAACTATTGCCCGATCCTGCGGAAAGATTTTACGGTAGATGAATACCAGATCGTGGAGGCAAAGTCGATCGGGGCGGATGCTATTCTGCTGATTGCCGCCGCCCTGGAACCTGCGCGCCTGAAGGAACTCGCGGCATTTGCCCGTTCTTTGGGCTTAGAGGTGCTGCTGGAGGTACACAACCTGGAGGAGTTGCAGCAAAACCTGAGCGAGTACGTGACGGTGGTGGGCGTGAACAACCGCAATCTAAAGACATTCACTACGGAGATCGAACTGTCTTATGAGCTAGCCAGCCATATCCCGTCCGGCTTTACAAAGATTTCCGAAAGCGGTTTAAGCAAGCCCCAAACTCTGGTGGACTTGCAGGAAGCAGGATACAACGGTTTCCTGATCGGGGAAAGCTTTATGACGAGCAGCAGGCCAGAGCAGGCCGCTGCCGCTTTCATCAAGGAACTTCGGGCTTTACAGGCTAAAAAAACAGGCGCACTGGCATGAAAATAAAAGTTTGCGGCATGCGCGATCCGGAAAATATCCGGCAAGTGGCAGCCCTGCAGCCCGATTACATGGGCTTCATTTTCTACGAGGAGTCTAAGCGGTTTGCCTCAGCGTATATAACGCCTGAGCTGCTCGCATCGCTTCCTTCCTCCGTGCAAAAAGTGGGTGTTTTTGTAAATGAGACGCCTGAGCAAGTACTAGCTACAGTCAAAACATTCGGCCTTGACCTGGTGCAGTTGCACGGTCGTGAAACACCCCGGCAATGCCAGGAACTGCAGGAGGCAGGTATAAAGGTGATCAAGGCATTTTCGGTGGGTGAAAGCTTCTCTTTCGAGAACACACTGCTGTATGAGCGCTACTGCGAATTCTTTCTTTTTGACACGCGCGGTAAACACTATGGCGGTAACGGAGTTAGCTTTGACTGGGAACTGCTGAAAGCCTATGTTTCGGACAAACCCTACTTTCTGAGCGGTGGCCTGACCCTGGATTTGCTGCAGAGCGAGGATTTTCAGAAACTACGGCCGAAGCCTTATGCGGTGGATGTGAACAGCGGGTTTGAGCAGGAGCCAGGTTTGAAAAAAGTGCCGGAACTAGAGCAAATGATTGCCAGTTTCAGGCAAGTGGCTAACTAATAAGCACAGCGTGATTATTGGCAGTTGAGCCTGAATACCAACTAAAGCAGCACAGACTGGCTGGTGCCGCATGCTGGATTATATAGATAATGTATCCCTATGAAATACTCAGTTGACGATAACGGCTTCTACGGCAAATTCGGAGGAGCTTATATACCCGAGATGCTTTACCCCAACGTGGAGGAGCTTCGGCAGAATTACCTCAAGATCATGCAGGAGCCTGATTTCCAGGAGGAATTGCAAAGCTTGTTAAAGGACTATGTGGGCCGGCCTACGCCGCTCTACTATGCCAAGCGACTTTCTGAAAAGCATAAGACCAACATCTACCTCAAGCGCGAGGACCTGAACCATACCGGTGCCCACAAGATCAACAATACCGTGGGGCAGGTATTGATGGCCAAGCGCCTGGGTAAAAAGCGCATTATCGCCGAAACGGGTGCCGGCCAGCATGGCGTAGCAACTGCAACGGTGTGTGCTCTGATGGGGCTGGAGTGCATCGTATACATGGGCGAGATTGACATTCAGCGGCAGGCCCCGAACGTGGCCCGCATGAAAATGCTCGGGGCCACCGTGGTGCCCGCCACCAGCGGCAGCCGCACCCTGAAAGACGCCACCAATGAGGCGATCCGTGACTGGATCAACAATCCGGAGGACACCTACTACATCATCGGCTCTGTGGTTGGCCCGCACCCTTACCCGGATATGGTGGCTCGCTTCCAGGCGATTATCTCGGAAGAGATGAAGTGGCAGTTGAAGGAGAAGACGGGCAGTGAGAACCCGGATTATGTGATAGCCTGCGTGGGTGGTGGCAGCAACGCAGCCGGTGCCTTCTACCATTACCTTGATACTCCGGAAGTGAAACTGGTAGCCGTGGAGGCCGCTGGCATGGGTGTTGATTCTGGTGAGTCGGCGGCTACGTCGGTGCTGGGCACGGAAGGCGTGATACACGGCAGCCGCACGCTGCTGATGCAGACCGCGGACGGGCAGGTAACCGAGCCATACTCTATCTCGGCCGGCTTAGACTATCCTGGTGTTGGTCCGTTGCACGCGCACCTGTTCGACTCTAAGCGCGCTATTTTCGAGAGCATAACGGATGCTGAGGCGCTGGAGGCCGTGCTGGAACTGACCCGCCTCGAAGGCATCATCCCTGCCCTTGAAAGTGCCCACGCCCTTGCGGTCCTGGACAGAATCGGGGCCAAGCCGGATGATGTGGTGATCGTGAACCTTTCCGGTCGCGGCGATAAAGATTTGTCAACCTACTTAGATCGATTCGACTTGAATGGATAATAGAATAAAAACACTCTTTGAGCAGAAGCCGCAGGGCCTGCTGTCGGTATACTTCACGGCGGGCTACCCGAACCTGGAAGACACGGTGCCGATCATCCTGGAATTAGAGAAAAACGGCGTGGACCTGATAGAGGTGGGCATGCCGTTCTCTGACCCTTTGGCCGATGGCCCCACCATCCAGAAAAGCAGTGAGATTGCCCTTAAAAACGGTATGACTATACCGAAGCTATTTGAACAGCTTCAGGAGATCCGAAAGCATACCCAGATTCCGTTGGTGCTAATGGGCTACCTGAACCCGGTGATGCAGTATGGTGTGGAGCGCTTCTGCCAGAAAGCCCGTGAGGTAGGCATCGACGGCATCATCCTGCCTGACCTACCGCTGGCTGACTATGTGCGGGAGTATAAGGAGATTTTCGAACAGAACAACCTGAGCAAAATTTTCCTCATTACGCCACATACCCCGGAGCAGCGCATCCGCGAAATCGACAGCCATACCAACGGCTTTGTGTACATGGTGTCGTCCGCCTCAACCACGGGTAGCACTACCGGCCAGGCCGTCGTGAACACGGACTACTTTAGCAGGGTAGGCAAGATGGGGCTGCGCAATCCGGGGATGATCGGTTTCGGCATCCACAACCGTGACACGTTTTCGCAAGCCTGTAACCATGCCCGTGGAGCTATTATCGGCAGTGCCTTTATCAAGGCGCTGGGGCAGGAGGGAACCGTGGCCGAGAACATCCAAACATTTATCCAAAGCATCAGAAACTAACATGATCATACAACTGCAGCAGGGCATCCCTGACAATCTGAAAGAAAACATCCTACAGCAGGTTGACAAAATAGGCTACAAAGCCAGCGAGGTAAAAACCCAGCGTGGCGATTACCTGGTGGCCATCGGCAAGAAAGAGTTCGACATCCGTTCGATCGGGCAATTGCCGGGCGTGGCAGACATTCACCGCGTGTCAGAGGAGTATAAGCTGATCTCGCGCAAGTGGCGCGTGGAGCCTACCCGCATTGATTTGGGAGACGGTGTGACCATAGGTGAGGGCAACTTCAGCATTATGGCCGGTCCGTGCTCTATCGAAAGCGAAAAGCAGATCGAACTAGTGGTGGAGCACCTGAAGGAGAACAATGTGCAGATCATGCGCGGCGGCGTATTCAAGCCGCGCAGCTCACCTTATGCTTTCCGGGGTATGGGCATTGAGGGCCTGCAGATGTTTTACCGCCTCTGCCGCGAGAATGGCATCAAGATCATCACGGAGGTGATGCAGGTGTCGCAGATCGATGAGATGATTGACTATGTGGATGTGTTCCAGGTAGGGGCGCGCAACAGCCAGAACTTTAACCTGCTCGACTCGCTGGGCGAGGCACAGAAACCAGTCTTGCTGAAGCGCGGTATTTCTGGTACCATTGAGGAATTGCTACAGGCGGCAGAATATATCTTCTCGAACGGTAACGAGGATATCATGCTGTGCGAGCGCGGCATCCGAGGATATGAGAAAGCTTACCGCAATATCCTGGACCTTAACGCGGTGCCGGTGCTGAAAGAGAAAACCCACCTGCCCG
Organism: Pontibacter sp. CAU 1760; assembly: GCF_054482735.1. Taxonomy (NCBI): domain Bacteria; kingdom Pseudomonadati; phylum Bacteroidota; class Cytophagia; order Cytophagales; family Hymenobacteraceae; genus Pontibacter; species Pontibacter sp. CAU 1760. Next base: position 257,100 of record NZ_JBTLRL010000004.1, read on the forward strand.
TGATTGTGGACCCCTCGCATGGCATCGGTCTACGCGACTTTGTGGCCGATATGGCCTTGGCAGCCGTGATGGCAGGGGCAGATGGCGTGATCTACGAAACGCATCAAAAGCCGGAGGAGGCGTTCTCAGATGGCCAACAAACCCTGGACTTTGCTGAGTCTTCGCGTTTGATTCGACGGATGCGCCAGGCCTACGCGCTGCGCGAAAGTTTCTAGCCTGCTTGCTGCAATTTTCAACCCTGGGTTGCTTGCCCTACGTATGAAGTCCGTTAGCCCGAAGCCTGACTCACGAATGAGCCAGGCTTCGGTTTTTGAAAGCCGGCACAAGCTTATACCTTTGAACCAAGCAGCGCCATTGTTTTAGGATGGCACTTTAAATCAGATCATGGCAAAACCACTGGACACTTTCCGGAGAGCTATTAATTTCGAAGATCTCCGCAACAAACACCCCAACGACATCGCGGAGGTCATCACCGAACTGAGTGCCAAAGAGCGCATTTTGGCGTTTCTGCTGTTGCCCGGAGAGCTGAAAGCGGAGGTATTCACTTATTTCAATCATAAGATTCAGGAGGACATCCTCAAAGAGCTTGGCTCGCGCGACACAGGTGAGATGCTGGAGAACATGGCCCCTGACGACCGAACTGAAATTTTCGAGAATTTCCCGGACCTGCTCATCAAGGAGTCCATCAACCTGCTGTCGGATGAGGAGAAGAGCATTGCCCTGAACCTGTTGGGCTACCCCGAGAAAAGCATTGCACGCCTCATGACGCCTTACTACATACAGGCCAAGAAAGGCTGGACGGTGCGACAGGCCATCGCCAACATCAAGCGTTACGGCAAAAAAGCCGAAACCCTGAACCACGTGTATGTGGTGGACAAGGAGAACAAGCTGATCGATGACATCCGGATTGGCAAGTTGCTGATGGCCGAGGAAGAGCGGACCATTGAATCCTTGATGGATTACCAGTTTGTGTGCCTCACCACCACCATGAACCGCGAGGAGGCCATTGAACAGTTCGACAAGTACGACAGGGCCGTAATGCCAGTGGTATCGGAGAACGGCGTGCTGGTGGGCATCGTGACCTTTGACGATATCTTTGACGAGATCGAGCGCCGGGATACCGAAGACATTCAGAAGTTCGGTGGTTTGGAAGCTTTGGAACTGTCCTATACCGAAACCCCGCTGCTAACCTTGGTGCGCAAGCGTGCCAGCGTGCTCATGATCCTGTTTTTGGGTGAAATGCTGACGGCTTCGGCTATGGGTTTCTTTGAGGTGGAGATTGAGAAAGCGGTGGTACTGGCCTTGTTTATACCCCTCATTATCTCAAGCGGCGGTAACTCCGGCTCGCAGGCGGCCACGCTGATCGTGCGTGCCATGGCCATTAAAGAACTATACCTGCGCGACTGGTGGTATGTGATGCGCAAGGAAGTATTGTCTGGGTTGATGCTGGGCTTGATATTGGGGGCAGTGGGTTTCCTGCGCATCATACTCTGGCAGCAGGCTGGCTTTTATGACTATGGGGCATACAGCGTCTTAATTGGTCTGACAGTGGGTCTTTCGCTAATCGGAATCGTGCTATGGGGCACTATTTCGGGCTCCATGATTCCGTTTCTGCTGCATAAACTGGGACTGGACCCAGCCACTTCCTCAGCGCCTTTTGTGGCTACACTAGTAGACGTAACGGGTCTGGTCATTTATTTCTCCATTGCGGCTGCGCTTTTAACGGGTACTTTGCTTTAATTTTTCAGGAATTCGTTAACGATAATAGCGTACTTGTTTTATATTTGTAAACTACATGGCAGCAACACAGGCACATTTGCATCACCATCATGCACGAAGCAACAGTTTCGGAGCCGCCTGCCTATGGATTTGCTAAGCATTTAATGTATATATCCAAAAGCCTGACTCCGAAATGGGTCAGGCTTTTTTGTTTCTCAATCAAGCCTGAAGTTTACTTCAACGCTGATTCTTAGTTTTAAAAAACAAATCGATCCCAATGAACTTAGTTATTGTAGATTATAAAGCGGGTAATGTGCAGTCGGTGCTGTTTGCGCTGGAACGGCTCGGGGTGCAAGCCACGCTGAGCGCTGACTTTGAGACCATCAAATCCGCGGACAAAGTGATCTTCCCGGGCGTGGGCGAGGCCTCTTCAGCGATGGCGCAACTGAAAGCCCGCAACCTTGACAAGCTCCTGCCCACGCTAGAGCAACCTTTTTTCGGCGTTTGCCTGGGTATGCAGCTGCTCTGCCAGCACTCTGAGGAAGGCGATACCGACCTGTTGGGGATTATACCCTTGGAGGTAAAGCGCTTCCAGACGGAGTTGAAGGTGCCCCACATGGGCTGGAACCAGTTGGAAAACCTTGACTCTCCTTTGTTTGAGGGGCTGCAGGAGAAGGAGTTCGTGTATTACGTGCACAGTTATTATGTGCCGATGAGCGAGTATACCATAGCCCAGACCTCTTACCCCGAGCCATTCTCGGCGGCTTTACAGTATAAAAACTTTTATGCGGCGCAGTTTCACCCAGAGAAAAGCGGACCTGCCGGCGCTCAAATCCTGAAAAACTTTTTAGCGATATGATGGAAATTATCCCAGCCATAGACCTTATCGGCGGCCAGTGCGTGCGCCTGACAGAGGGCGACTTTTCACAGCAAACAACCTACGACAGCAACCCATTGGAGGTAGCCAAGCGCTTTGAGGCTCACGGCATCAAGCGCCTCCACTTGGTAGATCTGGACGGTGCCCGCGCGAAAAAGCCAGTGAACCTCGCGGTGCTGGAGAAAATTGCCGCTAACACCAACCTGACCATCGACTTCGGTGGCGGTTTGCAGTCGGATGAGGCGGTGCAGCAGGCCTTTGATGCAGGCGCTTCGCAGATCACGGCAGGCAGTATTGCTGTGCGCGAGCCTGAGAAGGTGAAAGCTTGGCTCGAGCAGTATGGGGCGAAGCGCATCATCATCGGCGCAGATTTCAAGGGCAGGAACATCGCTATCAGCGCCTGGACGGAGGAAAGCGACTACGCCCTGGAGACTTTTATCTCGGATTACGTCAGCTACGGCGCCAAGCTTTTTATCTGTACCGATGTGAGCAAAGACGGCAAACTGCAGGGCCCCTCGCTTGAAACATACCAGCATCTGCAAACAACACTGCCGGAAGCGGGTTTAATTGCCAGCGGCGGTGTAACCACCATGCAGGATGTGGAGGCATTGCAGGCCATGGGCGTAACCGGGGCCATCATTGGGAAAGCCATTTACGAGGGCACCATTCAATTAAAAGACTTAGAGCGATTTATATATGCTGACTAAACGCATTATCCCTTGCCTAGATATTAAAAACGGGCGTACGGTAAAAGGCGTCCGTTTCGAGAACATCCGCGATGCCGGAGACCCGGTGGAGCTGGCCAAATGGTATGCCGAACAAGGAGCCGACGAGCTGGTGTTTCTGGATATCACGGCCACGAACGAAGAGCGCAAGACCTTCGCTGAACTGGTGCGCGACATTGCCCGGCACATCGACATCCCCTTCACGGTTGGAGGCGGTATAAGTTCTGTGGCCGATGTGGAAGTCCTGCTGCAGGCAGGTGCCGATAAGGTGTCTATTAACTCAGCGGCTATTCGCAACCCGAAACTGGTGGAGGAATTAGCCAAGCGCTTCGGTAGCCAGTGCATAACCGTAGCCGTAGACACCAAGTATACCGAGGCCACCGGCTGGAAAGTATACGCCCGTGCCGGTACCGTGGAAACAGAGCACGCTACCGTAGACTGGTGCAAGTATGTGACGGAATTGGGTGCCGGAGAGATTCTGCTCACCAGCATGAACAATGATGGCACCAAAGCCGGCTTTGCCCTGGATATAACAAGTGAGGTTGCTAAAGCCGTCTCCGTGCCAGTAATCGCCTCGGGTGGTGCAGGCAATCTGCAGCACTTCTCAGATGTGTTTCAGCAGGCCCATGCTGATGCCGCCCTGGCAGCCAGCCTTTTTCACTTTCGTGAGATGGGCGTGCCGGACCTGAAGCAGTATCTGAAAGAGCAAGGCTTGGCCATGCGGCTTTAAGTATAAATATGCGAGAGCCAAGTTTGGACATTGCCAGTGCGCATACCCCCAAATTCGGAACTCGTAATTTCTAATTTGTAATTATCAAAAAGTGGAACTTGACTTCGAGAAATCTGGCGGCTTAGTGCCGGTAATTATACAGGACGAACTAACAGCACAGGTATTAATGCTGGGCTATATGAACCAGGAGGCGCTGGACAAAACGCGGCAGGAGGGGGTGGTTACCTTTTTCTCCCGCACCAAAAACCGCCTCTGGACCAAGGGCGAAACGTCCGGCAACACGCTGGAGGTGATCAGCATTACCCGCGACTGCGACGCAGACACGCTGCTCATCAAAGTAAAGCCGAACGGCCCGACCTGTCATACAGGAAGCACCAGTTGCTTTGGCGAGGCGGAGGGCGCGAATCGTGCCGCCGCCATCCGCTTTATCGCAGATTTGGAAGGCGTGATTCAGCAGCGCAAGCAAACCCCTGTGGAAGGCTCCTATACCAATTTCCTGTATGAGAAAGGCGTGAACAAAATCGCCCAGAAAGTAGGGGAAGAAGCCGTGGAGACTGTGATTGATGCGGTGGCCGGAAAGCTGGACACTATGAAAGGCGAAGCAGCGGACTTGCTCTATCACCTGCTCGTGCTGCTATCGGCCACTGGTCTGGAACTGAAAGATGTGGTGGCCGTGCTCGAGGAGCGCCATAAAAAGTAATTTATCCCATAAGAACAGGCTGGGCCACACAACTGTAAAAGTTCGTGTGGCCCAGCTTTTTTATTTAAGGGTGCGCCTCCAAAAAAGCGCGTATGGCTGCTGTCACCTCGCCACCGTTTTCCTCTTGCAGAAAATGCCCCGCTTTCAGCTTTTTCACCTCAGCCTGAGGGTATGCCTGTTGCCATTTCTCTAGCCAGTGCAGCGGCAGCAATTTGTCTTTCTCTCCCCAAATAAGAAGCAGCGGTATGCCTGTTAACCGCGCGCGGTTTTCCCAAAGCTGACTGAAAAAGGGTGAAGCCGCATGAAGCGAGACTGCGAATTGCCAGGCCCCCTGCCGCGCCTGCGCTGAGTTCATGGGCTTCAGGTAATGCCGGTGAATATCTTTGGTGAGGTGCTTGCGCTGAAAATAGCCCTGAGGTAGCAGAAGGCGTGCCGAGAAGTTCAGTTGCTTATACAGGAAACGTCCGACGCTGCCACTCATAAACCGGCTGATCTTCATCATCGTTTTTTCACCTTCCAAGCTCCACATCCACGAGTTCAGCACAATAATGCGCTTCACGTTCTCCGGGTGGCGTAGCGCATAGCGCAAGCCTATAGGGCCGCCAAAATCATGCACCACCAGCGTGATATCCTTCAGTTGCAGGTGGGCGATCAGCGCTTCGAGGTTGTCGGCGTGCGCCTCCGGGGTATAGGCAAACGTACCGGGCTTATCCGACAGGCCAAAGCCAAGGTGGTCGGGAGCAATGCAGCGATAGTTCCTGCTCAGCGACTTTAGCTGCTGCCTCCACACAAAAGACCAGGTGGGCGTGCCATGCACAAACACAAGAGCCTGGCCTTTCCCCTCATCCACGTAATGCATCGTGCCGCCCGGCAACTGCAGCCAATTCTCCTGAAAAGGGTATAAAATGCGGTCGAGCCACTTGATTGGTTTTGCCATGGATAGATTTGTTTTTTGACTTATTGATAGACAAATAGGAGCGCTTATTCGCTTGCTTTTATAGCATTCACAGCTTGCAGCTTAGCCTCTTTCGATTTTTAACGTATGACAGGCAAGATTTGAAAACAAATGAACGATAAAAGACAAGGACATCAAAGCAAAGCAAAACACTGGCTCAAAGTCGGTGCCTGGGTGGTGGGCATTGCGCTCTTGCTTTTTGTAGGGCTGATCTTCTTCACGGACTGGCTACAGCAGCGGATAGAACATAACGTGCAGAAGCAGTCGAAGGGGGTATACTCGCTGCGGCTACATGGCTTGCAGGTTTCTCCGTTTGCCGGTGCCCTCTCAGTGGATAGCCTGCAACTTAAACCCGACTACCAGCGCTGGCAGCAAATCGCTCAGCAGGATCAGGAAGCCCCGCGCACCTTGCTAGACCTGCGAACCAAAGCCATCGAGATTACGGGGCTCAACTATTTCAAGATGCTTTTTGGAAAGGGCGTTACCATTGGCAAGTTAGGGGTGCAGTTGCCAAAACTGCTGGTTACCCAGATGCGCGAAGACACAACCCGGCAGCAGCACAAACCATTGCACGAAACGGGGTCAGGGCTTCTCAAAAACCTGAAGATCAGCACAATTAACTTAGACAGTGCGGGGTTTGTCTACCGCAACAGCCCCAAAGCCGCTAAAGCACTTTTCATTGTGCCGCGCTTTAACCTGACCGTGGATGATTTTCAACTTGATAGCCAGTCGTTTCATGCCGAAAACCGGGCCTACTATTCCAATGAGATGCGCCTGGCCACAACGGGCATGACATACCGCTTTCCAGATAATACCTATACCCTTCGAACGGACTCCGTTACATTGAGTACCCAGACGGAAAAGGTAGACATCAATAATTTAGAATTGACTCCCGTTGTCTCGCCAAGAGCCATGGCCCAGAAAAAAGGAAAGGCGGTTTCTTACATGAACGTGCATGTGCCGCACATCCAACTGACCGGCCTGGATTTTGCTGCGCACTCGCGCTCCAATAACGTGATCACCCGGCACATCCTCCTGTCTAACCCGGTGCTGGAAGCTTACAAAGACAAGCAGAACTTCGAGAATGCGGGCAATCAGCCCTTGCCGCACACCCTGATGCAGCAGATGCAGGCCAACATCCTGCTGGATTCTGTTGTGATCCGGAATGGTACGGTAAAGTACTCTGAACTCGTACCGAAAGCCACCAAACGCGGGCATATCAGCCTGCGGAAGTTGAACGTGACAGCCCGGAACGTCAGCAACATGCCGGCGCATATGTCGGGTAAAAAACCGGCAGTGGTCAATGCAAACGGACTGATTATGGGGAAGGTGCCGATCAAGCTGCGCATTTATCTGCCACTGCTCAACAAGTCCGGCTATCACCGCATTAAAGGCAGCATGGCCTCCGGGGATTTCTCGATCCTGAACCCAATGATTGGCCCGACTGGTTTTGTGCGGTTTGAGAGCGGGCACATGCGCCGTGCTGATTTTGATGTGGAACTAACCAGCAGGCAGGCCAAGGGAAGCTATGTGATGCTGTATGACAACCTGAAAATAGATGTGCTCTCGACAGACGGAAGCCAGTCCTTTGGGAAAAAGGTATTGACCAAGGTGGCTAACATAGTGGTGATCAAGGAAAGCAACCCCGGGGACAAAGGGGAGAAGCCGCGCAGGGTGACGGTCCAGGTAACCCGAGATCCGGCGAAATCAGTGTTCAGTTACTGGACCGACTGCCTGAAAGACGGTTTCATGACCACGGTGGGCGTGCCGGAGAAGATGCAGAAAATGTAACCGCTCCCTACGCGTTTGTGGTGGTAGTTTTGATCAACAGCTTACGGTACTTGGTGAAAATGCTGGATTTGGACACGAAGCCAATGTATACCCCCTGGTGCAGCACCGGCAGGTTCCAGGCACCGGACTCATCAAACTTCTTCATCACATCGGCCATACTGTCGTTGTACTCTACCACCGCGGCAGGCTTCACCATAAGCTCACGTACATAAACCTGGTCATATTTATCCGTTTTGAACATGATCTCACGCACGTTCTCCAGCAGGATGATTCCCTCTAGCTGCTTTTCGCCGTTCACTACCGGAAAGAGGTTGCGGCGGGAATGCGCGATGACCTCCACTAACTCCCCAAGCGAGGCATCCGGCGAAACAGGCTGAAAATCCCGCTCAATCAAATGGCGGATTTTCATGATGTGCAGTATAGTGCGGTCCTTGTTGCCGGTTAGCAGTTGGCCTTTCTGAGCGAGTTTCTTGGTGTCGAGCGAGTAAGGCTCAAAGTACTTCACCATCGCAAAAGAAGTGGCCGACACCAGCATCAGCGGAATCATGAGGGTGTAACCGCCCGTAATTTCCGCAATCAGGAACACTGCCGTGAGTGGCGCGTGCATAACCCCGCTCAGAATACCAGCCATCCCCACCATCGAGAAACTGCTGACTGGCAGCGCACTGATGTGAAGCAGGTTAACGATGCGCGAAAAGAAGTAACCCGTGCTGGCGCCCACAAACATAGAGGGGGCAAAGTTACCGCCGTTTCCGCCGGAGGCGATCGTAATAGTGGTTGCGAAAACCTTTACGAGGGCAAGCGCCCCCACAAAGCCCAGCACCAGCCAGTCGTTGGTGCCGAAAAAAGCCAGCCAACTGTTTTGCAGCAGCTGCGCGGCATGGCCCCGCTCCAGCATCATGATACTGTCATAGCCTTCGCCAAAGAGTGGCGGGAACAGCATGATGAGCAAACCGAGCAGTATGCCGCCCACTAGGGCCCGTGTATAAACCTTGTTCTGATACGTCTCAAATACTTCCTCCACGCGCAGGGCCATCCGGGTATAGTACACCGAAATCATGCCGGCCAGGATGCCCAGCAATACATAGAAAGGCACATGGCTGGCGGCAAAATACTCACGCTGGCCAATGTTAAACAGGATATCTTCCTGCAGGATTATTTTAGAGCAAAGCGTACCGACCACTGCCGAGATAATGAGCGGGATAAACGCGGCAATACTGATGTCGGCTAAGAGCACCTCGATGGCAAACAACACCCCGGCGATGGGCGCGTTGAACACGGCTGCAATTCCAGCCGCCGCGCCACAGGCAAGCAGCAAGGTGCGGTCGCGGTAATTCAGGTGATAGTCGCGGCCATAGTTTGAGCCGATGGCAGAGCCCGTCACCACAATGGGAGACTCCAATCCGGCTGAGCCACCGAAACCCGCGGTAATGGCGCTCGTAATGACATGCGAGTACATTTTGTGTCGCTCCACCAGGCTGGATTTCTGGGAAATGTTGAACAGGATATTCGCGGTGCCCCGGCCAATGCTTCCGTTAAATGCCGTCCGGACAATAAAAACCGTCAGGACTATACCCAGGAGAGGGAAAATGACCAGCCAGTAAGGCTGATCGAGTAAGCGGTTTCCGTAGGCCAGCAGCAGATGGATGTAATGTACCAGCGACTTTAGCACCACCGCTGCCAATCCGGCTGTTAAACCCACCAGCACACTGGAAACAAGCATGAATTCACGGTCGGAGGTATGGCGGCGAAGCCAGAGCAGCGGGATCTTGTATTTTTTGTAATGAGGCATTGAATTGCTCTCTGAACAGAGCATTTTATTAAGTGCTACAAAACTAGGAAGAACTGCGCCGAACCCCAACCTAAAGTCGAACTTGTTGCTCAGAAAATTCAGGAAATTAGCGATTAACGGTTAACTTAACCCGCCATTTTCGTGTTATAAAGAGAAGGGTCAGGAACAAAAAGACAGGCGATAGAAAAAAATCTACACTAAATGGCATCAAAAGAGCAGCAACAAGGATATTGGGTACTTCCCGACGAGCACGGTCCGTTTCATATTATAGGCGATGTGCACGGCTGTTTTGAGGAATTACTCCTGTTGCTCAAACAATTGCACTATACCGTTGCTTTCGACGCCACACAGGAAAGGTATGAGGTGCAAGCCCCGGAAGGGCACAAATTAATATTCGTGGGTGATTTGACTGATCGGGGCCCTAATTCTCCGGAAGTATTAAGATTGGTGATGGATGCTGTTGCGCAGGAAGTGGCTTACTGCGTCAGTGGCAACCACGACGACAAACTGTATCGCATGCTGCTCGGCCACAATGTGCAGATCAGGCATGGCCTTGAACTTACGGTGCAGCAACTGGAGCGGTACGACGAAGCCTTCAGGAACCGGGTAAGGGAGTTTCTAAGCCACTTGCCACATCACCTGGTGCTGGATGACGGCCGGCTGGTTGTGGCGCATGCCGGACTTGAGGAGCGGCTGCATGGCCGCGACAGCAAAGGTGTCCGCGCCCTGTGCCTCTATGGGCCTACTTCTGGCGAGAACGATGAGCGGGGTTTACCTATTCGGCTGGATTGGGCCGCAGCGTATTGCGGACAATCGGTAGTAGTGTATGGCCATACGCCGGTGCATGAGCCGCACTGGCGCAACAACACGATAAACATTGACACGGGCTGCGTGTTTGGTGGCAGCCTGACAGCGCTCTCATACCCTGCCTTTAAGCTCACTTCCGTCGCAGCACTGCGGCAATACGCCGAGACCATTAGGCCCTTTATTCATCACTCCCGCCACGCGTCTCCTGCTTACTCTTCTTCATCTCGTTCATAAGCTCTTCTTCTTTATATTTATCCCGGTTCTCCTGATCCCCGAAGTTCTCGCTGACCAGGTAAGACTTGAATTCCTTTAAATTGGTACGTTTCCAGAACGGTATTTTCTGCTGCACCGCCGTGCGCCCAATCACGTGCGCCGCCACAGGAGTGGTGATAAAGGTAAAGATCACGATCGCGAGCACTTTGAGCAACATACTGGGCTCATTAAAATAAATGCCGATACCTAAAAGAATCAACCCGACCCCTAGGGTAGCGCCCTTGGTAATGGCTGACATGCGGATATAAAAGTCCGGGAGGCGAAGCAAGCCGATTGTCGATATCAGCATGAACAATACACCCGACAGTATAAATATGCCGCTGAGCACTTCCTTGATCATGATCAATGCTGACGCTGTTTCATTCATTTTGTGTGGCGCATAATGTAGTAGGCAAATGCAATAGACCCCAGAAACCCGAAGAGCGACAAGATCATGGCCACATCAATCAAATCCTGGTCATCCGTTAGCAAAGTGTAAATAGCGGTGATCCCAATAACGTTGGCCACAATCAAATCAAAAGACGTGACGCGGTCAGGCAGGGAGGGGCCAATGGCAAATCTAACCGCCGTCAGTAGCAGGCAAAAGCTCAGGATGCTAATGGATAGGACCAGTGTCAATTGAAATAGATTCATGAAGTAAGTTCTAGTAATCTGCGTTCAAACCCGTTTTGGATGTGCCTCTTTACCGCTTCTATATCCTCGTTTTTGATGTACAGGGCATGGATGTACAATATTTTCCTGTTCTTGCTGATGTCGATGCTCAGGGTGCCCGGCGTGAGGGTGATCATATTAGCCAATAGCATGATCTCCACGTTGGTTCGGGCACGTATGGGCAAAGCGATGACCGTGGGGCGCATATAATAATGCGGCGTTACGATGTCATAGGCAATCTTGACGTTTGCGATAATCAGCTCTTTTAAAAAATAACCCGCCAGGCTCACCCCTTTGGGGAGTTTGCGGAAGTAGGTGCGGTTATAGAGCAGTGAGGTCATCCAGAGTAAACAGAAAAAAAGCGTGAAGACCAGCAGCGCGCTCAGGGCATTATAGGGCAAGGGCACAAAATTGGTTTTAAGGGCCGTGTATACCCCCGCAAATGCCAAAGCGCAATGAATGAAAAACTGGCGCATCCGTTGTTTTTAAATGTGTCTTGTCAAACAATACTTTAGTGTTGACCCCTTCCGGGGCAAGCTGTTAAGCCCCTGTTCTTAGTACGGCGTTCACATAGGGTTTGGTGTAGAGCAACTGCTGGGCGGCTTTCAGCACCAGGTCAATGATGGGTTGCGGGTACAGGCTGATGCCCAGCATCGCAATCGTCAGAAATACAATAGGCGCGTACAGGTAGAGCGGCGAGGGCACGGCAAGGGCCTCCGCATCGGTGAGTTTGTGGAGTCCTTTCTTTCGGTTTTTCCAGAACACCTCGTTCCAGATTTTAGTCATCGAAAACAAGGTGATCAGGCTCACGAAAAGCGACACGAGCACAATCAGGTAATTTCCGTTGGAGAAGCCTGCTTTTGCCAGCATGAATTTACCCCAGAAGCCTGAGAGCGGCGGGATTCCCGCCAATGCCATCGCCGAGACCATGAACAGCAGCGCAAGGAACGGAAACTTCAGGTAAACATCCCCCAGTTTCTTGAGCGAGAAGGTTTTGTAGTTTGCCGCCACCGCCCCGCTCACCAGAAACAGGTTTGTTTTGACCAGGATGTTATGCACAATAAAATAGATGCTCCCAGCAAGCGCCAGGGGGGTATAAATCGCCAGCCCCATGAGCATATAACCGATCTGGCTGATGATGTGAAAGGAGAGGATTTTGCGAAAATCCGTTTGGGCGGCGGCCCCCACCACCCCTACCACCATGGTAAGGCCGCTGAGCACCAACATCAACGGCAGCATAAACCCCAGGTCAGACACAAAAATTAGCGTGAAAAGCCGGATGAGGGTATAAATACCAACCTTTGAAATGAGCCCGGCAATAAATGCAGAGATAGCGATGGGAGGGGTATGGTAAGAGGCGGGCAGCCAGAAGAACAGCGGGAAAATAGCGGATTTAATTCCAAAGCCCGTCAGGAAGAAAATGCTCGTCATCGACAACAGGCGCAGGTTCATGGGCTCGGCTTGCCGAACCAGTTCCGAAATCACGGCCATGTTCAGGGACCCGTACAGGGTATACACAATGGCAATGCCGGTCAGCAGCAGCCCCGAAGCCACAATATTGATGGTCAGGTATTTCAGGGTGCCCTCCAGCTGCGCTCGCGTACCGCCCAGCACCAGCAAGGCGATGCAGCAAATCAGCATCACCTCAAACCACACATACAGGTTAAAGATATCCCCGGTCAGGCAGGCACCGGCTACGCCCATCTGCAGCAGCAGCAACAAGGGGTAGTAACCATACCGCTTGCGGTTGAAGTTAAGGTTCTTCAGGGAGAAAACGTAGACCGCCACCCCAATGGTGGAAGCAGCCAGCAGCATTAGCGCACTAAAGAGGTCCGCTACGAACACGATACTGAAAGGCGCTGCCCAATTGCCGATATGGGTAGTGAGGATGCCTGCCTGCACAACCTTGCTGAAGAGCAGTATGGCCGCCGCTAACCAGCCAAGCTGCACCAGGCCCGCAATCACCACCTGTATCTTGACAACGCGCCAGGCCACCAGGCAGAGCACGGTGCCATATAACGGTAAAAGCAATGGTAACACAAGTAACAGGTCGGTGCCCATATGGTGAGGAGGTTAAGGAGGAGTGAAAATAGCGGTTGAACTGCTGGTTTATCCTTTGTCCGTGCTATGCAGTTCATCCATGTTATTGGTGTTAAACGCCTGGTACACTTTTCGGATGATAACAATGGCAAAAGCCTGCAAGCCAAAACCAATCACGATGGCCGTGAGCAGGAGCGCCTGCGGCACAGGGTCGGCCTGCGATGCGGTAGCCGACACCTGGTCCCCCTCAATGATGGCGCTTTCCCCGAGACTGATGCCGCCCGCCACAAAGAGAAACAGGTTAGTGGCCAGGCCGAACAGGATCAACCCGAGGATCACTTTGAACAAATGGCGGTGCAGGATAAAGTACAGGCTGACTGAAAATAGGGTGCCCACCAGAAATGCGAGGAGAAGTTCCATGTTTATTTTGTTGACATTGAGAAGACAAGTTTCAGAATCATACCCATGACCAGCAGGTATACCCCCAGGTCGAAAAGCAGAGGAGTACCTAACGCGCCCAGGACGGGGATTTTTTGATTGAGCCAAAGCCCTGTCATGAAAGGATAATCAAAGAAGAGCGACACCGTGCCGCTAAGCACAGCGGCCAATAACCCCAACCCCATAAAGTATACCGGGCGCACCCGCAGCACCATGAAATTCCAGCGGTGCTTACTCCTGTGCCTTTTGCTTTTTAGAATGTTGTAATGGATGATGCGCATGGCGTAATGGGCCCGGTTATGGCCCACGGACTTGCGCGGATAATGGTAAAAGGTGATGGTGAAATAAATGCGTGATGTGATTGAGGGGCCGTGCGCCAACACATGAAACACGAACGCAATCGCCCCAATCAGTCCCCCTACAAACCCGCCCCCTGGGTGGTTGTGCCCCCGCAGCAGAATGTATACCGAGAACATCAGGAAAACAGGCGTGAGCAAGCGTATAGCCGTTGAGAATATGATGGTTTTCATGGCTTGCCTCCCTTTTGTTTTTTCTCCTTATTCAAGAGGCCGAACACACCGATGGCCGCCACGGCCAGCACCGTGATTTCCCCTAAAGTGTCAATGCCCCTGAAATCGACCAGTATTACGTTAACGATATTTTTGCCATGCGCCTGCAAATAGCTGGCCCTGCCATAGTATAAACTCAACTCCGAATCTACAGCACTTTGCTGTACCAGGAGCAGCACATACGTCATAAGGATGCCGAAAAGGGCTGCTACGGTTATGTATTTATACTTCTCGTATTGGTGCGTTAGGTAACTAAAGGCCGGCAGCCTGTGCAGCATCAGCACGAAGATCACCACAGTCAGGGTTTCGATAAGCAGTTGCGTGGAAGCCACATCGGGTGCTCCGAAAAAGACATAAAGCAGCGCCGCCGAATAACCAACCAAGCCCATGACCACGATAGACGTTAGGCGGGACCGTGTGTTCAGAATATAAAGCAGTGCTGAGAGCATCAATACAAAGAGCACCAGCTCATACAACCGTACCTCTTTCATGATAAAAAATCGATCCTGCAAGTGCACCACCAACTCATTTCGCCAGAGCACAACAGTCATCAGGGAGATGAAGAACACGATGATGTAGATAATGTATTGCCGCAGGTAACCATTCTGGAACCCCTGAATGAAAGCTTTGGATTTTCTTAGAAAGCCTTTGAACGCCCACTGGTAGAGACTGTCGGGACCCCAGCGGTAAAGTGTTTCCACGGGTCCGGACAAGCGGCGGAAGTGGTGTAACTGAAAATATACTGCCGCCCCTACAGCCAGGGTAAGCAGGCTCAGTGCAAACACGGGAGTGAAGCCATGCCATAGGGCAATATCGAGGTGCACCTGTCGGTGCGGGAGCAGGCAACCAGCAGCCTGTAGCAGAGCAGGCGCCACCGTGTAACTAGCCGATAGGCCCAGGCCAAGGCTTGTGAGCCCAAGCAAAAGCGGTGGCGTGAAAAGCAATCCGGAGGCTGGATGCTGCAAAGCAGTTGGTTCGTCGGTACGTTTCCAGAATACGGTATAACTCAGCAGCAGGGCCACCGTTACAAATGCAACCCCCGCAAGGATGTTGATGCTCAGCACCAACAGGTTTGTCAGCGAAGCCTCATACAGCGTTTCCTTGCTTATAAAGCCTAGGAAGGGTATTACCCCCGCCATCGACAGCGCAGCGAGCGTAGCCGCTATACCCAGCGCTTTTTGTGAGCTGCCTAAACCCCTTAAAGTTGGCAGATGCCTGGTACCGGTGCTATGGTCGATGGTGCCCGCTACCAGAAAAAGTGCGCCTTTGTACAGGGCGTGCGCCAGCAGGAAGGCTAACATTGCCTTTACTGCTTCTGTTGTGCCAATGCCTAGCATGGTCACCATCAGCCCAAGTGCACTGATGGTAGTATAGGCTAAAATGGCTTTTAAGTCATAGTGCTGGAGGGCTAACAAGGCTCCTAAGAGGGCTGTAAACCCTCCAACACCCACCAAAACAGTATACCAAAGCTCAGTGCCGCTTAACACGGGCGTAAGGCGTGCCAACAGGTATATACCTGCTTTCACCATGGTGGCTGAGTGCAGGTAGGCACTGACAGGCGTGGGGGCAGCCATGGCATTCGGCAACCAAAAATGGAACGGAAACTGAGCTGACTTGGTAAAACACCCCAGCAAGATCAAAATGAAACAGGGCAGGTAAAGCCAATGATCTGCCAGAGCGCCATCCAACTCGATTATCTGGCTGAAATTGGTTTGGCCGGTGGCCTCCTGCAGCAGCAGCAGCCCACCGAACATAGCTAAACCACCGCCCCCGGTTACCAGCAGTGCCTGCCAGGCAGCCGCACGCGCCTTTTCCGCGTGCTGGTCAAACCCGATCAAGAGGTAGGAACTTATGCTCGTAAGCTCCCAAAACAGGAAAAGGCCGTAGATATTATCTGATAGCACCACGCCCAGCATGGCGTTCATGAATAGCAGCAGGTAAAAGTAAAAGCGCCCAAGCAAAGGATGCTGGCCCATATACCCATGGGCGTATACCAGAATCAGCGTACCGAAAAAGGTGATCAGCAAGGAAAAAAGCAGGCTCAGACCATCCAGTCTCATCACCAGGTCCATGCCCAGCAGGGGTACCCACGTCAGTGTGTGCGTCAGGCTCTCACCAGCCATAATAGCTGGTGCTTGCAGGCCAAAGTACGCCAGCAGCATCAAAGGCCAGGCTGCCAACGGCACAATCACCCATCGGCCAAGCAACTGGTGCAGCACCGGTGCCAGGAAAGCGATTAGAAAGCCTATGAGCAGAAGTAAGATCATGAAAAAATAAATAAACGCATATAATTTTGCATATAAGCGTATGTATGAATACTTACCCGCTTCGGCTTTATAAGTTGCACAGCATTGGCCGGAAATAAGCAGGTATTACGGTTAGAGTTGATATTACCACCAAACACCCCAAACCATGAACACGCCAAATCGCCTCCTTGTCGGGCTGGATTTAAGCCCTGCCGATGATACACTGATGGAGTACACGGCCTTCTTGTGCACAGAGCTCGAAATCAGTTATGTATGCTTCATTCATGTCGAAAAAAGCCTTGAGATTCCGTTTGAGCTGCTCCAGGATGTGCAGCGGGATAACCTGACTGCCGAAGAACGCTTCCGGCAGATGATCAGTGAGAAAGTGAACGGCGCGTTTCAAAACATACCTCAAGTGGAGACTGAGGTGGTTGTTGACGAAGGCACACCCCTGAAACAGTTGCTGCACTGGACGAAGGTGAAAGAGATAGACCTGATCATCGTGTGCCGCAAATTGCGCCTGCACGGCAGCGGGGTATTGGCGCAAAAACTACTGCGCACCGGCCGCAACAGCGTGCTCTTTGTGCCTGAAGCGTACGAGCCCAGGTTGCGGCGCATTGTGGTGAGTATGGATTTTTCGAAATACAGCGACACGGCACTTGACAGGGTACTGCATTCCGCTTTGTCGAAGCCGGGCGTGCAAGTTGTATGCCTGCACGTATACCAGGTGCCAACCGGCTACATCACACTAGGCATAAGCTATGAGGAGTTTGATGAGCGCATGCGGGGCTTTGCCCGCGATAAATACGATTCCCTGACAGCGCGCTTCCCAGAACTGAAGGAGCGTGGAGAGTTTGTGCTGGTGCGGCAGGGAGAGCAGGACAATATTGGTGAGTTGGTGGTGATGGAAGCCAAGCGCGTGCACGCGGACATGCTGGTGATCGGGGCGAAGGGTATGTCGGCGGCGGCATTATTTGTACTGGGCAGCGTAACGGAGAAAGTGCTCCGCAAGGACATGGACATTCCGCTGCTGGTCGTAAAAAACAAAGATGAGAAGGTAGGCTTTATCGATGCCTTGATCGGGTAGACGTAAAGTGAGAGATCTGTTGATTTTATTCGCACCGGCCTTAGATGTCATCCGCAAGAGCATCCTTCGGTTTGGGGGAAACGAAGCGCAAGAGTAAATAAGCTATAGTTCCGGCTATAACGGAGGCGATGAGTATGGCAAACTTTGCCTGTGGCAGAAAAGGGGAGCCTGCAAAAGCCAGGTTGGCGATAAAAATAGACATCGTAAAGCCAATGCCTCCCAATAAGCCTGCGCCTATCAGCTGCCCCCACGTAAACGAAGCGGGTTTGGTGATAAGCCCGACGGCCGCCGCTACACCCGCAAACAGCAGAATGCCTACAGGCTTGCCAATGATCAACCCAAGTATGATGCCCCATGAAATCGTGTTAGAGAAACCGCTGGTTAGGTTACTGTCTATAAATAGCCCTGCATTGGCAAGCGCAAATACCGGCATGATCAGGTAGGCCACATAAGGGTGAAGGGCGTGTTCCAGTCGGTGTAATGGGGACTGCGCAGCCTCGCAGTTATATTCCAAGGTGTGCACAGCCGCCTGAAAATCTTCTTCTTCGGGTGTGTCGTCCTCCTCGCCATCCAGCCTGTAAGGGGAGACTTGCAGTTCACTGAGAATATTATCTGTTGAGTCGATAAATTCCTTCTTGGTTATTTTTGTGCGGGCAGGGATGGTCGTTGCCAACAAGATCCCCGCGACAGTGGCATGGACGCCGGATTTGAGAAACGCGACCCACATGATAATGCCGAGCAGCACATAAATCCAGATTTTGTTTACCCGCATGGCGCTCAAGACAATAAGAATACCGAATTGCAGCAAAGCCACCCATAGCATTAAATAATCGACCTTGGCGGTATAAAACAGGGCAATCACAAGCACTGCCCCGATATCATCCACAATGGCGAAGGCGACCAAGAATAGTTTAAGCGTGAGCGGTACCCGGTTCCCCAGCAGGGTGATAATCCCGAGCGCAAACGCAATATCAGTTGCCATCGGTATACCCCAACCACTGAGGCCTGCACTGTTGTAATTGAACGCTGCATAAATGGCCGCAGGCACCAGCATACCCCCGAGTGCCGCCACAACCGGGAAAGCGGCACTCCGCAAGGAGGCCAGTTCGCCCATCAGCATCTCCCGCTTGATTTCCAGGCCGACCACAAAAAAGAAAATTGCCATCAAGCCATCGTTTATCCAGAGTATGGCGGCTTTCGTGAGGCCGTAGTCGCCAACGGCTACGGTGAGGGGTGTGTTCCATACGGCATCATAGGTGGCACCCCACGGCGAATTTGCCCACGCAAGTGCCAGCAGCGTAACCAACATCAGCAGAATCCCACTAAACGATTCTGCTTTTATGAAGTCTTGCAAGGGGTATATGATTCGACGGAGCAGCTGAAGCTTTGGCATGGTTTGTTTGAGTCTTGTTTGGTTATGTTTCCTAACAAGACGAGGCATTTGATTAAATGTTATTAATCCGTAACAGTTAAGGCGCCGGACACCTCGCTAGAAAGCAGTATTCCCGGCTTAGTCTTACAAAAATTAAAGGCCAAACCGGGAATATAAACGCTCTTGACAGGCAGATTAATTGCTCATCCGGAGACGACTTCTTTATTGACATAACGCGAGTTCAGGAGGCTAAGCGCACCCATATAGCGAAGGGTAAAGCGCAGGCTGTCACCTACCTTATAATTTTGCGCGTTATCCCCTAATTCCACCACCAGCATATCGGAACTGGCCCCAATCACGCTGAATTCCTCATTTTTAGATAACAGAAACTTTGGGTTTACGTCCAGCAGACCGACATCCAGTATGGCTCGGTGCGAGGTTTTGCCATACAGGCTCTCGTCTACTTCATAGCTGTCGCCACTCGGGTTCTCGGCCAGCAGGCCGCTTGGCACCATGGGCTTTTCCGTCAGTTCAATTATTTCTGTCTCCAACTCAAATACATCGTCCAGCATCCCCTCAAATGTCTCGCCCGTGAAAAGGTTCAGGCCAAAAAACAATGCCTCGCCCACCCTGAAATGGTTGATGCCTTTTGGCAACTGATGGCTGAAAAGGAGGGGAATCGTTACGGAGGTACCACCGGAGACCCAGGGTATTGTTTTGTTGAAGGTCGCTTCGATGAGTTGCTTGTAGAGGCTGAGCTGTACCAGTTTGTCTTTAGTGGGCATTACCCCGTGCAGGCAATTGAAATTAGCTCCCAGGCCAATGACAGAAATGCCCGGCAAGTGAAACACGTTGTCGTAAAAGTCAATCAGTTCGTCGCCCATCACACCCTCGCGCAGGTCACCCATCTCCACCATGATGATGATCTTGTGGGTCTTTTCCTGCTTTAGCGATTCCTCAGACAGCATCCGGATGGTTTCCAGCTCTGTCTCAAAGCTCACGTCGGCATACTGCACGATCTCTGGAATGCTTTTCTTGGGCGAGGGCTTGATATACACCGTCTGCACATCAGGGGCTATCTTTTTAATGGCCTTAAGGTTTGATACACGGGAGTCGTGGATTTCGCGCACACCCAGGGCCAGCACCTCCTGTAACAGCAACTCGTTGCCGCAAAGCAGTTTGGTTACGACGCCCCAATCAATTTGGTGCTTCTCGAAGACCTGGTTCAGGTGCCTGTAGTTATGCTTAAGTTTTTCTCTGTACAGCTTTAAAACCGCCATTTGTTATCGATGTAGCCTATATTCCAGATACTTGTTAGTAAATCCCATTTTCTCATACAGGTGGCGGGCCGGGTTTTGCGGCTCCACGTGCAGGGCAATGCTACCCGTAGAGTTTTCGATGGCCAGTTGCACCAATTGTTTGCCAACCCCTTTGCCTCGCTGGCTGCCATGCACGGCCACGTAAACGAGAATGTTCTCAGGTATATACCCGCCCATACCCGTATTGTTCAGGATAAGGGCACCTACCACCTTGTCGTTCTCGCGTGCCACCAGCACGGCACCGCCTTTCCCTTCGGCATCAGAGAGGGCATAGGCCATGCACTTGGCAATGTCCTGGCGTGCGTCACCGTACTCATCCAGGTGGTTGAATAAAAAATCTATTACTTCGTCCCGGTGCAGACTTTGCTGATTTTCGGGTTTATAAACGCTGTAAGTGACGTTGTTGCTTTCGGTCATCTTTTTCGTGTATGTTGTCTGGGTATATATACGTTAATGTAATGTATAAAAGCAGGGAGCACAAAAGCCCGTAAAGGTTCGGGTCGAGGTGCAAGGGCAGCCGAAAGGCAAGGCCCAGCCACGGTATCTGTACGATGCTCTGGGTAGCCAGGACATCTCGAACTGCGTCCTGCTGCTCTAAAGCGGTCATAGTGCCTAGGGTATCAAGTAGTTCTTTCGGGAAAAAAGAATGCATCTCTTGCGCAAACGCCAGGAGGTCGGCATTGGGGGCAGGCGCAGAAACCAGGTATACCTGTAACAGAACCGTCACGGTGCCGCCCAGCAGCATCGCCCAAAAAGCCGCGATGCTGCTGCGTCGTTTCCAGAACAGCGCCCCGATAATCGGCACAAACAGGCCCGACACCATAAAGGCATAGGAGTAGAGCATCATGTCCAGCACATTGGTCATGGTGGTGGCCAGCCAGAGCGCGAAGGCCCCTACAGCCAGCGTCACGTACTGCGAAAGCCGCAGGGTATGGGGATCATCCGGCTCGATTTTATAAAAATGGCTGATCACATCGGTCACGATATTCCCGGAAGAAGCCATCAGGCAACTATCGGCTGTAGATAGTATAGCCGAGAAGTAGGAGGAGAGCATGAGCCCCATCAGCCCGACCGGCAATACTGTACGCAACAGCATGGGCAAACCGGTTTCAGGGTCTACCACACCGCCAGCACCCAACGCCTCAAACATGCCCTGCTCTGCCGCTACGCGGGCTAGTATACCCAGGCTAACCCCCATAAAAGCCATCACCGGCCACTCGAACAAACCTGCCAGGTACCAGGCGCGCTTCGCCGTTTTTACGTCGCGGCAAGCATAGATGCGCTGGTAGAGCGTCATGCCCACAAACCAGATGGGTATGATCGTGATCGCCCAATTTACCAATTGCTGCCAGTTAACGTTGGTGAGGCTGAGAAACTCTGGAGGAAGTGTTTCCCGGATCGCCACCATGCTGCGGGCACTTTGCGCCGACAACCAGTTCCAATCGGTTAACTGTGCAAACCCGATCTGGTCTGCGCCGCCACCCACCGCCAGAAAAGAGACCGGCACGCCAATGAATACGAGACCGCCCATCAGAATAGCCCATTGCACGGTATCGGTATAAATAACGGCTTTCATACCGCCCATTACGGTATATACAACCGCTATCACGCCCATGATCAGCAGCGCAGTGTTCAGGTCCAGGTCGATGAAGGTACCGCTGGCCAGTTTGGCCCCAGCCAGAATTTGCGAGCTCGTGAACCCGGTATACCCAATAGCAGATATGATTCCGGCAAGCAAAGCGACCCGGGCATTGAAATAATAGCCGAATATTTGGGGGAAGGTGAGGAATTTAGAGAAAGCGGGGTTGTTCTTTACTTTCGGAATCAGGAAAACCGCCGCCAGCCAGGCACCCAGCAACCCAGTGAAAAGCATCCAGGCACCGGAAAGGCCCATCGCAAATCCCAGTCCACCGAGCCCGATCGAAAAGCCGCCGCCCACATCTGTCGCGACCACCGAAAGCCCGATGTGCGCGCTGCCCATCGTGCGGCCTCCCACATAATAATCATCGGCTCCTTCATTTTTCTTCAGAAAGTAAACGCCAACACCCAGCATAGCCAGCATGTACAGCGCAAAAATGAGGAGATCAACAAAATGCATATATCAGAATAGTTAAACTTTGTTCGGTAATTCAGTAAAGCGGTCTGCTTGAAGATACTAAATTCAGCCTTATGATCGGATGAATGAGGCGGGTAAAGGGATTGGCAGACACTGGATTTTCGGTATTCTTTGGTTTTGAGTACAAAACATCCGCTGCGTTTGAAGTGAAACCGATGCCTGGGGCATACCCAACAGTCATGTTGTTTTCTTCTATCAATTAAATCCTGACTGCAAAAGCGGAGAGACACAATCGGATCTGTTTTGACTATATGCGAATGCCAGGAGGGAGCAAGTAAACTGTGGGAACCTACCGCTTTTGCGCCTTTCTTGTATATTTGCCAAAGCAGCTTATGAAAAACCCATCCACATCCCAACCTTCCCGCTTAAAAAGAATGCTTAGTAAAGCCATTTCTGCAGGCGAACAGGCTACAGCCACCCTCTACTTGCTGAAGTGGCTGGTGATTTGCGTGTTGGTGGGTTCTCTGGCGGGCAGTGCATCTGCTGTGTTCCTGGTGTCGTTAGAGTGGGTGACGAATTACCGGGAGGCCCACCCGACTATTATCTGGCTGCTGCCTGTAGGAGGGTTGGCGGTAGGTTTGCTCTACTACTATTATGGGCAACGGGCAGCTGGGGGCAACAACTTGTTGCTCGAGGAAATACAGCGCCCGCGCGAGGTGGTGCCGTTCCGTATGGCCCCGCTTGTGTTGCTAGGCACGCTGGTTACGCACCTCTTTGGCGGCTCGGCAGGTCGGGAGGGGACGGCAGTGCAGATGGGGGGCACCATCGCCGACCAGTTCACACTGTTGTTCCGGCTGCGCCCCCGCGACCGGAAGGTCTTGATCATTACCGGAATCAGCGCGGGCTTTGCCTCGCTGTTCGGTACGCCGCTGGCAGGTGCGGTATTTGGCCTGGAGGTGTTTATACTAGGCAGGCTCCGCTATGAAGCGTTACTTCCGAGTTTCCTGGCTGCCATCATCGCCGATTATGTCTGTGTGGCCTGGGGCGTGGGCCATACCCATTACAGCATCCCGTTTGTACCCGAAATGACGCTTCCAGGCATGGGGTATACGCTGCTGGTGGGCGCGCTTTTCGGGTTGGCCGGGATGGTATTTGCCAAGGCCACGCATTTTTTTTCCGCGCAGTTTAAGCAGCACATTCGCTATGCTCCTTTCCGGCCATTGCTCGGCGGGGCTGTCGTAGCGGTGGTAGTTTACCTGATGGGTACTACCAAGTACATTGGCTTAGGCATTCCCACCATTCTGGAGTCGTTTGTGGAGGCGCAGCCCTGGTATGCGGCATTTGTCAAAATACTGCTGACGGCCTTTACGCTGGGGGCTGGCTTTAAAGGAGGGGAGGTAACGCCGCTATTCTTTACGGGTGCTACGCTCGGCAGCGCCTTGTCGCTGGTAGTGCCGCTACCTATGGCGCTGTTGGCTGGGATGGGCTTTGTGTCAGTTTTCTCCGGGGCTACCAACACGCCGTTAACGTGTACCATTATGGCCATTGAGTTGTTCGGGGCGGATGGCAGCGTGTTTATGGCGCTGGCCTGTGTCACGGCCTACCTGTTTTCAGGCCACTCGGGCATTTATGGTTCTCAGATCGTTGGGAGCCCCAAATACCTGTTTTTCGGAAGGGAAAAAGGCCGCAACCTCACGGCTGTAGCTGCGCAGCGCAGGAAGCGACAGCAATAACATAAGCTAAACATCAATTCAGCATTCTCTATTACTATCATCTTATTTTTTGATTTCACAAGAATAAGTGGCTGATTTTCACTGATTCATCCTGTTGTTGCGTACAAATAAAGGTAAGCTTATCTTTTTTCACCTTTAAAGTACAGGATATGATTCGATTAGTATGCCTGCTACTCAGCATTTCACTCTTTGCGCTCCCTCTACAGGCGTTGCAGGCGCGGGATTTACCCACAACAGAACGCGACACCGTTTTCATCACTGGCAATAAAAAGCGCGTCAACATCCCTTTCAAGTTTGTACATAACCTGATCGTCATCCAACTTAGAATCAATGGCTCCAGCCCGCTTAATCTGATTCTCGACTCCGGGGTTAAAAACACCCTGATCACCCAACTCTTCTTCACCGACTCGCTCGACCTGAACGAGGTGAACAAGATCCAGATTCGTGGACTCGGGGAAGGACACGCCATCGAAGCTTATCAGTCCGGGGGTAATAATATTTCTATGCCTGGCATTGAGGGCGTAAACAACGAGGTGTATGTGCTGATGGAAGATGTTTTCCATTTATCTACCCGAATGGGGATGCCCGTGCACGGCATTATCGGGTATGATATTTTTAAAAACTTTGTCGTCAAGATAAATTACAACACCAATATCCTCACTTTATACCCTCCGGACACAAAACTGAAGAAGCGAAAAAAAGCAGAGGAGTACCCGCTCTACATTGAGGGCTCCAAAGCCTACGTATACGGCAAGGTGCGCCAGCACAACGGCGACACGGTGCGGGTAAAACTGGTGCTGGATACCGGTGCAAGCCACAGCCTCTCGCTTTATTTGCCAACCGACGAAAGGCTCATGCTGCCTCCCAAGGTAATGAAAGCTTACTTGGGGCGTGGCCTTAGTGGCGATATACTCGGAAAAGTAGGAAGGCTGGATGCTTTTTCATTAGGGAAATATGAGATGGAGGATTTAACGGCCTCTTACCCGGACGAAGCCTCCATTAAACTGGCCCTTAATATAGCCGGTCGAAACGGAAATCTGGGGTCGGATATTCTGTCCAGGTTCACGACTGTTTTTGATTACCCACACAACCGCCTGATCCTGATTCCGAACAGGCGATTCCGGGAACCCTTCAATTACAACATGGCCGGGTTTGAAGTGACCACGCCCTGGCCTGGCAAAAACCTCTACATCGTCTCGAATGTGATAGAGGGCTCTCCTGCAAAGCTGGTGGGCCTGGAGCCGGGCGATCAACTGCTGGATGTAAATGGTAAGGACTGCAATGAAATCAACCTGCCAGAACTCTTAAGGCTATTGGAGAGCAAACCGGGCCGTAAACTTAAGATCCGTCTCCGACGGGAAACAGAAATCCTGGACGTAGACCTTGTGCTGCAAAGCCGCATCTGATCTTTGACGTAAGAAATCTAGCTAGCCGGCTTTCTGAAAGTCGAGGTACACCTGCAGCCCCAGCAATACAATGGCCATCACAATCAGAAAGATGGCGGTATAAAACCGGGCGGGTGGGATTGGCTTGACAAAAGTGTTCCCCTTGTCGTCCTTCCCGGTAAAGCGCAAGTCGGACAGGATAAGGCCATTCCCAAAGCTAAGCCATATAGCCGAAACAAGCGGTTGCTTTGCCAAGAGCAGCGTAGCCAAGCCAATTGCCGAAAAAATAAGCCCAATGATGATCCTGTAAGACAAACTGCGCATCTAAAACCTGTGATTGGTGTGAGTGAATAGGGTGGCAAGTTACATGTTTTGAAATAAAATAGCAGCAGCAAAGCTGATCTAAAGGCACTAAAATGAGTGCGGGACACGTTAGGACCAAATAGCACGACAGGGTTGCCTCCGAGATCGGGAACAAAAAAAATCTGCTTAGGATTTGGTTTTAAAAAAAATATTGTGAAACATTTGTGCTGTTCATTAAGGTACAATGTTTATACCTTTATATTAACAACCTACTAAAACAATGCAAAAAAAGGCGCGTTTATCATCTGACATGATAAAACACTCACCGGTAGCGGTGCGTGCGACTTTTTCTGCCCTTCGTCCTGCAAGGGTAGTTTTAGAGAACATCTCATCTGTAGTCCGCTACAGGCCCTAGGCCGGCGTACTAATTGATTACCTATGCGGTAGTCATAACTTCCCCAACATATATTTTTATAGCCCACGGCAACAGGTTTAACTCAACAGGTTATTCGTGTTAGCTATGTTCTTTTTTGATTTGACCTGTGTGTAGGCACAGACCGGATATTTTATTTTTTTAAACGAATGAATCAATCAGAATTCATTGTTATTGTTGCCACTGAGCAACACATCGCACATTCTCAGCAGATTTGCACTGAGATGGAGGAGTCAGCCAAAGCCAGAGGAACTGGTATAGCGAAACGCTCTCCGGACTACCTCACCCAGAAAATGCTGGAAGGGAAAGCCGTGATCGCGTTGCACGCCGACGGCCGATGGGCAGGTTTCTGCTACATTGAAACATGGGGCCACGGCAAATATGTGGCGAACTCAGGCCTCATCGTGTCACCGGACTTGCGCAAAAGCGGCCTGGCCCGTCAGATCAAGCAGAAGATATTTGAGCTTTCGCGCAAAAAGTACCCGGACGCCAAGATCTTTGGCCTTACCACGGCCCTGGCCGTGATGCGCATCAACTCCAGCCTGGGGTATAAGCCGGTAACTTACTCTGAACTGACCGACGATGAGGAGTTCTGGAAAGGCTGCCGCAGCTGTGTCAATTTTGAGATTCTGCAGAGCAAAAACCGCAGCAACTGCATGTGCACGGCCATGTTGTACGATCCCGCCAAAGACGAGACCTATATCTCGCTGCCCGTAGTGGAGAAGCAGCAGCCCAAAGCCAGCAGCGTGCAGGAGCGTTGGATGCGCCACCGGCAGCGCGCGGCCCAGAACCCGCAGCACACCAATTCTAACATGACAGCGGCTTAATTTTTATAGGTAGAGCAAAAAGATATTTCATACATGAAGAAAGTAGTTTTAGCCTTCAGTGGCGGATTAGACACCTCGTATTGTGCCATTTACCTTGCCCAGGAATTAGGGCTGGAAGTTCATACCGCTATTGTGGATACAGGCGGCTTCTCAGAAGAGGAGTTGAAGGACATCGAGCGACGCGCATACGCCATGGGCTCAAAACAGCATACCCACCTCGATGAAACCATCAATTTCTACAACAGCTGCATCCGCTACCTGGTGTATGGCAACGTGTTGAAGAACAACGTCTATCCGCTGTCTGTAAGCGCTGAGCGCGTGACACAGGCTCTTGCTATTGCCAAACATGCCAAAGCAATCGGTGCCGACGCAGTGGCGCACGGTAGTACCGGTGCCGGTAACGACCAGGTGCGTTTCGACATGATTTTCCAGGCCATTATCCCGGAAGTTGAGATCATCACGCCGATACGCGACAAAAAGCTATCCCGTGAGCAGGAAATCCAGTACCTGAAGGAACACGGCGTGGAGATGGACTTCCAGAAAGCGCAGTACTCTATCAACAAAGGGATTTGGGGCACTTCTGTAGGGGGTAAGGAAACCCTGACCTCCAACCTGCCTTTGCCAGAGTCGGCTTACCCTACCCAACTGAGCAAGCAGGAAGCGGAGCGCGTAACGCTACAATTTGAGAAAGGCGAACTGGTGGGTATAAACGACCAGACATTCGAGCATCCGGTACAGGCCATTCAACACCTGCAGGAACTGGCAGCACCCTTCGCTATTGGCCGCGATATTCATGTGGGGGATACCATCATCGGCATAAAGGGCCGTGTCGGCTTTGAGGCTGCGGCTCCGATTGTGATCATCAAGGCGCACCATACCCTTGAGAAGCATGTGCTGACCAAGTGGCAACTGTACTGGAAAGACCAGCTGTCTGCCTGGTATGGCAACTGGCTGCACGAAGGCCAACTGCTTGACCCAACCATGCGCGACATCGAGGCTTTCCTGGAAAGCACGCAGCAAAACGTGACGGGTAAGGTGTTTGTACTTTTGGCACCTTACCGCTTCCAGGTGGAAGGCATTGAAAGCGCCCACGACCTGATGAGCGACAAATTTGGCAGCTACGGCGAAATGAACCGCGCCTGGACGTCGGATGACGTAAAGGGCTTTGCGAAGATCTTCGGTAACCAGACCAAAATGTACCACAGCATCAACAGCGACGAGGCATGGGGAACGAAGTAAAGATCAAGGCGGGCATTGTAGGCGGCGCTGGTTATACCGGCGGTGAACTGCTGCGCCTGCTGCTGAATCACCCTGACGTAGCGATTGCTTTTGTGCACAGTAACAGCCAAGCGGGCAAACCGGTGCACGCAATCCATAAAGACCTGCTGGGCGACACGGACCTGGCGTTTACTGATACCCTTGCGCAGGATGTGGACGTTCTGTTTCTGTGCGTGGGCCATGGCGAGGCAAAGCGCTTTGTAGAAGCTAGCAATATTGCTCCGGGCATAAAGGTTATTGACCTGAGCCAGGATTTCCGCTGGACCGAAAGCACGACAGCCGATGCGGTAACTGCCGCAGGGCGCACGTTTGTGTATGGCCTGCCGGAACTGCAGCGTGAGCAGATAAAAGAAGCAGCGAATATCGCTAACCCAGGTTGCTTTGCCACAGCCATACAATTGGCACTGCTGCCCTTAGCCAAGGAAAACCTTTTAACCGAGGAGGTTCATGTGAGCGGTATAACGGGTAGCACCGGAGCCGGGCAAAGCCTGAGCGCCACCTCTCATTACAGCTGGCGCAGCAGCAATGCTTCCAATTACAAAGTCCTAAACCACCAGCACCTGCGTGAAATCGGCCGCACCGTGCAGGGATTGTTGAAGTCTGGGATGCCGGACATACATTTTGTACCTTACAGGGGGCCGTTTACCCGTGGCATTCTGTGTACTGCTTACACGCGCAGCAGTCTCAGTCAGGAAGAAGCCCGCGCGCTCTATCAGGCCTACTATGCCGTGCATCCGTTTGTGGTGATTAGCGACAGCACGCCGGACCTCAAGCAGGTGGTGAACACCAACAAGTGCCTTTTGCACCTTGATAAACAGGGCGAACAACTGGTGATCACCAGTATGATCGACAACCTGGTGAAAGGGGCTTCGGGGCAGGCCGTGCAGAACATGAACCTGCTGTTTAGCCTGGACGAGAAAGCCGGTCTACGACTAAAAGCGAGCGCTTTTTAATTAAGCGTATCAACCCTTACGATCAATAACAAACATTTATACTATCTGAAATCATGTACGTGACATATTTCATTTACTGTTTAACCTCTTACATCTAATTCCGCAGCGATATGAATCTCTTCGACGTTTATCCGCTTTTCGATATTACACCAGCCAAAGCCCAGGGTGCCTACCTCTGGGACGACAAAGGGCGCCGTTACCTGGACCTTTACGGCGGACATGCCGTAATTTCCATCGGCCATAGCCACCCGCACTATGTCAAGCGCATTGCCCGCCAACTCTACGACATCGGCTTTTACTCCAACTCCGTGCAAATGCCCCTGCAACAGGAACTAGCCGATAAGCTGGGCAAGCTGAGTGGTTACGACAATTACGAGCTTTTCCTGTGTAACTCCGGTGCTGAGGCGAATGAAAACGCCCTGAAGCTGGCTTCTTTCCAGACAGGTCGTAAAAAAGTAATTGCCTTTACCGGTGCATTCCATGGGCGTACCTCTGCTGCGGTGGCCGTAACAGACAACCCAGCCATACAAGCGCCCATCAACGAAACGGATAACGTCATTTTCCTGCCATTCAACGACGTAGCTGCTTTTCAGGAAGTCCTGGAGCAGCACGGCGCAGAGATAGCGGCAGTCATCATCGAAGGAATTCAGGGCGTGGGCGGTGTGCAGGTGCCTGACAGGGCTTTTCTGCAAACGCTGGCTGCGGGTTGCCAGGAAGTTGGTGCTTTGCTGATTTTAGATGAGGTACAAACAGGGTATGGCCGCACGGGCAAATTCTTCGCACACCAGCATGCCGGTATCCAGCCGGACCTCATCACGGTGGCAAAGGGGATGGGCAATGGTTTCCCGATCGGAGGCGTGCTCATCAGCCCGAAAATTGAAGCCAAGCATGGGATGTTGGGAACTACTTTTGGCGGTAATTACCTGGCATGCGTGGCAGCTTTGGCGGTGTTGGAGGTAATGGAGCAGGAAAACCTGATACAGAACGCCGCTCGGATCGGGAACAGGCTGATAGAGGACCTGCGGCAGCTGCCTGGGGTGCGGGAAGTACGGGGCGAAGGCCTGATGATCGGTGTAGAGATGGAAGAATCCTGTGCCCCGATCCGGAAGCAGCTGCTGACGGAGCACGGTATTTTCACGGGGTCATCCTCTGATAAAAACACGCTGCGCCTGTTGCCCCCCTTATGCATCGGTTTGCGCGAAGTCGAAACGTTTGTTTCCGCTTTCGAGTCCATTCTACATACAAATGCCATACAAGCCAACTAATGAAAAAATTTACCGCTGTACAGGATGTAGCTGATATCAATGATTTGCTGCAAGAGGCGCTACGCCTGAAACAGAACCCCTACCAACACAAACACCTCGGCGAGAACAAGACCTTGGGGCTGATCTTCCTGAACCCTAGCCTGCGCACCCGTATGAGCACCCAGATAGCTGCCGTTAATTTAGGGATGCAGGTGATGGTGATGAACCTGGACAAAGAAGGCTGGGCGCTGGAGACGCAGGAGGGGGCTATCATGAACGGAACCACCGTAGAGCACATCAAAGAGGCCGCCGCCGTGATGGGCCAGTACTGCGACATCATCGGCATCCGTTCTTTCCCGAAACTAAAGGACCGCGAAGAGGATTATAGCGAGGATCTGCTGAACAAGTTCATCACTTATGCTAAAGTGCCGGTGGTGAGCCTGGAATCGGCCACGCGCCACCCGCTGCAAAGCTTTGCCGACCTGATCACCATCACCGAAAACAAGCCAGCTGGCAAACGCCCGAAGGTTGTACTGACCTGGGCCCCGCACGTGAAAGCTATTCCGCAGTGTGTGGCCAATTCTTTTGCCGAGTGGATGGGCCTGGCCGATGTTGACCTGGTGATCACGCACCCGGAGGGGTATGAACTGGCGGACGAGTTCACAGAAGGAGCCAAGCTGGTAACCACGAACCAGCAGGAGGCGCTAAAAGATGCCGATTTCATTTATGTCAAAAACTGGTCGAGCTATGCCGACTACGGCAACGTGCTGACGGACGGGGACGGCTGGATGCTGACAGCAGAAAAACTTAAAGCCACTAACCAGGGCAAAGTAATGCACTGCCTGCCTGTACGCCGCAATGTGGAGCTAAGCGATGAGGTGCTGGACGGACCGCATGCGCTTGTTTTGCAACAGGCCAATAACCGTACCTTTGCGGCGCAGGCTGTCCTGAAACGTATGTTGGAAGGGTTACAATAAACTGAAGCCCGGAAGCTTTCACATACCTTAAATCATACTTATGGAAGAACTGAAGATTATTAAAATTGGCGGCAACATTTTGGATGACGCCACCCAACTGACGCGTTTCCTGAGTGACTTCGCCGCTTTGGAAGGCCATAAGATATTGGTGCATGGCGGCGGCAAAATTGCCTCGTCTCTCGGACAGCGCTTGGGTATAACGCCGCGCATGGTAGAAGGCCGCCGCATCACAGATGCCGAAACGCTGGAACTGGTCACGATGGTGTATGGCGGTTTGATCAACAAAAATGTAGTTGCCCAATTGCAAGCGTTCCATTGCAATGCCCTGGGTATGACAGGGGCTGACGGCAATGCGATATACGCGCAGAAGCGCCCTGTGCGCGAAATAGACTATGGCTTTGCCGGAGATGTGGCTGGGCCGAAAAGCATAAATGCAGCCGTGCTTCAAGGCCTTTTGGCATTAGACCTGACACTGGTTTTTGCGCCACTCACCCACGATGGTAACGGAACATTGCTGAATACCAATGCCGATACAATCGCATCGGTGCTGGCAACTGCGCTGGCCCCCTTTTACGAGGTGAAGCTGATCTATTGCTTCGAGAAAAAAGGCGTTTTGCAAAATGCCGCTGATATCGAAACGGTGATTCCCGAGATTAACAGAAGCCTGTACCAGGAGTTGAAGGCTACCGGGATTGTTTCGGATGGTATGGTGCCTAAATTAGATAATGCCTTCGCTGCGCTGGAAAGCGGTGTGAGCGCTGTATACATCTGCAACGCTTCGGCTGTTGGTCAGATGGTGGCAGGGGCAAAGGCTGGTACACTGATTTCCAGGTAATACTTTGTAGGAGGTTCAAAGCCTGAAAACTTCATAGCCATCTCATATACTATTTCAGAGAGCTCTCCCTTTTATATTTATAAGCGAGACCTTTTCCTGATCATAACATTATTAGACATAACCATATGCGTACTGAGAATAAAAAAATAGCGGTGCTGGGAGGAGGCAACATGGGCGTGGCACTGGCTAAAGGGATGGTGGCTTCCGGCAATCACCAAGCGGCAGACATCACCCTGACCCGGCGCAACCTCCGCGCTTTGGATGAACTGGCAAACGAAGGCTTTCACACCTCCAGCGACAACGCCAGGGCAGTGGCAGAAGCAGACATCATCATCCTGGGTATTTTGCCACAGCAACTTGACGCTGTACTTGATACCATCAAAAGCGAAGTTGATCCGGCCCGCCACCTGTTTGTATCCATCGTTACGGGTGTGAATGTGGCCGATATTATTGCACGGCTAGGGCAGGAGGTGCAGGTCATCCGGGCAATGCCTAATACAGCCATTGCTATCCGGCAGTCTATGACCTGCATTTCGGGTAGCAAGGCGTCACAGGAAAACCAGGCCATTGTGCGGGAGATTTTTGAGGCGGTAGGTGAGACAGTAGAAATCGAAGAGGAGCTGATGACCTCGGCCACGGCGCTTTGCGCCTGCGGGATCGCGTTTTTCCTGCGATCTATCCGTGCTGCCACACAGGGCGGCACCGAGATCGGGTTCCATGCTAAGGACGCGCTGCGCATGGCAGCCCAGACAGCCAAAGGAGCTGCCTCGCTGCTGTTGCACTTTAACAGCCACCCGGAGAACGAAATCGACAAGGTAACCTCCCCAAAGGGATGTACCATAGCAGGCTTGAACGAAATGGAGCATCACGGTTTCAGTTCTGCCTTGATTAAAGGCATTAAAACATCCTCGGGTAAGGCGGAGCAGCTTTACCACAAAGAAAAGTAATTCTCCATGTCCGAAAGTCAACTTTACCAGAACGCTGTCAGCCTGTTAAAAGCGCTCATCCAAACCCCATCGCTGAGCAAAGAGGAGGATAAAACGGCAGACCTTTTAGCGGATTTTCTGGGAGTACAGGGAGTAGCTTATAAGCGGGAGCTCAATAATGTATGGGCTTTCAACAAGTATTACGATGCCGCAAAGCCCACGCTGCTGCTCAACTCGCACCACGACACCGTAAAGCCAAACCCGGGGTGGACCCGAAACCCCTTCGAGGCAACTGTGGAGGAAGGCAAATTGTACGGCCTGGGTAGTAATGATGCCGGTGGATGCCTGGTCTCCCTCATCGCGACTTTCCTGCATTTTTATGACCGCACAGACCTGAAATATAACCTAGTACTGGCTGCTACGGCGGAAGAGGAGATATCCGGACGGAATGGGATAGAGTTGATTCTGCCGAAACTAGGGGCTCTGGAAGCAGCCATTGTGGGAGAACCGACAGAAATGCACCTGGCTGTGGCAGAAAAGGGCTTGCTTGTACTGGACTGTGTGGCCAAAGGAAAAGCAGGGCACGCAGCCCGCGAAGAAGGGATCAACGCAATTTACGAGGCCTTGCCTGATATTGTCTGGATACAAGGGTATCGCTTTCCGAAAGTTTCGGAACATCTGGGGCCAGTTAAAATGACGGTGACTGTAGTACAGGCGGGAGCGCAGCACAATGTGGTGCCCGATACCTGCACCTTTACCGTGGATGTGCGCCTGAACGAGCTTTATACCCTTGAGGAAACGGTGGAGTTTATTCAGCAGCACGTGAAAGCCGAAGTGAAGCCCCGTTCTGTCCGACTCCGGCCTTCGTCTATCCCTTTAGAGCATCCCATGGTAGTGTCAGGCCTTGCACTGGGTAGGCAAACGTATGGCTCACCGACTACATCAGACCAGGCGCTGTTGCCTATCCCGTCACTTAAAATGGGGCCTGGCTTTTCTGGGCGGTCGCATATGGCAGACGAGTTTATATACCTGCAGGAAATAGAAGAGGGTATAACGCTTTATATCGCCTTACTAGAGAATGTTATCAGTTAATTTACCGAGCAATAAAATAGAATCAAGCTGCTAAATCAGGCGGCTTATAAATTAAATAGATACGCATCATCATACACACCTTACCGCATGAAACTCTGGCAAAAAGAAACTGGCACAGCCGCAGAAATAGAAGCCTTTACAGTAGGCCGGGATGCCGAACTGGATATGCAGCTGGCCCCTTTTGATGTACTGGGTTCTTTGGCGCACACCCAAATGCTGCAGCACATTGGCTTGTTAACTCAAGAGGAGCTGGAGGTGCTTCACGTTCATTTAAAGGAGATTTACAGAGCCATTGAGGCGGGGGATTTTACGATAGAGCCGGGCGTAGAGGATATTCATTCGCAGGTGGAGCTGGAACTGACGCGCCGTGTGGGCGATGCAGGGAAGAAAATACACAGTGGCCGCTCCCGAAACGACCAGGTGCTACTGGATTTAAAGCTTTATTTCCGGCACCAATTACAGCAGACCGTGGAGGGTGTGAAAAGCCTTTTCGACATGCTGCAACAGCAAAGTGAGCGGTATAAGGAAGTGCTCCTGCCTGGCTATACCCATCTGCAGGTGGCCATGCCCTCCTCTTTTGGGCTATGGTTTGGCGCTTATGCCGAGAGCCTGGTAGACGACATGCATTTGCTGCATGCCGCTTATAAAATTGCGGATAAAAACCCGTTGGGATCTGCTGCTGGCTATGGTTCGTCTTTTCCGCTGGACCGCCAGATGACGACTGATCTGCTGGGCTTTGAGGCCATGAATTATAACGTGGTATACGCGCAGATGGGCCGTGGTAAGTCTGAGCGGGTGGTGGCTACGGCCATGGCCTCGGTGGCGGCTACTATCGCGAAGATGTCCATGGACCTTTGCCTGTACATGAACCAGAACTTTGGCTTCATCGCGCTGCCAGACCACCTAACCACCGGTTCCAGCATTATGCCGCATAAAAAGAACCCCGATGTGTTTGAACTGCTGCGCGGCAAGTGCAATAAGTTGCAGGCACTACCCACAGAAATCTCCATGCTGCTCATCAACCTTCCCTCTGGCTATCACCGCGACTTACAGTTACTGAAGGAAAACCTCTTCCCCGGTTTTGCCGAACTACAAAGCTGCCTCGAAATGCTGACCTATATGCTAGCTGAGTTGAAGGTAAGGGATAACATTCTGGAAGACGAAAAATACCAGTACCTCTTTAGTGTGGATGCTGTGAATGCCCTGGTGCTGCAGGGGATGCCTTTCCGCGATGCTTACAAAGTAGTTGGCGCGCAGATAGAAGCCGGCAATTTCAAACCTGCTGCAGCCGTTACCCATACCCATGAGGGTAGCATTGGAAACCTGTGCAATGATAAAATTGCGGAATTGATGCAACAGGCTATGGCGCAATTCAATTTTGGTAGGGTTAGTCAGGCTTATGCTGCGCTTTTGAAATAAAGGCTTCGAAGGCTTGTGAAACGGCAAGAAGGAAATGGGATGTCTGCATACCCCATTTTCTTCCTGCCGTTTTTTTATAAACCGTACCTACCTGCGCCGACGACCAACCTACCAGGCTACGGCTATACATTCTTTGAATTATGAAATAACAAAATAAGCAAGCTGCGTATACAGATTCGAATAGAACTCTTTTTGCATTTGGCTCCGTGTGATACCAATCAAAATCCATACTCAACCCGACGATTCTACCTGTGGGCCTACCAGTCTGCATGCGGTGTACCGTTATTTCAAAGACACCATTTCTTTAGGGGAAGTGATCAAAGAAGTGCCTTACCTGGACGAAGGCGGTACTTTGGAAGTGCTGCTGGCCTGCCATGCGCTGCAGCGTGGCTACCGGGCACGCATCTATACCTATAACCTGCACATTTTCGACCCCACTTGGTTTTTGCTGAGCAATGAGGAGATTATTGAAAAACTCGAGCTGCAAATGCAGGTGAAGCAAGGGAGCAAACTGCACCGCGCATCGCATGCCTACATCGACTTTTTGCGGTTAGGTGGCGAGCTACGATGCCGGGATCTAACCAAAACCATGCTGCGGGAGTATTTTGACGAGGACATACCGCTGCTCACAGGCCTTAGTGCCACGTACCTTTACCAGGGTGCCCGCGAGAGAGCGGATGAGCACGATATCTCCATCTATGATGACGTGCGGGGCTTCCCAATGGGGCATTTTGTGGTGCTATGCGGCTTTGGGGAAGACCAGAAAAGCGTTGTCGTGGCCGACCCCTACCGCGAGAACCCGTATTTCAAAGACAACTACTACGAAGTGAAAGCCTCCCACTTGATCAATTCGATCATGCTGGGGATGGCAACATTTGATGCCAACCTTCTGGCGATACAACCCGCACATACCAACAAACCTGAACAAGCTTAATACATGCGTAAGATAGTGGTGGTAGACCATCCCAAAGACTGGGACGAGGCTACCGAGAACACAGAAGTGGTGGATACGCAAACTTACCTGACGGATGCGGCCTATACCGATCTCAAGAATGCCCGGATATTTAACCTTAGCAGATCCTACCGTTACCAGAGCGCCGGATACTATGTGTCTTTGTTGGCCGAGGCCCGGGGGCACAAAGCCATACCCAGCGTCACGACGATGCAGGACCTCAAAAGCCCGACGATTGTGCGGGCCATCACGGTAGAACTGAATGAGCTGATACAGAAAAGCCTGGCAGGATTAAAATCTAAAAACTTTACACTCAGCATATACTTTGGCCATAACGTCGCGATGAAGTATGAAAAGCTGTGCAAGCAGTTGCATGACCTTTTTCAGGCCCCTTTGCTGCGTGCGCAATTTGTGCTCAAGGATGAGTGGGTGCTGCAGAGTATCTCGCCCATACCCGTGAATGAAGTGCCTGAGAGTCATCAGCCGGACTTAAAGCGTTTCGCCCTGGCATATTTTGCGCGCCATCGCTTTTCCAGTGTTCGCATCACCCGCAGGATATTTGACCTGGCGATACTAATAGACCCACAGGAAAAAGCGCCTCCTTCTAACGAGAGGGCCTTGCAGCATTTTGTGGAGGCTGCCGAAGGGCTTGGGTTTTATACCGAACTGATCACCAAAGACGATTATCGCCGCCTCTCCGAGTTTGACGCCCTGTTTATCCGCGAAACAACCGCCGTGAACCACCATACCTACCGCTTTGCCCGCAAGGCACACGCCGAGGGGATGGTGGTGATTGATGACCCGGTTTCGATCCTGCGCTGCACCAACAAGGTATACCTGGCTGAATTACTGGCCAAGGCCAAGGTGCCCATCCCCAAAACCATGATCATCCACAAGGATAACTGCGGCGCAGTGGAGGCACACTTGGGCTTACCCTGCGTGCTGAAAAAACCAGACAGTTCCTTTTCGCAGGGGGTGGTGAAGGCAAAGGATGCGGAAAGCCTGAAAAAGGAACTGGAGCTGATGTTGTCCGACTCAGAGTTGATTATCGGGCAGGAGTATACGCCGACAGATTTTGACTGGCGCATCGGGGTGCTCGACAGGCAACCACTTTATGCCTGCAAATACTTCATGGCCAAAGGGCACTGGCAAATCTACAACTGGAATGGCGCCAAAAAGAAGGACGAGGAGGGAGCTGGGGAAACCGTTCCTTTTGAGCAGGTGCCTTTTCATGTGCTGCATACTGCCTTAAAAGCCGCCAACCTGATCGGGGATGGGCTATACGGGGTAGACCTGAAAGAAATAGATGGCAAGGCCTATGTGATTGAGGTAAATGATAACCCCAGCATTGATGCGGGTGTGGAGGACAAGATTCTGAAAAAAGAACTCTATAAGTCCATCATGAAGTCTATCAAGCGCCGCATAGAGTCTTACAAAACGATCCGAAACGATGAATGAGCTGAAAAGGCCGCTGCACCTCTTTGAGGGGTATGGCATTGAACTGGAATACATGATTGTGGAGCGGGAAAGCCTGCGCGTGCTGCCCATCACCGACAAGCTTATTTATGAGGCGGTAGGGGCCTATCTCTCGGATGTGGAGTTTGGGGATATTGCCTGGAGCAACGAGCTGGTGTTGCATGTGGTAGAGCTGAAGACCAATGGCCCGGTCAAAAACTTTGCAGGACTAGCAGCTAAGTTCCAGCAGCATGTGCAGAAAATAAACCTGATGCTGGAGAAACACCACGCGATGCTGCTGCCCACCGGGGCGCACCCGCTCATGAACCCCTATACCGACACCGCACTGTGGCCTCATGAGCACAATGCGGTGTATGAAGCCTATAACCGTATCTTCGACTGCAGGGGCCACGGTTGGGCAAACCTGCAGAGTACCCACCTTAACTTACCCTTTGCCAATGACGAGGAATTCGGGAAGCTGCATGCGGCTATTCGGGTGCTGCTGCCCATCATACCTGCCCTCAGCGCCTCTTCTCCTATTTTAGATGGCAAGGTGACCGGCTTCCAGGACACGCGCCTGGAGGTATACCGCCACAACCAGGACAAAATCCCTTCCATAGCGGGCAGCATCGTGCCTGAGGCGGTATTTACGCGGCAAGAATATGAAGAGCAAATCTTCCAACGCATTTTCAGGGACATCGCGCCTTACGACCCGGAGGGCGACCTGCAGGATGAGTTCTTAAACTCGCGGGGTGCTATTGCGCGCTTCTCGCGCCAAACCATCGAAATCAGGTTACTGGATATTCAGGAATGTCCAGCTGCGGATATGGCGGTGCTGCAAGCTGTGGTGGAAACTCTAAAGGCATTGGTGTCAGGGCAATGGTGCTCGCAGGGTTACTTAAGAAGCTTCCATGAGAAGGATTTGGCTGCGCTTCTGCTGGAAGTGATCCGGGATGGGCAAGAAACTATAATTGAGAATATAGCGTATTTACATTGCTTTGGCATTTCCACAGGCGCTCCTGTTACTGCCAGAGCGCTATGGCACCATGTGGTGCAGCAAATAGCCCCTGATTCAGGAGATAAAGCATCTATTGAGATGATACAGACACTACTTACACAAGGCAATTTATCCAGGCGAATTTTAAATGCGGTGGGGTCTGATCCTTCCACAGATGAGATCAAAACGGTATACCGCCAGTTGGCCAACTGCCTCCAGAACGGCGAAATCTTTTCTCCATAATACTACATGATAAAACTGATACTAACCTGCGAACACGGCGGCAATAAAGTGCCCGCTCCCTATCAACCCTTATTTGAAAACCATCAGGAATTACTTGCCTCGCACGAGGGCTATGACATCGGCGCGCTGGAGCTCTTTCAACAGTTAGAGGGTTTGGCACAAAAGTCCTTCAGCGCTGAAACGACCCGGCTATTGATTGAGTTAAACCGGTCATTGCACCACAAAAAGCTTTTCTCTGTTGTTACCCAGCCACTGCCCAAAGAAGATAAACAGCTAATCATCAAGACGTATTACAGCCCGTATCGGGAGCAGGTCGAAAACCTCATCCATGATTTTGTGATGGCGGGCAGAACCGTGTTGCATATTGCCGTGCACACGTTCACGCCAGTCTTGAAAGGGGAGGAGCGGGATGCCGCCATTGGCCTACTCTACGACCCGCAGCGCAAACCAGAGCAGGCTTTCTGCCGTGACTGGAAAAACGCCTTGAACCAACAGGCTCCTGACTTGCTGGTGCGCTTCAATTACCCTTACCTAGGTATAGCGGACGGCTTCCCGACATACCTGCGCCACAAATTCAGCGCGTCTGAGTATATCGGAATTGAGCTGGAGGTAAACCAAAAATTTGCCCTAGAGGCAGGCACTGCGTGGTTAGAACTGCAACAGGTCATCCGAAAAAGCCTGGAGCAGGTGCTGCAAAGCGACAGCAGGTACCAGACCAGCGATGCTATATAAACAAGATATATATAGCTAAATCAATAACAAAAAGGCGATATATAAAGTATTCTATTCAAACGGGCATTGGCATGTTAAACTATACTAGGCCAGCCTGTTCAAACTAGTTCAACACATTTAAAATACACAACTATGAAATTCAGAAATTTACTGCATGCAGTGACAGTGTTAATAGCCGGGCAATTAATGTTCTCCTGTAACTCTGCCGAGTATTACCGCTTTTCAGCTGCTAAACCAGAGGCCTATAATACTGTGAAAGCCAAGCAAGCGCCTGCCACTGCAACAACAGATGATGCGGTAGCCCCAGCCCTTGCTTCAGAGGATATGGTTAAGCTGGAAACTAAGCTTGCGGAAGTTCCAGTGTTAGAAGCAAATGTAGGTGCAGCAGTTCCCGCTGCAATAGCCAATAAATCGTCTGAAGTGGTGAAAGCGCCTGCAGCCAGAACAGAAACTGTTGCGGCGAAGCCAGCTTTGTCGGCCGCTGAGGCAGAGGTGTTGTCCATGGCTACCGAGCGACTGGAGCGCATGACCAAAGCGGAGAAGAAAGCCTTTAAAAAGGAAGTAAAGGAAGCTTACCGTCAGTCAGCCAGTACCACTTCTATTGTAGAAATCATTTTGGCTGTGCTTCTTCCTCCCTTGGCGGTGTTCCTGCACGACGGCATTGGCACCTCTTTCTGGATCAGTATCATCCTGACACTCCTGTTCTTCATACCGGGTATAATTTATGCCTTATTGGTAGTAACGGATTCGATTTAAGAAAACAGGAACACTAATAGCAACAAAAGCAGCACTGTCTCAGGCAGTGCTGCTTTTATTTTTAGGCTATGTGTTATTGTTCGGTTATCCTAAAGTCGATCAGACAGTATAAAAACAGGACGTGCACTAACTTCTGCTCTAATGTTTTAAGATTTAGCAGATAGAGGAGTGCGAAATGTTTATAAATTGCCTGATCCTGACACATCAGGTACTTATTTCCGTAAATAAACCAAGTAACAAAAGGCAATAAGATTAGCAACACGATAGCTGCATGGACTACAAGGACTATTATAAAATACTAGGAGTGGAGAAATCTGCCTCTCAGGCAGAAATTAA
Organism: Pontibacter sp. CAU 1760; assembly: GCF_054482735.1. Classification (NCBI taxonomy): domain Bacteria; kingdom Pseudomonadati; phylum Bacteroidota; class Cytophagia; order Cytophagales; family Hymenobacteraceae; genus Pontibacter; species Pontibacter sp. CAU 1760. Next base: position 298,123 of record NZ_JBTLRL010000004.1, read on the forward strand.
AAAAGCCTACCGCAGTCTTGCCAAAAAATATCACCCGGACAAAAATAAAGACAATAAAGCGGCCGAGGACCGTTTTAAGGATATCAGCGAAGCCTATGAGGTACTGGGCGACGAGACAAAGCGACAGCAATATGACCAGTTAGGGTCTAACTGGCGGCAGTTTCAGAATGCCGGTGCCGGAGGAGGACAGCAGTATGGCCACCCGGGTGGGGGCTACTATAGTGGCGGCGGCTTCGAGGATATGTTTGGAGGTGGCGGCGGAGGCGGCTTTTCTGATTTCTTTCAGCAGTTCTTTGGTGGTGGGGGGGCTGGCTTTAACCAAGGCGGCGGCAGAAGCCGGGCACAAAATGGCCAGGACTACCAGGCGGAGATGGAAATCACGCTCCAGGAAGCCTTTTCGGGAACTTCACGCCTGATCAACCTCAAAAACCAACAGTTACGCATCACCACCAAACCCGGCGTGGCCCACGAGCAGCAGCTACGGATTAAAGGGAAAGGTGGCCCGGCAATGGGCGGCGGTGCTGCTGGCGACCTCTATATTAAAGTGAACATCATTCCCGACCCCAATTTCGAGAGACGAGGGAACGACCTGTACACCACCCTGCCAGTTGACATGTATACGGCCATACTAGGCGGCGAGGCGCAGGTGCAAACCATGAGCGGTCAGTTAAAGCTAAAAATACCTGAAGGCACACAGCCCGGCAAAACCTTGCGGCTGCGAGGCAAAGGAATGCCGGTTTATGGCAAAACCGACCAGTTCGGAGACCTTTACGTAAAAATAGAGGTAAGCCTCCCAATGCACCTTTCGGCCCAGGAACGGAAACTCATGGAGCAGCTTCGGGATATTAAAAAAGAGAAGATAGTATAGACGCACCTGCCACCATTAAACGAGGGAGTTATGCTGATTACGAGAGACCAAACACAGAATTACAGTTCGTTCGATAAGTTTATCGATAGCCTGGCAGACCAGCATTTAGTCTATTATGCGTCTGACCTGTTAGCGCAACATGCCTGCCATACCATGCAAGAGCTAGGGATGGCTATCAAGAGAGCGACGGAGGTATGCCATACCATGCACCTGCCATTGCGCGAGAACTTTAAAGTAGTGTTCAGATCGAGCAACGGCGAAGTAGTACAGGACTGGCGCTTGTCGCCGACAGCCTACCTGCTGCTAGTGCTAAACGCTGACTCGCACAACGACATTGTGGCCAGAGCGCAGCTTGAGATGGTGCGCCGCGTGCTCAATCAACAATAGGCAAGGGTTGCGGCAGAGCCTCCTGCCTAGCCAGCACATCCAACCAGCCAAACTGCTTGCAAAGCCTTTGCGTATTCGCAGGCAGTTGTGCCTTTAGCTGCACCTCTTCATTTGTATCCGGATGCCTGAACGTCAGCGAAGCCGCGTGCAGCAAGAGGGAAGGGCTATCTAAATTCTCCAGGAACATCTTGTTATGACGCCAATCCCCGTGGCGCTTGTCCCCTATAATATAGTGGCGTAAGTGCGCAAAATGCTTGCGTATCTGGTGCATCCTGCCTGTTTCTGGCTTTACACGCACTAAGCTATAACGTGCCGTCTGGTACGGCCCCACAGGTATAGGCAATTCTACAGTCGCCAATCGGGTGTAGCCGGTCACAGCTTCCTGGGGTTGATTGTGCTTGTGGTCTTTGTCCGGGCGAATAGGAGAGTCAATAATGCCGGATTCAGGAGTGTAGCCCCGCACGATGGCGAAGTACGTTTTATCAGGCTCCCGGTCCACAAGAGACTTTACGACAGGCGCTGCCGCCTCCGGCGATTTAGAAAAAAGCAACACCCCGGAAGTGCCTCTGTCGAGGCGGTGCAGGGGGTATAGCCGGTAGCCCAACTGGTCCCGCAGCAGCTGCAAGGCAAACTCCTTTTTCTCTTCTGCTATCCGTGTGCGGTGTACCAATAAGCCATTCGGCTTGTTGATGGCCACATACGTAGCGTCCTCATAAATTATTTCCAGCACCTTTTTCCAAATTTATTTGACAAAAATACACAGAATAATATGGAGAGTGAAAATCACTTGTATTCAATATATATTAATATATAAATATAAATATCCATGCTTTGGCTCCCTCAGAAGGCATTTATATTCATTATATAAAGTATATAATATATACATTTTTATGCTCTAAATAGATAATTTATTATATATAAAACTATCTATAGTTAAACTATTTCACGGAATACAAATGAAACCATATATAAAACTATATAGTATGTCGAATATAATATTTCCGATACCATCTTTATTCGCCCTATTTAAAAATAAAACCCATGAGAAAAATTTTATCTTACTTAACGCTCTTGTTGGTGGCTACCCTTGTTGCCAACCCATTGCCTTTGCTAGCGGATGATGTGCCGCCTGAGGCTCCAGCAAACCTCTCGGCAGTGCTATCAGGCAGTGAGCTGCGCATTTCTTTTACAGAAAGCCCTGCCACCGACCTAAAGGGCTACCTGCTTCTCCGAAAAGAGGGGGTTACGAATGAAACTCCCACACTTCTGCCAAAAATTGCTCCAACCATCCTAAATATACCAAGTGACTGGAGTTTGGCCGTGAACACGGCTAAAAACGGGGGGAACATCGGAGTGGAACAAAACACCTATACCTACCTGCTTTACCAGTACGATCATTCCTATAACTACTCTACCCCCAGCCGCATTGTGGTCTCTTATACCGACCAAAACGTCTCCAGTGATCTTGCCGCCAATCTACTGGTTCTCTCCAACGGGAAATTGGCTATCCAGGCAAACAGAACACTCACCATTGCCAAAGGCGGAAGTTTTGCATGGTTGGGAGGCTCACTGAGCAATCAGGGCATTATAGATGTTAAAGGCGTCTTCCGGGTACCCGCAGGTATAACCTATGACAATGGCAACGGACTGTTTCAAGTATCCGCAGAGGGTAAAACAGTCGTTGAAGGGGAATTCAATATCGTTGACCGACCAAACAATACCATTAGAATACTGGAGAAAGGCTTACTGCATGTGGCACCCATAGGTAAACTAACTGTTTTCAAACACGGAGACCTACGGGTAGACTCCAAGGCAATCTTCACCGTTGACGGCACGTTGGATGTGCTTGACGAAGTAAGGGCAAACTTTTATATCAAAGATGATGCGATCACTACTTTTGGACCAGGCGCTTTTTTCCATCTCCGCAAGAATCTGAAAATACCAAAAGCCACCTGGCTCGATGGTTCTACCATGGCTTGGTACTACAACGGGATGCCTACGGGCATCAAACAATTGTTCTCCAACTTCATCTGGGATGTTAGCGACCAGGGTGGTCCCCTAAACCTGAACTGCGACCTGAAGCCCAACGGCAAGCTCATTGTACAAAACACAAATAGCAAACTGCTTACCCTGGGTAGCTGCGACTATACGTTAGGAGGCGATTTAGTGATAGGCACAAATGCAATGGTTTCCTTCGACGATAAATTGACCAGTACCACAGGCAGCATTAACAACAACGGCTCCCTGACCGTGGTGAACGAGTTGAAAGTACGTGGAAGCCTGGAAAATAAGGCAGGCGCAGCCATGCTATTGCCTAAGAAAACCACCACTGGCGGAAACATGATCAACTTTGGGGAGATCTCGCCCTATAGCAGCAGTGACTATGACCTGCTGGACATTGGCGGCCGGCTGGAAAACAACAGCAGGAATAAGTTTGCTTTGCCTAAAGTAGTAAAAGTGAAAGGCGACTTGATTAACAGAGGTACGCTCGTGCCAAATGCCGAACTGTACCTGGAGGGCAGCCTGGAAAATCAGGGCGAGGCGAGTTTTAAGAGTGCGGTGAGCTGGAGCAAGATACATTTCACCAATACCTCTCAGCTCAACAAAGCATCACGCTTGCGTATACCTGAAGCAAATTTGGCCAATAGCGCCATTGGAGAAATTCTGATCGAGAATGGCAGAAGTATTTCCCTGGCCTCTGACCTGGAACTGGCAGGCAATGCAGCTAAAAGCGGAAAGCTGCAGGTAAAGGGAGGAGCTACCCTGAACTTAGGTACCTACGAGGTGAGAAATGCTTTGAACGCGACCAATAATGATTTTATACTGGAAGACGGGGCCTCTCTGGAGATTGGCCATGCGCAGGGAATTGCGCCTGCCTCAGAGCAAGCCGGGGCGATCAGAACCACAACCCGCAACTACGGGGCAAAGGCATTTTACACCTATGCCGGCACGAGCCCACAAATAACAGGGTATGGGCTGCCAGCTAAAATGGAAGGCAGCCTCACCATCGACAACCCTAGCGCTGTGACCCTGACGCAGCACACCACGGTCACGAAGCTCCTTCGCCTGAATCAGGGAGAATTTAACCTCAACCACAAGGTGCTTACCCTGAATGGACAAATGACGCAGGGTTTTGGCACCTTAAAAGGAAGCAACCAGTCTGAGCTGCTTGTTGTGAATGATGATGAGAACGCGACGATCACGATACCCGCTGTTACGCTCAAGCAACTCTATATAAAAGTAAAGAAGAAAGTAGACCTCTCCGGCAGCGTGACCATACATGACAAACTGGATATGGAAAAGGGAATCCTGTATACCCATAGCAACCGGGTGAAGCTGTTGCCTACCGCAACGCTGACGGAAGATGAAGACGAGGCAGATGAAGGCTTTGTGATCGGAATGGTAGAAACAGAGCACATCACCAACGAGATAAACAAAGTGTATGCTTTCAGCAACATCGGCCTGGAGATAACCTACAACGGCACCCCCGCCGGAACGACTCAACTGGTGCGCTATACAGGCAGCACTACACCGACCGAGAAGGATCTTGTTGTAAACCGCGCCTTCCAGATCAAGACAACCGTAGGCGAAGGCTTGGATGCTAAACTGGTGTTTAAGTACATGAAGCACGAAATAAAGGCCTTGCTTTTAAACTTCGAGGACAAATTCAACCTGTTGCGCTCCGAAGACGGCGGCACTAATTACAGACTTGTAAAAGGATCGGTGGCAAACAAAGATGCCCGCACGGTTACTTTAAGCAACATCAATAGCTTTACCGGTGCTACCACTGCGAGCAGCACCCAAAGCCTACCCCCCGGCTCTAGTACTATATTGGGTAGTGCAACAGCCGCTACGCATAACACGCCTGCGGTTTCCGGTTTTGAGGGGATCTCACGGGTACAGCAGGCAGTAACTACCCAGTCCTCTACCTGGACAGCGGGCGACCCAACCATCAACCCTTTTCCGGTGGAGCTGGCAAGTTTCACGGCTAAGCTAACGGCGGCAGGGGAGGTGCAATTATACTGGACAACCGCATCAGAAGCAGATAACAGCCATTTCGAAGTGGAGCGTTCTGCAGATGGCCGCCAGTTCAGGCAGGTTGTTCGCGTAGCCGGTGCCGGCAATTCCAATACCACTAAAGCCTATAGCTATACAGACAAAGAAGCCGATCAGCTTACAGCTCCTGTAGTGTATTATCGCCTGAAACAGGTTGACTTTAAGGGTACCCATGCGTTCTCAAAGGTGATCGCGGTACAGCAGCAGGAAAGGGCCACTGGCATTCGTCGCATCAGCATTAACCCAGGTACCGGAAACCTGGAGGTGCACTACGCAAACCTGGCGCCCGGCTTACCGATGCACGTGGTGTTAGCTGACCTGAAAGGGCGTTTGTTGGTAAATGCGCCCTATAAACTAGATGCACCTACAGGTACATTGGTCATACCCCTGAACAGCTCTGCTAAAGGAATAATGGCCGCTAAAGTAGCATCTGGTGAACTGTTTTTGGCTGCTAAGGTGATCAGGTAAACTATAGTACGTTAGTCTTCATGAGCGAGAGCCTGCCATTGTGCAGGCTCTTGCTGTTTATAATAAGTATATCCCAAGCATCTTTGGTTTCCAAAACAAACAGCATTAGCAGACTGAAACATGTCAAAGTGGTTATAAGCAGCTAGTTTAAGGGAGGTAAGGGTAGGAGTGAGGATAAATCAATGAAAGCATTTCTGTAGGCTAACATTAAGTCTGTCGATTGACACTCCACTCGACACTTATTAAGCATAGTATCAGTTGACAAGTTGGGCGAAAGGCATAAAATTCAAAGGGAAAGCAAAAGATTTACTTGGCAAGAGAAATTTTTTTAATTTTTTTTTAGGAAAGCACTGTATTGTACAGTCAGTCATAAAATCCACTCCATGATATGGTCTTATTAGATTTAAAAAGCTATATACAAATGTATATATATAACTTTTCCATTTAATAATTTATTGGTGCTAGTACTTTTTCACTCCAATGTTACACTATTTAAGCAGCATGTGTAACTACACGTATTAAAGAATCGTAACATATCTATATATTTGCAAAGCATAATACATATATTTATATATTATATAGATTGATTATGAAGAAACTACTACCACTATTGCATCTCCTGGCACTTTTGCTCTTAGTGACAAGGGCACAGCAGGGATTTGCGCAATCGCCCCCTACAAAGCTGGAGGTGAGACTGGAAAACTCTAAGCCTGTACTATATTTCACTCCAAGTACAGGCATTACGTCTCATATAATACTGCGGAAATCAGGTATTACCAGTGAGCTTCCTAGTTCTCCTTTAACTGGGATTGCGTTGTGGGATAAGGAAACCCTGGCTGCTTCCGCAACTAGCATAGAGCTAGCCCAAGGAACAAATACATACATACTGTATTCTCTAAACGGTAATATTTTCTCGGAGCCAAAGAAAATAGTTGTAGTGAATAGTGATGAAACTATATCAAACAGCATAGCAACAGACTTGTTGGTAATCCTTAACGGAACAACTAAAGTCAGTTCTGGAAGAACCCTCACAATAAACACCTCGGGGACGCTAAATTGGTTGGGTGGTAATCTGAAAAATGAAGGCACAGTTGTTTTACAAGGTTCTTTCAATATACTGAATGGGAAGGCCTACGATAATGGGGCAGGATTATTCACTATAGCTGCTGGTGGTAACCTGAAGGTGTTTGGTACCTATAACTTGGGAAATGCTCAGAATGACAAACTAGAGGTACTTAAAGATGGTGTATTGACCATTCCATCTACCGGCTCACTGTTAATGTCTAAGTTTGGCGAGCTAATCGTTAGAAAAGAGGGCATAATACGAGTAGATGGCCTTATCGATGTGTCAAACGACATCCATGTAACCTCAAATTTTGATGCAGATGCTCTAATCACCTTCAATAGTGGATCTAAGTACATCTTGCGCAATAATAAAACAGCCATTCCAAAAGCCATTTGGAGCACAGGGTCCACAGTAGAGTGGGCCGGACTTGAATTGCCTAGCGGTATCAAGCAAACCTTTGCAAACTTTATCTGGAATTCAGCAGGTCAGGGGCCTAATTTAGATTTAGGATGCGACCTGAAAGTTACTGGCGATCTGACGATCAGGTCAACTAATAACAAACAACTGAACATTGGTTCGTGTGATTATGTAGTGGGGAAAAACCTTATCATAGAGAACAGGTGCGATACAAGGTTCAATGGGAAATTGGCAGTTAAAGGAAGTATTACGAACACCGGCAACTTAGTTGTGACCGGTGATATGACTGTTGATGGGAATATCACAAATGAAAACGGAGCTACGATTCAGCTTCCTAAAAAAATCAAGTTAGGTCTGAACGGCTTAGGTGGTAACTTTACAAACGCCGGCACAATAACGCTCCTTAGTTCTTTCGATCTGCTCGACATTTCCGGAAAATTGGAGCACAATAGCACAAGCAATGCTTTCCCGCTTGCCAAGATAACCTATGTAAATGGCGGCCTGGTCAATAACGGAACCTTGACAACTCCATCAGGGCTTGAAGAGCTAAAAGTTGCGGGCGGTATCATACATAATAATACATCGAGCCCATTCCCATTGGCTACAGAAACTACGGTGCTGAGTGGGGGTATAACAAGCCATGGCCCTGTGCAAGCCTCAACTGCTACAAACCTTCTGCAGGTAACAGGTGGAATCACTCACAACAGTAACAAAATATTTCACCTGGCTAAAAAGACAGATATCAAGAGTGGTGGGTTAATTAACAAGGGTAATATGATGCCTTTAGCTGGTAGTTCATTCGAAGAACTTTACATAGTAGGCAATAGTCAAAACATGGAAGGTGCGCAGATGCAGTTGCCCACTAAGACAATTACCTTTAACGGTGATTTAAGCAATGCAGGCACCTTAACCCATACAGGTAGCGGAACACTTACAATCACAGGGAAATTGGATTTGGTGGCCGGGTCCAGCTCCTCGCTTCCTTCGGCTACTATCAGTGGCGCTTTGAGTAATGCCGGTTCGCTGTCGGTTAAAGATCAATTAACAGTGAGTGGCGCTTTGCAAAACTTAGCTAATGCTCAAATGCTTTTGGCTGCACAAACTACGGTATTGGGCGGCGGCCTGGTCAACAACGGTACCATCACAGCCCCAGCCACATTCAGTGTGCTAAAAGTGACGGGAGGTATACAGCACAATGCATCAGGCACTTTCCCGCTGGCTTCAAATACTACTGTTACGAGCGGTGGTATAATAAATAAAGGGATTATGTCTCCTGTGTCAGAAACTGACTTCGCAACACTAAGCGTGACGGGTAATATAGACAATGCTGTAGGTGCCAGCATTAAGTTGGCTAAAAGCACTACAACCGGCGGCTTTGTCAATAACGGCACTGTAAGCGCTGTAAGCGGCTTTACAACGTTAACGGTGGGTGGCAAGCTTGAGCACAATGCATTAGGCACTTTTCCGCTGGCCACACAAACCACCGTATCGAGCGGCGGTATAATCAGCAATGGCCCTATGACGGCACCAACCACATTCAATGTTCTAAACGTGACAGGCGGTATACAGCACAACACAACAGACACTTTTCCGCTGGCCACGCAAACCACCGTATCGAGCGGCGGTATAACGAGCAATGGCCCCATGACAGCCACGGGTTCCTTTACCCTTTTGGATGTGACAGGCGGCATCGCTCACAACAGTAATGGAATGTTCCACTTGGCCAATAGCACCACCATCAAGAGCGGCGGACTTACAAACAAAGGAACTATGCTTCCGTTGTCAGCAAGCACCTTTGCAACCTTAAGTGTAGCGGGCAACATCGACAATGCCACTGGTGCTAACCTCACCTTAGCCAAAACCACTAACACAACAACTGGTAGCCTGATCAATAACGGCTCCGTTAGCGCTGTCAGTGGCTTTACAACCCTAAGCCTAGGTGGGAAGCTTGACCACATTTCGACCGGCACATTCCCACTGGCTACACAAACCACCGTGCTGAGTGGGGGTATAACAAGCAATGGCCCTATGCAAGCCTCAGCTGCCACAACACTTCTGCAGGTAACGGGCGGAATAGTTCACAACAGTACCGGAACGTTTCAATTAGCTGAGAAAACAGATATTAAAAGCGGCGGACTTTTGAACAAAGGCACCATGAAGCCTTTTGCAACAACCAGTGACTTTGAAACATTGATTGTAGTGGGAAATACGCAAAACGCAGCTGGTGCCCAGCTTCAGTTGCCTACCATTACAACAACGGTCACCGGAGATCTCCTGAATAGTGGCACGATCACCTCTTCAGCTAGCGGAGCCCTGACAGTATCTGGTAAGTTGGATGTTGCAAACGGAGCCAGTGTAGCGCTGCCTAAAACCGCCACTATCGGCGGCATATTGACCAATGCCGGATCGGTGTCGGGAAGAGACGCCATGACTTTCGGAGGTGCTTTACAGAACCTGGCTGGTGCCCAACTGCAGATGGCGCTGCAAACTACCGTGTCGAGCGGCGGTCTGGTTAACAGTGGCACCGTAACGGCACCGAATGCATTTAGCATGCTGAGAGTTACAGGTGGTATCCAGCACAACAGCACATCGAGTGCTTTCCCACTGGCAAAATACACTTACGTGACAAGTGGCGGCATAACGAGCAACGGCCCAATAACAGCTATAGCAGGTTTCAACATGCTGGATGTTTCTGGCGGAATAACCCACAACGCGGCCGGCGACTTCCATTTAGCAATGTATAACTATATACAATCTGGCGGCGTGGTTAATAAAGGAAACATGGCACCTCCTGTGGCAAGCGAATACGAAGAATTCAAAATATTTGCAGGTGACTTGAAAATCATGTCTGGTGGTCAGTTTCAGCAGTCTACTATTACCACTGCCATCACCGGAGATCTCATTAATAGCGGTACAATAACTTCAACAGCTAGTGGAGCACTAACGGTTACTGGCAAAATGGACGTTGCAGCCGGTGCCAGTGCCTCACTTTCTAAAACGGCTACCATCAGTGGAAACCTGCTTAATGCCGGTACTGTAACGTCTAGAGACGAGCTAACCGTTAACGGTCCCCTAACGCGCAATACTGGAAGCTTATCACTGGCAAAAAAGACAACAATACTGGGTGACCTGATAAGTTCGGGTACGTTGCAGGTCCATGAGCAGCTATACCTACACGGTAGCTTGGAAGCCCCAACTGGCTCTAGCTTCAACCCTCTGGCTACAAAGCGTGAGCTATACTTCAAGCAAATAGCACAGGATAAGGTTACAGACTTTAGCTTTTCTAAAGGCATGGCTGCGGCAGGGTCTATCCAGAAAGTAGCCATTGAAGCAGGCCGTAAAGTGCAGCTTGCCTCTGACATTCAGCTGTCCGGGGCTAGCGCTTTCGATGTCGCCTCAAACAGTGCTTTATACCTGGGTAATAACATCATCTTCACTGCTGCAGGTGCCTCCGGCTCAAACTTCACCGTCAATGCCAATGCTACCCTCACCATTGGCCATACTGAAGGTATTAGTGCCAATGGGAATTCAGGGGCCATCCGCACTGATTTCAGAAATTTCAAGTCTGGTGCTTTCTACGTTTATAACGGCACTAAAGCGCAGGTAACCGGTACCGGCCTACCTGCAAAAGTGGATCAACTACTAATTATTGATAATCCAACTACCGTTACTTTGTCTCAGAATCTCATCAACACAGTATCGCTTAATTTGAAGAGAGGTAAATTTGACCTAAACGGCAACAAGGTAACAATCGAAAAAGATTTGATAACTGAAACTGGTACTATTGAGGGGGGAGGCAATTCAGAATTGGCATTTATAGGTAGCGGCATCATGCAAGTTCCCGCAGGTACCCTAAGCATCCTTAATATTAAAGCAAGTGCCGATGCCAAACTTAGTATGGTTGGTAACCTTACTGTAGATAGAAGACTTTACATGGATGAAGGGGTGCTTTATACCAAAGCCTATAAGGTTATCTTGCAGCGCAACGCAAACTCTATTTTAGGGTCAATATTGGTGGAAGATAAGGAAGAGTTTTCCAAAGGGTTTATATCAGGCACAATCGAAACCGAACTTCCTACCACTGCCGCTGGCCTCACTTACGATATAAATGGAATTGGCATCAGTGTAAAATTTAACGGAAAGGCAGGAGGTACAACATATGTTACAAGAAGAACCGGCACATTACTTGATAAAAAGGGTAAGGTTAAGTTTGCTAACAGAAGCTATCAGATTGCTACAACCGAAAATAACGGTCTGAATGCCGCTGTTACCTTCCAATACATGGTGGATGAATTTACTGACCTACTATTTGACAACCAGTTGAAAATTTACAAAACGGCTGATGGCGAAAACTTCGAAAAGAGATCAAATACTATTGTTAATACTGTAGAGAAAAGCTTAACAATCTCAAGCGTCGATCAATTTAATGCATCTTTTAGCGCAGCTTCAAGTAGCGGTATACGTGCATCTTCAACAGGCGTAACTACTCTTGGAGGCAACCGCTCAGGCTTAAGCCAGTCGGCTGACAATTTATCAGGGGTTAAATTTGGCAGTACGTCGGTAACACAGAGTAGTGTAACAGCTCCTTTGGCCGATGAGAAGCCGACACCCTCTACGTATGCGGCGGGCTCAGAGCCGGCGCCGCTACCGGTGGAGCTGATCAGCTTCTCGGCCGTCTTAAACCAAACGGGCGATGCAGAGCTTTCCTGGGCTACTGCTTCTGAAACGAACAACAGCCACTTCGAAGTGCAGCGTTCGGAAGACGGCAAGCTTTGGGACATCGTGAACCAGGTAACAGGCAAGGGCAATGCCAGTACTACTTCCCGCTACAAATGCCTCGACAGCGATTTCGCCACTGTAGCTGCCCCTGTGGTTTTCTACCGCCTGAAGCAGGTTGACTTCGATGGCTCATACGCTTTCTCGAAAGTGGTAGCGGTGGAGCAAGTGGCGCAGGCAGCCCAGTTCAGCAGTATTTACCTGAATAAAGCCACCAACAACCTGGAGATTCGTTACAATAACCTTAACCCAGACTTGCCAGTGCATGTAGTGCTCTCCGACATTAAAGGCCGCACCTACATCAACAAGCAGATTAGCTTGGATAAGCGAAGCGGCACCCTGACGATACCTGTTTCAGGGGCTGCAAGCGGCATGCTGGTTGCCAGGGTTGCCTCCGGAACAGTTTTCTTGTCTGCTAAAATGATCAAGTAAGCATCACCCGCTATATTATTTTTAGAAAAGCCTGCCCAGATGGAGCAGGCTTTTCTCGTTTTATATTAGCTACTTTGCAAATCGGTCTCGTACCACCTATTCGAACTTAACGCTAGCATGCCTGACACCCTATGGCTATCTCTCTTGACAATCTCCGCAAAGGCAAAAAATACAGGCTAACCAATTATGGCGAGACCTTCGACTTTGAAGTGCTTGACATGCCCGAAGAGGGCGCCTACAACGTAAAGGACCTGCTCACATTGGACCGCTACCTGCTGAATGAGTTGATCAGGTATGGCAAAGGAAAAGACTTTGACCTGGAGGAGATTTAAACTCTAGCCTCGGCTCACTTTGCCTTTATTTTCCCAGTGGCTTTTCTGGATAACCTGGCTCGCAGGGTCACGCACCACACGCCGTACATAACGCTCGCCGGCTATGCTGCCATCCGCCCGCCTTTTTCCGATAAATAAAGTGGCAGGGTCGCCATATGCGTCTGTCACAAAAGTGATGTCCTTGCCCAGGAATTTCTGGTCATACCGTTCTTTCGGGGCGTAGCTCTTATCCAGAACCGCCAAAAGTTTTGGGCTCAATGCCATTTTGTCTTCAGGAGGTTTAGATGCTTTAACGCAGGATACAAAGAGGAGTATGGGCTAACGAGCGGGGCATGTATAAACCAGTTGGAATCCTAAGGGTCAAATTTGTGCACGGGTACAACTTGCTTCGGTTCACATACGTTTCGGCAATAAGCAGCAGGAGCAGGCGTTTTTAATCAGGGACAAACAGCAGATTACCGCAAGCTCTCCGTTATCATGTTCAACTATTAACTCACGAGATCATGCAGACAAATCCGGCAAATTACTTTGTTTACATTTTAGGAAACCATCCGCATGACGCCCTAAAAGTAGGCACCACCCAGGATTTACAACATCAGATAAAAGAAGCTGATTCTGCCGCCGCGCCAGGCCTGCAAAGGCTGATCTACTACGAGCATTACAACGTGGAGGAAATCGCCAAGAAGCGCGAAAAGGATATACTGAGCAGTGGCCAGGATTCCATGCATCGCCTGATCGAGTCCATGAACCCAAACTGGCTGGACTTAAGCGACATGCTGGTATAAACCCGGTAAACTCTTCCCCTCGCTATACATGGCTTCTGGACGATTGCCTGGCTTTTAAGTAAGCGCTGGTTTGATTTTCTTAGAGATTCATACCCTAAAATGTTACCTTTGTAGCCCTCTTATGGTGCCGGTTCGGCAAACAGGGTTTTCAGGTGGATTTAAAAGCAGCAGGTAGGCAACGTGTTAGGACGTATAAAAAAGCAAAACGAACAGATAAGGCTACAGGTAACGGTGGTGTTGGTAGGAGTACTGCTGCTGCTGGCCAAGTTCGTGGCCTTCTTTCTGACCAACTCCAATGCCATCCTCACCGATGCCCTCGAGTCGATCATTAATGTGGTAGCGGGCGGCTTTTCGCTGTATAGCCTGATCATTTCAGCTCGTCCCCGGGACGAAAACCACCCTTACGGCCACGGCAAAATAGAATTCATTGCTGCCACACTAGAAGGGTCTCTCATTCTGATTGCGGGCGGTATCATTATCTTAAAGTCGCTCTATAACCTCTACGACCCCGTTCCGCTGCAACAGCTGGACCTTGGTATGCTGCTGATTGCCGGCTCTGGCCTCATTAACTACATTACGGGCTATATCACCACGCAAAAAGGTGCTAAGTCAAAGTCGATGGTGCTGTTGGCGGGCGGTAAGCACCTGATTTCGGATGCCTACTCCACAGCGGGCATCCTGCTCGGCCTTGCGCTCATTTACTTTACCGGCCTGGTCTGGATTGATAGTGTGGTCGCCGTGCTGTTTGGCGGGATCATCTGCGTGACGGGCGCGCGCATTCTGCGGTCGTCAGTGGCCGGCATAATGGATGAGGCAGACTACGAATTGCTGAAGGAGATCGTGCAGGTGCTCAATGAGAACCGCCGCGAAAACTGGATCGACATTCATAACCTACGCGTGATCAAGTACGGCACCACGCTGCACATCGACTGCCACCTGACCGTGCCCTGGTACCTGAACGTGAAGGAAGCCCATGACGAGGTAGAGGCAGTGGGCAGGGTGGTTCGGGAGAAAATCGCGACCAACGTAGAGTTCTTCATTCACACAGATCCCTGCATCCCGAACTCATGCTCCGTATGCGCCAAACTGGATAACTGTGATGTGCGTCAGCAGGAATTCAAAGCCCGGGTGGAGTGGGATTTCGACAAAGTGATCGCTGACCGAAAGCACAGTCTTTAGAGCATCCCAGTCATCACCCAATCACTGTTTAGCCGATCAGGCCGAACTTTTTACCGGGCATAGCCTTGATGATCCCTTTAAACTCCAGGCTTAAAAGCACAGAGGCCAAAAGACTTACCGGCATCTGCGATTTCCAGCTCAGGTTGTCCATTTGTTCTTCTTTGATTTGTTGCAGCACCCGCAATACTTTCAATTCATCGGGGGTATAATCTGTTGCATCAAAAACGGGCGTCCTGGCTTTGTTTCTTGCCACGGCTTCATCTTGTAGGTCCCAGTTCATTAACTCCACCAAGTCGGTTATAGTGGTATAAGCGGCTGCTTTCAGGGATCTGATCAGGTGATTGGGCCCTTCCGAAGAGGGAGAGTTGATATTGCCCGGTACAGCCATCACTTCCTTGTCGTAGCTGTGGGCCAGGTTAGCGGTAATCAGGGTGCCGCTTTTTAAAGTGGCCTCCACCACCAGCGTGCAGTCAGCCATTCCCGCGATGATGCGGTTGCGGGCCGGGAATCGGGGGGCGTCTGGTTTTGTCCCGAAAATGTTCTCCGTTAATAGCCCGCCTTGCTGCAGCATGCGCTCGGCATATTTGCGGTGTACGGCGGGGTAAATTATATCCGGGCCACTGGCCATTACGCCAATTGTGGGTAAGCCTGCCTGCAGCGCTGCTCTGTGAGTGATGATGTCAATGCCATAGGCCAAACCGCTCACCACCATTACGTTATGCGCTTTTAAATCCTCCACAATACGCTCCGTAACCGTTTGCCCATAGGAGGTAACCTGGCGGGTGCCCACGATACTGATGATGCGGGGATGATTTAGGTTGGCGTTGCCGCGGTAATAAAGCAGCGTGGGGGCATCGGGCAATTGCTTAAGGCGGTCCGGGAAGCGGGGAGAGGTATAAAAGAGCAACTCGACTTCCTGCTCTTCCGCTTTCCGCAACAAGGCTTCTGCTTCTAGCAGCGTGTTTTTGGCCCCATCTAAAATGCCTTTGGCTATTCCCGGCCCAATGCCCGGTATCTTTAAGAGTTTCCCGGACGGGCAGGCAAATACGTTCTGAGGTGAACCGCAATAACTCACCAATTGGCGCGTAAGCTGCGGACCTACACCGGGCAGCCGTGTAAGGGCAACTTCATACAGTCGCTGGTCATCTTCCATACCGCCCACATACGGCTAACTTACTCTTTTGTATTCAGCTGGCTTTTAATTCCTTGCAAAAAGGCCTTTACCTTCTCCAGAGACTCGATGATCTCTATCTTGTCCTTTGTCTGTACAGACTTGTTTTTGAGCACCTCCTTTGCCCCTTGTATAGTATAGCCGCGCTCTTTCACAAGGTGGTACACCGTACGGAGAGTTTCGATATCCTTAGGAGTGTATTGGCGGTTACCTTTCTTATTCTTTTTAGGCTTGAGTTGCTCAAACTCTGTTTCCCAGAACCGGATCAGGGAAGGGGCAACGTCAAACTGCGCGGCCACCTCACCGATGGTATAGTACTGCTTTTCGATCTCTCTTTCTTTATAAGGCATAATTAATCTGCTATATTTAAGGCCTCCCTGTTAGTAATTTTGAAGCAGACACTACTCATTACGCTCAAAATATGCTACTTTTGCCTCTATTGTGACTATCAGATGGCGCTGCGTGAGCGGGGTTCTGACAGACAAAAATTCGATATTTTTTGTTATTAAACAACAAGTATAGCACGCAATATATAAAGGCTTAATACTCATACATGAATTCAGCTGAAATCAGGCAGAAGTTTTTCGACTTCTTCGCTTCTAAACAACACCAGGTAGTGCCTTCTGCACCGCTTGTCGTGAAAGACGACCCGACCTTGATGTTTATCAATGCGGGTATGGCACCCTTCAAAGACTACTTTCTGGGTAACAAACCGGCCCCCTACAAGCGTGTGGCCGATACGCAGAAATGTTTGCGCGTAAGTGGCAAGCATAACGACCTGGAGGAAGTAGGCTACGACACCTACCACCATACCATGTTTGAGATGCTGGGCAACTGGTCGTTCGGCGATTACTTTAAGAAGGAAGCGCTGCAGTGGGCCTGGGAACTGCTGACGGAGGTATACCAACTGCCTAAAGAAAGGCTCTACGTGTCTGTGTTTGAGGGCGACCAAAAAGATAACCTGGAGAAAGACCAGGATGCCTACGAGATCTGGAAAACCATGATCTCAGAAGACCGCATCCTGTACGGCTCAAAGAAAGACAACTTCTGGGAGATGGGCGATACTGGTCCGTGTGGCCCTTGCTCTGAAATCCATATTGACTTGCGCACCGAGGAGGAGATCGCGCAGGTGCCGGGTAAGGACCTTGTAAACAACGACCATCCGCAGGTCGTGGAGATCTGGAACAACGTGTTCATGGAGTTTAACCGTCTGGCCGATGGCTCACTGGTAAAACTGCCTGCACAGCACGTAGATACTGGTATGGGCTTCGAGCGTTTGTGCATGGCCATACAAGGCAAACGCTCGAACTACGATACCGACGTTTTCCAGCCACTTATTCAATTTATCGCTAAGGAAGCGGGTGTCACGTATGGCGAGAACGAAAAAACGGACATCGCCATTCGCGTGATGTCAGACCATATCCGTGCGATTGCCTTTACCATCACCGACGGACAACTGCCGTCTAACAACAAAGCCGGCTATGTGATTCGCCGCATCCTGCGACGTGCTGTACGTTACGGCTTTACCTTCCTCGACTTCAAGAAACCATTCCTCTACAAGCTGGCCGCTGTGCTGGCAGACCAGATGGAGCATGTTTTCCCGGAACTGAAGCAGCAGCTGAGCTTTGTGCAGCGCGTGATCGAGGAAGAAGAAAACGCTTTCCTACGCACCCTGGAAAACGGCCTGAAGCGCCTGGACGCGCTGGAGGACAGATTTAAAGCGAACAGCAATACCATCGACGGCAAAACTGCTTTCGAATTGTACGATACGTTTGGCTTCCCGCTGGACTTAACCGCACTCATCGCCCGTGAGAAAGGCCTGAAGGTGGACGAGGCTGGCTTCTCCGCCGAGATGGAACAGCAGAAGAACCGCTCCCGCAACGCCTCTGCCACCGAGCAAACCGACTGGGTGGTGCTGCAACCGGATGTGGTAAATGAGTTTGTGGGGTATGACTGCGAAGTGGCAGACTCTCACATCGTGCGCTACCGCCAGGTGAAGACCAAAAGCAAGAGCGAATACCACCTGGTGCTCGACCAGACTCCGTTTTATGCAGAAAGTGGCGGCCAGGTGGGCGACAACGGCTACCTGATTTCTGCTACGGAGCAGGTAGAGGTGCTGGATACCAAAAAGGAGAACGACCTGATTTTGCATATCGTGGCCAAGCTGCCGCAAAACGTGGAAGCGGGTTTCAAAAGCCAGATTGACCTGGAACGCCGTAACTTTATACGCAAAAACCATTCGGCCACCCACCTGTTACACGCTGCCTTACGAAAGGTATTAGGCGACCATGTGCAGCAGCGCGGCTCTTTGGTAAGCGAGAAACTGCTGCGTTTTGATTTTTCGCACTTCTCGAAGGTGGAAGAAGCACAGTTGCGGGAAGTAGAGCACATCGTAAACGAGCGCATCCGACAGTGTATCCCGCTGGATGAGCAACGCAACACCCCGATTGCCGAAGCCAAAGAGATGGGCGCGACGGCTTTGTTTGGCGAGAAGTACGGGGAGTTTGTTCGCGTGATCTCCTTTGACCGGGAGCACTCTGTGGAATTATGCGGCGGAACGCATGTATACAATACCGGAGAGATCGGCTACTTTAAAATTGTTTCGGAAAGCTCCGTGGCTGCCGGCGTGCGCCGTATCGAGGCGGTAACAGCCACGGTGGCGGAAGAATACGTGCAGCAGCAGCTGAACGAGCTCCATGCAGTGCGCGAAGCGATCGGAACGCAAAGCAACCTGTCTGGCGCTGTGCAGAAACTGCAGGACGACAACAAGGCACTTCAAAAGCAACTAGAGCAGTTTGAGTTAAAAGAACTATCTACTCTGAAAGATCACCTGGCCAGGCAGGTACAGGTGCTGGACGGTGTGAACTTTGTGGCCGATACTGTTGCTGTGGGCAATGCCGACCACCTTAAAAAGCTGGCCTTCGACCTGCGGCAGGTGGTAGACAACCTGGTGTTGGTTTTGGCAGCGGAGGTAGACGGAAAGCCGCAGATTGCGGTGATGCTGTCGGATAACCTGGTGGCCGACAAAAAACTGAACGCCAGCCAACTGGTGCGCGAACTCGCCAAAGAGATAAAAGGCGGCGGCGGCGGACAGCCGTTCTATGCCACTGCCGGCGGTAAAGAGGCCTCTGGCTTGCAGGCGGTGCCGCAAAAAGCACTGGAATTAGTTAAGAAGACGTTGAACGCTTAATCTGTAAAAGACAGATGGATATAGAAATAAGAGAGAAGTATCAGGCCGTAATTGGTTTAGAAGTACACGCGCAGATGTTAACGGAGAGCAAGGCCTATGCTGCCGACTCCACGGAATACGGTATGCTGCCGAACACCAACGTAAGCGCAATTACGCTTGGCCACCCGGGCACCTTGCCGCGCGTGAACAAGAAGGTAGTGGAAATGGCCGTGAAAATGGGCCTGGCTACGAACTGCGACATTACGCGCTACAACCTGTATGCCCGCAAGAATTATTTCTACCCCGATCTTCCGAAAGGCTACCAGATCACCCAGGACAAAACGCCCGTTTGTACGCATGGCCACCTAACGGTGAAAAACGAGGATGGCGAAGACAAGCGCATCGGGATTACCCGCATCCACATGGAGGAAGACGCCGGTAAGTCAATGCACCTGCCCGGCGAAATCGAGACGCTAGTAGACCTGAACCGTGCCGGTGTGCCTTTGATCGAAATTGTATCCGAGCCGGACATCCGAGATTCTGTGGAAGCATATAACTTCCTGACCGAGGTTCGTCGCCTGGTGCGCTACCTTGAAATTTGCGACGGCAACATGGAGGAAGGCTCTTTGCGCTGCGATGCCAACGTATCGGTGATGCTGAAAGGCTCTACGATATATGGCACCAAGGTGGAGGTGAAGAACATGAACTCCTTCCGCAACGTGCAGCGTGCCATTGAGCACGAGATCGAGCGCCAGATCATGATCCTGGAAAGCGGGGAGAAGGTGGAAGGTGAAACACGCGGGTATGATGCCAACACGGGCCTCACCTCTTCGCAGCGCTCCAAGGAATCCATGAACGATTACCGTTATTTCCCGGAGCCCGATCTGCCACCTTTGATCATCGAGCAGGATTGGCTGGATAAGATCAAGGCCGGGATGCCCAGCCTCCCGCAGGAGCTCTATGCCCGTTTTGTAGGGGAGTATGGTTTACCGGAATATGATGCCGCCGTGTTGACAGACGCCAAGGAAATTGCGCTTTACTTTGAGGAACTCTGCAAACACACTAAAAATTACAAGGCCGCATCTAACTGGATGATGGGCCCTGTGAAGTCGTACCTCAACGAACTGCAATTACATATCAAGGACTTCCCGCTGCAGCCGGAACAAATTGCCCAGGTAATCGCTTTAGTAGATGAGAATAAAGTAAGCCACTCGGTGGCAGCCAAAAAGCTATACCCTGTGCTACTGGACCAGCCTTCAAAAACTGCGCTACAGGTTGCCGAAGAGCAGAACCTGCTTCAGGATTCGAATGCTGATGAACTGGCCGAAATCGTGAAAGCGGTAGTAGCCGAAAACCCGGCGAAAGTAGCGGAGTATAAAGCAGGGAAGCAATCGCTGGTTGGTATGTTCATGGGAGAGATCATGAAGAAAACCAAAGGCAAGGCTGACCCTAAAATAGCGAATAAGCTGCTCCGCGAAAGCCTGAACGCATAAACCTGATTTTATGAAACGAATGAACATTGCCTTCTTTGCCTCAACGCTAAGCCTACTGGCTGGTTGCCAGGGCAACGACATGACTGCCAGCAACAGCGGCGACAACTATACCATTCAGGGTAAACTGTCCAATGCCACGGCAGGGCCGATTTATTTGTATGAGATGGGTGAAGCACAGTTTATTGCCCGCGACACGGCACAGATAGCGGCGGATGGCACGTTCAAGTTTGAAGGCGCAGTGACGGAGCCGACGTTCTACCGCATCGCCACCGATCAGCAGAACGGTATCATGCTGGTGGTAGACCAAGGCAAGATTCAATTGGAGGCAGATGCCAAAAACCTGAACTCGTCGGCCACCGTGGAAGGCTCCGAGGACACGAAGCTGTTTCTGGAGTTAAACAAGATCGTGAGTGACACCCGCCAGCAGCAGGCCGAACTAGAGCAAAAGTTCAGCAAAGCAATGCAGGAGGGGAAAGTACAGGAAGCGGAAGAAGCCCGTGGCGCTTACCAGAACCTGCAAAACCAGGTTAAGGACTTTCTGGCCAAACACCCAAACTCCGTGGTAAGCGCTTTCGGTACAGCCAGCCTGATCGACCCGAACAACGATTTTGCCTTTGCCGACAGCATGGCCACGGTTTTCAGCACAACGCTGCCTTCGTCGAAGTATACCACCATGCTTCAGAACCGGCTGGAGCCTTTCAAGAGCACAGCCATCGGACAAACAGCGCCGGATATCGCGCTGCCAACCCCTGACGGGGGAACCAAAAAACTGTCTTCGTTGCGAGGCAAATACGTGTTGATTGATTTCTGGGCCAGCTGGTGCACGCCTTGCCGCAAGGAAAACCCGAACGTGGTGAAGATGTACAATGCCTACAAGAACAAGGGGGCTGGCTTTGAGATCTTTGGTGTATCCCTGGACCAATCGAAAGACAAATGGGTGCAGGCCATTGAGAAAGACGGCTTGACCTGGCCACACGTATCCGATTTACAGGGCTGGCAGAGCAGCGCGGCGCAACTCTATAATGTCTCCGCTATTCCGCAAACAGTGCTTATCGACCCGCAAGGCAAAATAGTTGCCAAAGGTTTGAGAGGTGAGGACCTGGAACAAAAGCTGGCTTCACTGCTTAACTAGCCCGCAACGCGATTATATCAGAAGCACAAAAGAGGCTCTTTCCCTTCAGAAAGAGCCTCTTTTGTTATGAAACAGAGTCAGGTCTTAACTTAAAAGAACACTTGCTGCAGGGCATTCCAGAGCAGTTTCTTTTGCTCCACATCGTGCTCCAGTTTCGCCAGCGCATGCGAGAAGACAATCGGCACATCGCCCAGCATGACCGGGTGGTATAGCGTAAACTTGTCGTGTGGCAGGTCGGTGTCGATGCGGCTAGCAAAGCTGATGATATAACTCACCTGCAGTTCCTGGCGCAACTCTTCAAACCTGGCAATCTCGCCGGAAACATTGTTCACGTAGGCGACATCTGTCGGCTTCAGTCCGATTGCCCCCAAAATCTTCTGCAGGAACCCAAGTTGTGGGAGCTGCGCAAACGCTTCGGGCGTGATGGTTACCAGCACCACAATACCTTTGTCGTTCGTACCGCTTATATCAATCTTGCCTGGTGCCGCTGGTTTTTTAACGGGTGCCGGTGCATGGGGAATAACCGGCGTATCTATTGGCTTATGGTCTGTGATGAGGTTCTTCGTAGCAGGCACCGCTTTGGGCGCATTCACAGCAGTAGCGATTGGTTCTTCTGCTTGCGCGGATGAGGGCAACGAAGTGGGGGTATGGCTTTCACCCGCAACCACGTAAATCGTTTCGGTGAAGAGGTTCCTCAGAAGTTCCTCGTTCATGCTATCTGCCTGCAGCCCTGCCATATTATTCCGTTATACCTTTGGCGTCTTCTTTTATCTCGAAAATTGACTTTAGCTCATTGGCCTCGCTCGGTTTCATACGGCCCGCCAAAACCAGGCGCAACTGCCGACGACGCAAAGCCCCTTCGTATAACTTAACTTCTTCCTCGGTTTCAGGTACAGCCTCCGGTACATCAATCGGGTTGCCCAGCTGGTCTACGGCCACGAACGTGAAAAAGGCCTGATTCGACATGACTTTCTTGCCGCTCGGGATGTCCTCGGCAAATACCACAATGTGTACTTCCATAGAGGAATTGAATGCGCGGGTAACCTTTGCTTCCAGCGTCACCACGTTGCCAAGCTTGATGCTTTCAGAGAACGACACATTGTCTACGGAAGCCGTTACGACAATACGGTTAGAGTGTTTTTGTGCCGAGATGGCGGAAACGATATCCATCCAGTGCATCATGCGGCCACCCATCAGGTTGTGCAGGGTATTGGTGTCGTTAGGCAACACCAGCTCCGTCATGATCACGTAAGAGTCTTGTACTTTTTTAGTTTTGCGCATTTAAATGATGGTGTATTGAAGCTTCAAAGATACGCTCCTTTCCGGTAAGCAGAAAATAAAGGACCGTACTTCCACGGCAATTCGGGCCAACGAGCGCAATCCCAGCCGATACTACATCAAATTATCCCAACCTGATTTGCCCAGCAAAGGCACGAACTTGAACTCATGAAATTCCTCCCTGGTAAACTCGTTCTCGGCCACCCGGTTAATGCGCAGCATTGTCTGGCTTTTCTCATCCCCCACGGGGATCACCAAAGAACCTCCCACATTAAGTTGCCGCACCAGGGTTTTGGGCACGCCGGGCGCACCTGCGGTAACTATTATCTTATCGTATGGGGCATAAGCCGGTAAACCCTCGGAGCCATCGCCGTGAAAGGTATGGGGGTGGAGGCTCTGCTTTTTAAAGTACATCACTGCTTTCTCGTACAGCGGTCGGTTATACTCGATGGTGTACACGTGCGGCGTTAGTTGCAGAAGCACAGAGCATTGGTAACCCGAGCCGGTGCCAATCTCCAGCACTTTGTCCGAGGGCTTCAACTGCAGCAGCTCTGTCTGGAAGGCAACAGTATAGGGCTGCGAAATGGTTTGCCCTTCGCCAATGGGGAAGGCTTTATCCTGGTAGGCTTGCTCCAGGAACGCTTTTTCGAAAAAGAAATGACGCGGCACAACATCGATGGCATTTAACACGCGCGGGTCACGGATTCCTTTCTCCTGCAACACCTTAACCAAAGCGCGGCGCATGCCCTTGTGTCTGTACGAGTCTGTCTGCATCTGTTTTTTTCGTTTTAAAAATGAAGCTTTATGCGTGCTAAAACCTGCTCTAACAATGTAAGTTTGCGAAAATAATCATCTCAGCTTAGAATTTCGCCTTTCCGCACGATTTAAACTTTAAAAAATATAGCTGAACTTATGATGCCAAAAGCTGTTAATTTGCCATTCTCAGAAACACAAGTGTGCGTTGTGGCTTATTACCGCACAAGGCATTGGATTAAAAACACAGAATATGTTCACAGGGATTATAGAAACACTGGGTCGCGTGACCGCCATACGGGAAGAAAACACTAACAAGCACTTTACTCTTACCTCCTCATTTACCAACGAGTTAAAGATAGACCAAAGCGTGGCCCATAATGGGGTGTGCCTGACGGTGGTGGGTATAAATGGCGATACTTATACCGTTACTGCCATCGACGAAACACTGCAGAAGACGAACCTGAACAACCTGAAGGAAGGGGATGTCGTGAACTTAGAGCGCTGCATGCAAGCCAATGGCCGCTTCGACGGGCATGTGGTGCAGGGCCATGTAGACCAAACCGGGATTTGCGAATCTGTGGAGGATGAGAACGGCAGCTGGGTCTTCACTTTTAAGTATGACGCTACGAAAGGGAATGTCACCGTAGAGAAGGGCTCTATTTGCATCAACGGCATCAGCCTGACTGTCGTGAACTCACATGATGACCGTTTTTCGGTGGCCATTATCCCCTATACCTACGAACACACCAATCTGCAACACGTGAAGCCCGGCAATACGGTGAACCTGGAGTTCGATATCATCGGCAAGTACGTGGCGAGGCTGCTGGGTAAAAGTTAATCCGCAGGAACTGCATGCCCTTTGATTCACGTGCTTCTAACACTGCTTCACTTGATAATAATTCGGTGGTATGACACGCCATACCCACCCCAAATGCCCAATCCTCCCTTGATGTTGGACTGAGTGATGTTGGGGGTGCCGATCGGGCTGCCGTTGCTGTTCTGCTCGTTCTCCAGGGTATACCAAAAGCGGTAATGCGGTATGTCGATAGCGGCCCAGCGCACGGTTACCGTATCGCCTACTCCAAAATAGCTGTACTTTTCCAGGTCTACTTCGCGTTGGTTTTTGGGTTCTCCCCGGTCCAGCGGGAAGGAAATGGTTTTGCCGTTCACTAACTCATCATTAAACACCGAACTGAAAAGGCCCGCATAGAAGGGCTCGCTGTTGCGCTTTGTAAAATAGCGGATGCTGTTGCCCAATGTATCGGGGTCCACATAGCGGTAGTGCAGTATTTTCAGGCTATCCTGTTTGGGGTCGGGGTGCGGCAGGTACCAGAGCGAGTCGATGGGGTTTAACTGCGGGATGGTGGTGACAGCCGAAAGCTCTTGCCCCTGGTGCTGAATTTCCAACCGGTAGCTATTACCAAGCTCGCCGGTGAGTTCTGTTGTGGTATACACATAAACCTGAAATATCTCAGGATTTCGCAGACTAGCGATGGGTATACCCAACTGCAGGCTAACGGCTTGCCGTAACTCTTCCGAGAACTCAGCGGAGGGCACCTCCCACAAAGGGTAACTTTTTCCGTGAGAGGTAACAGTTATGCGCGCGCCATGCACAAAGCTATTCTCCAACGCAGCCAGTGAGGCATCCGAGAAGACCGGTACCGAGCGGGTCAGCATGACCAAAGGCGGATGGCCCTGTTCCATATGTCCTTCTACCACCAGCAACTCCTTGCCGGCAGGCAAATCGATGGTCAGGTCCTGTTCGCAGCGGCTAAGGGTGAGCAGCAGCAATAGTGCCAGGCAATATCGTATGAAAGCACTTTTCATTTCCAGCTAAAATTCCAGGTGACAGAAGGCAAGGGGAAAGGTATGATGGAGACCTTTTTAGCCTGCAGCTTAAAGTTTTGTCCGTCAGGGCTGCCCTCGCTGTCCACGTAATACAGGAAAGGGTTGCGGCGGCCGTAGACATTGTACACTGAGAAGGTCCAGCTCGAGGAGATGTGTTCCGATTTTTTCCCGGTTAAGGTGGCAGCTAGGTCCAGGCGGTGCGTCGGTTGCATCCTGAAACTGTTTCGGCTGCCATACTGGTAATTCACGGTGCCTTCCAGGTAATACCGGCGCACCGGTAGGGTAGTGGCCTGCCCGGTTCCCAGCACATAACTGCCTCCAAACGTCCAGCGCTCGTTTTGGTGGTAACTGCCCACAATAGACAGGTCGTGCCGCCGGTCGAAGCGAGCCGGGAACTTGTTTCCGTTGTTGAGGTCCGGAAACTGGCGTGTGGTTTTGGAAAGGGTATACCCGATCCAACCCTGGAAGTCGCCGTAGTTTTTACGGAGAAAGAACTCAGCCCCATAAGAGGTGCCGTTTCCGCTCACAAACTCATACTCCAGGTCGCGGTTACTGGGGCCAGGCGAGTAGCCCTGGCGGTACTCCAATTGGTTTTCGAGGTCTTTGTAATATACCTCTACCGAACCCTCATACTGGTTTTTTGCGAAGCTCTGAAAATAACCCAGGGCAAATTGCGTGGCACGCTGTGGCTCCACAATCGCCGAACTAGGCACCCATACATCAAGCGGCAGCGTGGTATAGGCATTCGACACCAAATGCAGGTATTGCGCTGAACGGGTAAACCCGGCTTTGAGGGAGGACTGGCCGGAAAGCAGGTACCGCACGGAAATGCGCGGCTCCGGTGCGCTGAAGCTTTTCACGGCTTCTCCGTTGCCATACACCACAGAGTCAGCCACCGTTTCATCCGGGTTATAGCTATATAAGTTGAAAGGCCCAACCTGAGTGAAAAAGCTGTTCCGAAAGCCCAGGCTCAAAAGCAGGCTGGGTGTAATGCTCCAGTCGTCGGAAACATAAATGGCGGACGCGTGGCCGAATTTGGGCAAAACCCGCGTGGTCCCAAAGTTCTCGCCATCTTCGCCAATCGCCTCGCCGGTACGAGGCCGCAGCATGTTGTAAGTATACTGCACGCCATACTGCAAATTGTGATTTGGATGCAGCTTGTGCTTGAAATCCACTTGAGAGGTATAATCCCGGACACCTGTTTGCAGGATGGTCTCATAGCCGCCATAATCCCAGTTAAACTCAAAGGTATACTTGCTCAGCACCCCGCTCACGTCCATCGTCCAGTTGTCGTTGAACTGGTGCCGCCACAAGGCAGTGGCAGTGGCGTTGCCCCAAAAAAACTTGGATGTAAACCGGCCGTCAGACAGTTTGAGGTTTCCGATATCGCGGCCATAATACCCGCTCAGCGAGAGTTCGTCCCGGGGAGAAAGGTGATATTGCAGCTTGCCGTTTAGATCGTAGAAGCGGTAAGGCACGCCGCCCTGGTCTGTATTTTTCAGGAAAGGATTTAGCAGTGCATCAATATAGGTTCGGCGACCAGAAAGTATAAAAGAGGCTTTATCCTGTGCCAAGGGCCCTTGCACCGTTAACCGGGAAGAGATCAACCCAATGCCGCCGTCTGCCCGAAAACCCTGTGTATCGCCATCCTTGCCCTCAATGTCCAGCACCGAAGAAAGCCGCCCGCCATACCGTGCTGGCATGCTACCCTTGGTCAAGGTAGTATTTTCGATGGCATCGCTGTTAAACACGGAGAAGAAGTTGAAAAGATGGCCCGGGTTATAGATAGTAGCTTTGTCCAGGAGCACCAGGTTCTGGTCACTACCGCCTCCCCGCACATAAAAGCCGGTATTCCCTTCGCCACCCGACTGCACGCCCGGCAGCAACTGCACCGTTTTGAGAATATCCACCTCACCAAACAGCACAGGCAGCGTCTTGATGGTCTCCATGGGCAACTCCAGTTGGCCCAGCGTAGCGGTTTCGGTAATAGGGGGCTGGCGGGTGGTTTTCACTTCTACCTCCTGCACCTGGTAGGATGCCGGTGCAAGCATTATGTTAAGTTGCGAGTCGCTGTACAACTCGATGAGGCGCTGCTGTGGGGTATACCCGATGTAGGAAACCCCAAGGGTATATGCGCCTGCCGGGGCAGTGAAGGAAAAGTATCCCTTGGCGTCGGTGGTGGCTCCCAGGTTATACTGCCGCAAGCCAATGGCAGCCCCGGCCAGGCCCTGCCCGGACACCGCATCCGTTACCCTGCCTGAGAGCACGTAGCTGCGCTGCGCGAAGGAGGACCCAACCGCACAAAGCAAAAGGAGTATCAAAAAAGAGAAGGAAAGACGTGGCAAAATAGGCGCTTGTGGTTTCAGCAAGAACAGCGAGTCCCTGTAAAGGTTTAACGCACGAGCGAGGGGTATTTGTTCAACAGGAAGTTGTACCCGAGGGCGCAGCCATAAGCCAACGAGGAACCCAGTAAAGCGCCCGCAATCGTGTCACCGGGGTAATGCACGCCCAAGTAGATGCGGCTATAAGACACCACCACGGCCCAGGCAACCAGCACGATCTTGAAAATGAGGTAGCGGTCAGCCAAGATCAGGTTAAAGAAAACGGCCAACGCAAATCCCGTGGAGGCGTGCGAGGACATAAAGCCAAACTTTCCGCCACAGCCTTTCACAATGTTTATGGCCGCAGAAAGCGCGGGGTCGTGGCAGGGGCGCAGGCGCGCAAAGTAAGGCTTGAACATACCGGAGGCCACGAAATCAGCCAGGCCAATAGCCAGCACCGCCAACAGCAGCATCGGGATGCTCTGGCGCCGGTAGCGCCATACCAGGTACCCGATCAGCAGGGCGTAGAAGGGTATCCAGAAGTATTTGTCAGAGACCAGCACCATCACCCTGTCCCAAGCCGGACTGTGCATCCCGTTCAGGTACAGGAAAACATCCTGGTCCAGTTGATCTAGTTCCTCCATGGTGCGCTACTGTGCGTTTATCCAGTCGATGTCTTTTTTTAGGTAGGCCTGCATCTGCTCCTCCGGACTGCCCGCCTCCGGAACAAAGTTATATAGCCACGAGGCATTTGTCGGCAGGCTCATCAGGATAGACTCGATGCGCCCTTTGGTTAGCAGGCCGAACTTCGTGCCGCGGTCATACACCAGGTTGAATTCCACATAGCGGCCCCGGCGCAACAGCTGCCACTGCTTTTCGCGCTCCCCATAAGGCAGGTCGCGGTTTTGGTTGATGATGCTGGTATAAAAAGGTATAAAAGCATAGGCCACATCCTGCACAAAGGCAAAACGCTCCTCCAGGCTAATTTCATCGGTTTCGGTTAAACGGTCGAAGAAGATGCCGCCCACGCCGCGGGTTTCCTCCCGGTGCTCGTTATAAAAATAATCATCAGCCCATTTTTTAAACTCGGCATAATAGGCGGGATGGTGCTTGTCGCAGACAGCCTTCATTTGGGTATGGAAAGCCTTGGCCTGCTCCAGGTTAAGGTAAATAGGCGTCAGGTCGATGCCGCCCCCAAACCATGCCTGCCCATTGCCCGCCTCAAAATACCTTACGTTCATGTGCGTGATCGGCACCATCGGGCTATGCGGGTGCATCACCACTGACACGCCGGTAGCCACATAGGCCGGGTCGGGCATTTGCAGCATCTTCAGGAAAGCAGGGGAGAGCTCGCCCTGCACGGCGGAGAAGTTTACGCCTCCCTTTTCCAGCACTGCCCCCTTCTCGATGATGCAGGAAATGCCCCCGCCGCCGCCTTCGTGTTCCCATGCATCGGCTTTAAACGTGGCACCGCCATCGCAGGCCTCCAGGGCTTGAATCAGGTCTTGTTGAAACTGGCGCATGAACGCCTCTACTTTGTCTTTGAACATTCTTGAAAAGGAACGGTGCTCTTTTGAAAAAAATTATCGCGGGCAATCAGTTAAAATATTGCCATCTTCTGAACAAACAGCCGCAACTGTTATTGTTCTGTTTACAAACCCGAAATCCCGGCTTTCAATGTCGCAAAATTACCTAATTATAGTGGCACTACCGAGCCTGTGGGCACATTTTACTTCCAAGACCTAAATTCGTACCTTGTTGCAAACCTTTTGAATGCTATGCCTAAAGAGACTATGGCGGCTACGAAGCTGCACGTTGATCTGTTAAAAAAAGCGTATCGGCTGATGCTAACTGCCAAAACCCTGGCAGACACTTACGAAGAGAACAAGGCTGTTTGCAGCAAGTATGTGCACAGCACCTCGCGTGGCCACGAGGCCATTCAACTAGCCGCAGCTTTCCAGTTACAGCCCTTCGATTATGCCTCCCTGTACTACCGCGACGATTCGATGCTGCTGGGTATTGGGTTGGAGCCGTATGAGTTGATGTTGCAGCTGATGGCCAAAGCCGACGACCCTTTCTCGGGCGGGCGCACGTATTACGGGCACCCATCCCTGAAGCGCGAGGGCTTCCCGACCATACCGCACCAAAGCTCTGCCACCGGCATGCAAGCCATTCCGGCCACGGGCATGGCCCACGCCATTGCCTATCTGGAAGGGCAGGGGCTGCTGGGAAATGATGAAAAGCCTGTTGTGCTCTGCTCACTGGGCGATGGTTCGGTGACAGAGGGTGAGGTGGCCGAGGCGTTCCAAATGGCGGTGCTGAAAGGCCTGCCGATCGTTTACCTGATCCAGGACAACGACTGGGGGATTTCTGCCACAGGCCGCGAGATGCGCGCCATGGATGCCTATGAGTATGCGGGCGGCTTTAAAGGGATGGAGCGTTTGCGCGTAAACGGTGCTGATTTTGTGGAGTCGTTCGAAGGCATGCGGGTTGCATTTGACTATGCCCGCAAAGTGCGCCGCCCGGTGCTGGTGCACGCCAAAGTGCCCCTGCTGGGCCATCATACCTCCGGCGTGCGCCGCGAGTGGTACCGTGGCACCAACCTGGAAGAGCAGCAGGTGGATGACCCGATCCCGCAACTTCGCCAAACCCTGCTGGATGCTGATGTGAGTGAGGCCGAAATAAATGCGCTGGAACGGGAAGCGCGTGACACGGTAGCCGAGGATTATGAGAAGGCCCTGGCCGCCCCGTCACCCGACCCTGAAACTTTCGATTTGCACGAGTTCGCTCCCACACCAGTTACGGCTGAGCAAGGAGAACGCCAGCCTGCCGGAGCCGAGAAAGTAACCATGGTGGATGCCGCGCTGCATGCCGTGGACGATATTTTGCGCACCTACCCGGAGGCCCTGTTCTATGGCCAAGATGTGGGCGGTGAGTTAGGCGGAGTATTCCGTGAGGCGGCATTGCTGGCCAAAAAATACGGTGATGCCCGTGTGTTCAACACGCCAATTCAGGAAGCCTATATCATTGGATCCACGGCGGGTATGTCGGCAATTGGGGCGAAAGCCATCGTGGAGATTCAGTTTGCCGATTATATATGGCCCGGTATAAACCAATTGGTGGAGGAGTTGTCTAAAAGCTGTTACCTTTCTAACGGACAGTTCCCGGTGCAATCCGTAATCCGTGTCCCTATTGGGGCGTATGGTGGGGGCGGGCCCTATCACTCTGGCAGTATCGAATCCTCACTCCTCAACATCCGGGGTATAAAGGTCGTGTTCCCGAGCAATGCCGCTGATATGAAGGGACTGATGAAAGCTGCTTTCCTGGACCCGAACCCGGTGGTGATGCTCGAGCACAAAGGCATTTACTGGTCGAAGGTGCCGGGCACAGAAGACGCCAAAATGCCCGAGCCAGACGAGGCGTATATCCTGCCACTCGGCAAAGCTAACATTGTGCAGCACGCCGATGAGCAGGAAATCAGGAGGGGCAATAGCCTGGCTGTCATCACCTACGGCATGGGGGTATACTGGGCGAAAACAGCTGCCAGGCAATTCCCGGGTTCTATAGAGATCGTGGACCTGCGCACGCTCAACCCATTGGATTATGATACCGTGAAAGCCGCTGTAGTGCGCCACGGAAAGGCCTTGGTGCTGACGGAGGAACCGCTGATGAACTCCTTCGCGGAATCTCTGGCTGGCCGGATTTCGAAAGACTGCTTTCAGCAACTCGATGCGCCGATACAGACCTTTGGCGCTGCGAACCTCCCAGCTATACCACTCAATGTAGAACTGGAAAAAATGATGCTGCCCAATGCTACCAAAGTGACCGGGGCAATTAAGAATCTGCTCGAGTACTAACCGGACTCGACCGTATAAAAAAAGCAGAGGTGGCCGTTATCATGCGGCCACCTCTGCTTTTTTTATACCTGCTCTAAGCTTAGAACGGATAGCCTATCCCTATCTGCAAGGTGCTTTGGTTGTTCCGGGTGAAAAAATCAGCAAAATTGAAATTGTTGAGTATAAACTTATCTCCCTGGAAACCTGCGGGATCATACACCTTGGTGGCCAGGTCGAAGCGGAGGATGAGCACGGAAAGGTCCATGCGGATGCCAAATCCGGTGCCTACTGCTAGTTCCCTGTAAAACCGGTCAAACTCAAAATTGGCACGCGGCCTGTTTGCGTCAGGCCTTAACAGCCATACATTTCCTGCATCCACAAATAAAGCCCCGTTTAAAAAGCTGAAGATGTTGAACCTGTACTCTATGTTCGCCTCCACCAGCACCTCGCCGGGTTGCTCCAGTTCATAGTCGCGGGTAATGTCTACGTCATACGGTTCGGTATTCTCGACGGCGTTGACAGAGGCGTAGGAGCCCAAGCCCAAACGGCGCGACTGCCAGGCCCGCACGCTGCTGGCGCCACCGGCAAAAAAGTGCTTCTCATAGGGCAGCACCTGCGAATCGAAGATGGGTGCGGCCACCCCCGCATTCAAGCGGTACACGAAAAAGCGGGAGCCACCCAGCGGAATGTAACGGCGGTAATCAGGGTTGATACGGAAATACTGGAAGGTCTGTAATTTGTTATTGCTCAGGTCCAGCCCCAACTCCTTGCTCAATCCCCCGACCTCAACTAAGCCCCTGAAATAGCGCGCATCGCGGGTTTGGGTAAAGTCGTTGGTATTGTAGATAAAGTTAAAGCCAATGAAGGAGATGATACCATCCGAAAAACTCTCGATCAGGGAGCGACTGCCCTCGCTGTTGGCGATCAGGTTTCGCTCAAAATTGCGGTCCAGAATTTCGCCCTGCACCACGTTCAGGTTCACGGGCGACAGGATGAACTGCATAACGGGTGGCCTGAGCGGGTTGCGTGTGACCTGCCAGATGTAGTCCAGGCCCAGTTCATAATTGGTGCGCACGTACTGCTGGCGGTCGCTGTTGGTATAGCCGGTATAAATCCGGGTGCGCGGGCTGTACGACGAGAGGAAGTTCTTATTTGAGAAAGGGAACAGGATAACAGGGAAAGAAAGCGCCACATCGCCGCCCACTTCCCTGATGAGCACGGTGCGGTTGTTGTCGTCGATACTGATCTGGCCCTCGATGCCACCCCGTAAGCCGATGTCCAGGTTCTCGGCACCACCAAACAGGTTCCTGACCCGCAGCCTGACGCTCGAAAACGGCCCTGGCGTACGCTCAGTGAAATTCAAACCCAGCTCCAGGGTCTCCTGAAACTTCTTGGCAGGCACGGCATTAATGTACGCATTCAGCAGGTATGTGGAATCCGTGCCGACTTTATTGTAAAGGATGTTGTTGAACTGAAACACGTCCAGGTCCGACAGCTTCCGTTGCGTGGTGGAGGTGCGGAGCTGGCTATATCGCTGCCCCGGGTAAATATCCACTTTTTTGTCGAGTATAGGTGGGGCTAAGCGATGCTTGTAGGCCAGGTAGTTGATGCCGTCGAACGTTACTGTGTCGCGGGGGATGCCGAAGCGGTCAGCATCTGTTTTCATATATACGTTTTGCAGGGTATACTGCGGGTGTTGCTGCCCTTGGTCGGGGTTTTGGATCAGCGTTTTTACCTGAGCGGTTTTACCGGCATAGGTGGTGTCTACTTCAAACTCGATGTAGGCGCGGGCAAAGTCATAATACCCGTTATTTTTCATCAGGCTATACAAGCGGTCCCGCTCCCCAGACAGCTTGTCTTCGTCATACCTGTCGCCTAGCTGCAGCAGCGAGCGTTCAGCGGCCGACTTCACCAGATTCAGCACCGCCGTGTCAGGTATACCATAGCTGAAGTCGCTGTAGCGGTATGGCTCGTGCTCGTCGATGTTAATGGTAATGTATACCAGTTTGTCTTTCTTGACTTCTTTGGTATAGCTTGCTTGATGGTTAAAAAAACCTTTGGAATTGAGGTAAATGTCAACCTGCTCCATGGTACGCTGCATCTGCAGAGAATCATAGATGGCCGGTGGCTCGCCAATCTTCATCAGGAAATTGCCTTCCTTTTTACTTTCCTGGAGGCGGTCAATCCGGTTATCGAACTTGGCCCGGAGGCGTTGCACCCGGACGGAGTCGGTGCCGGCTTCCGCGATTTTGCGGTTTTTTTTCAGCCGCTGTTTCTCGATCCGCTCCTGAATTTTAGCCGGATCATAAAACTTTTTACCGAAGTTGTACAGGGCCAGGTAGGGCGTGGAAGCAAGCACGATGCGGTTCGGGTCCTGCTGGTAAAGTGCCTGTATGGCAGTGGGCTCTACAAGTTCAAGGCCTTCGGGTTTAATGCCCACCAGCAGCTTATCATCCTCGGCCAGGTAGCGGGTCGTAATGCAGCCCTGCAGGCACACCGTTGTAAATGCCAGAACAGATATGTATAATCGTGGTTTCAAACGTATAGCCTACTTATGTTGTCTAAAGCAGTTGTAAAGTATATTAAATCCCTGCAAATAAAAAAATACCGCAGCCAACACAAGGCATTTGTGGTGGAAGGAGCCAAGAGCGTAATTGAACTGCTGCAGGCAGATTTCGAGGTAGAGTACGTGTTCATGACCGGTGATTTTTACCGGCAGCACAGCCAAAGCCTGCCGCAAGGCCTTGCCTTTGACATCGTTGGCGAAGAGGAACTGGTGAAAGCGGGCACCTTCTCGAGCAATAACGCGGCCCTGGCTGTGGCGCGCATGCGCCCTTTGCCTCCCTTGCAATGCCACCCGCACGATTTTATGATTGCCCTGGACGATATCCGCGACCCCGGTAACCTGGGCACCATTGTTCGCATTGCCGACTGGTATGGCATCTCCAAGATCGTTTGTTCTGAAACCTGCGCAGATTTCTACAACCCTAAAACGATAGCGGCCTCGATGGGTTCTTTCACGCGCGTGCAGGTGCACTACACCGACCTGCCTGTGTGGCTGCAGCAGCATAACGCTAATACGAAGATTTACGGAGCCTCGCTGGCCGGCGAAAACCTTCATGCCATGCAGTTAAAACCCGAGGGCATTGTGGTGCTGGGCAACGAGGCGAACGGCATTCGGCCCGAGGTGGCCGCTCAGGTGAATCAACTCATCAAAATCCCGGCCTTTGGTCAGGCAGAGTCCTTGAACGTGGCTACGGCTACGGCCATCATCATCGACAACTTCAGAAGGCAGGCTTCTTAAAGTATCTAAAACAAAAGCGAGGAACCCAATCAGGTTCCTCGCTTTTGTTTTAGGTTCAACTGAACT
Organism: Pontibacter sp. CAU 1760; assembly: GCF_054482735.1. NCBI lineage: Bacteria > Pseudomonadati > Bacteroidota > Cytophagia > Cytophagales > Hymenobacteraceae > Pontibacter > Pontibacter sp. CAU 1760. The sequence goes on from NZ_JBTLRL010000004.1 coordinate 333,263, forward strand.
GCTTAGTACATCAACCTGAATCCGAAACTCACCACGCTGGTTTGCAGCCCGCGGTTTTCTTTGAACAGGTCGTTCATGTTGTACTTGGCAAACAAGTTTACGCCGCCGTATCCTACCACGCCCTCCAGGCCATACTGGAAATCAGTCAGGTTAAAGGAGTCGCGCGTCTTGTCTTTCTCCGTGCGCCCTTCCAGCTCATACTTCTGTTTGGTATGGCTGCCCAGGCGGTAGCCTACAAAGGGGCCGGCGCCAATCGTGAAGCCGTCTTTTCCGTTATCACGGTCAAACTCCAGGGTGGCCATCAGCGGCAGGTTCACAGAAGACTGCGTTAACTTTGACTTCTCGAAGTTGACACCCTCCACCTCTCTGAAAACCGTCGTGTTGCCTACTTCCTCCAGTATTACATTATCATCAAACATATAGTTGTTGAAGGCAAACTCAAGCCCCGATACCAGGTTGAAAGGACTCTTTTTGCCACCCACCCGGGACTTTAAGCGCCAGTTCAGGCTAACATACCGGGAGCCACCCGGGCGCAGGTCCACAGTGCCTTTATCGGTGAAGGCATTCAAACCGAGGTCCACATCAAACCCAAATCTGGTAGCTTTATATTCTTCTTCGTGTCGCTTGTGCTGGATGGAGTCGCGTTGGGTTTTGGTGGGCATGTCCACGTTCACCTTCGTGTTGCCGTTCTCTTCCTCAATCTCCACATCGATCTTAAATTTTTTGTTGATCCGGATTTCGTGGCGTTCCTTTTTCACTTCTCCTGTTTGCGTCTGCTGTTCGTTTTCCTGCACCGTTACTGTGACCTGCTCCGTTTTTCCGTCCTTTGACTTAGAGGTGTTAAATGTCACAGTCATATCCTTGGGGCCGTCCCCTGTCTTTTCCATTTTGTCTACGCGAGCCACGTAGGTGTTCAGTTCGCGCATCAAAGAGTCCAGGCTATAGTTCTGGAAGGCTTTCAGCTGCTCGATGTTCTGGAGTTGGAGGATCATTTTGGCACCGTTGGCCATCTTGATCACAATCGTATCCTGTTCGGGTTGGAGGCGCTGACCAATTGTTGGTCCGTTTGATGCGAACGTACCGGTAGCCGTTGCCAGGCAGATGCCAAGCAGTAGAAATAATCGTTTCATAATTTTAGAGGTATTAGAGGTTGATAACTTTTGAGTAATTCTTATTGCCTATTTGCGTATTTAAAGCCACTTTATCGGCTTTTATACCTATTTCGGAGAGCTCTACCTCCTGGCCGGTAGCCAGGTTGCGCACCTGCTTGAATATGTTTTTTGCCAGTTGGCGCTTATTGCCTGGTTCCGCACTCGCCACGGCAACTTCCTGCGCGTTTTCCCCCGGTGCCGCTGACCGGATGATGGTGATCTCAACCGGGGCCGCGCTCAGGCTTACATCGGCTTTAGCCACTGCGGTAGCTGTCGCTGCAGGCCTCGGCTCAGGCTTCAGGTTTTGTTTGCCTGAAACAGTTGAGGCCAGAGCAGCCGGTTGGGTATGTATCGCCAAAGCCCCTTTGCGTGCCTTAGGCTGTGTCGGTGTTGGCTTCTGCTTTACTGCTGCCAATGCCTCGGTCGGTGCCTTTGTTTCTTTAGATGGAGTAACGGGCGCTACGGTTGCCTGCAGGTCAGACTTATTTTCAGATTCTTTTTCGGTCTCTGCTAGTAATGCCTCTTCTGTAGCAGGTGAAGTTATTGTTTCAGGGCTGGCAGGAGTGGGCTTTTCTTCCAGTTCCAGTGCAGGGTTCTGTTTGGTTAGCGCTTCGTTCAATTCCGGTGTGCCCGTCTGAAGGTTATAGAACACAATGCCCACAGAAAGCACCAGCGATACGGCTGCTGCCAAAGAGGAATATAGCCAGGTGGTTTTTCGGTGATCTCCCTGGGCAGGCTGGAATGGCAGTAGCTTTGCTCCCTCATCCGGCGCGGGCGCCTGCATTTTTTCCTGCAGCTTGTTCCATAGGTCCGCAGGAGGTGTGGGGGATGTGTTGCCCAGGCGCTCCTTGAATAACTTATCTATATCTTCTGGTCTCATATTCATCTTCACATTTTATGCATCTATAACTTCCTGTCCGCTTAGCCGGCGCTGCAACATGGTCCGGGCCTTGCTTAACTGCGACTTCGAGGTGCCTTCGGTAATGTGCATCATCTCCGCTATCTCCTTATGGCTGTAACCCTCAATGGCATACAGGTTAAAAACAGCACGGTAACCAGCGGGCAAGGTCTTTAGCAGATTCAGCAGCTCGTTCTCAGATAATTCCTGATCGGCAGTTCCTCCACCGGGGATCTGTAAAAAGGCATCATCCACGGAGAAGTGCATCGGCTCCTTTTTTCGCAAAAACCCCAGCGCCTCATTTACCATGATGCGCCGTACCCAACCCTCAAAGCTGCCTTTTCCCTCGAACCTGCCAACATGCTGGTAGATCTTCATGAACCCGTTCAGCAAAGCCTCCTCTGCGTCCATCTCGTTTTTCAGGTACCGAAGGCATACCCCGTACATGGGGCCGGCAAACCGCTCGTAAAGCAGCTTCTGCGCCTTGCTGTCTGCCTTTTGGCATCCGGTAATCAGTTCTGCTTCGGTCACGCTGCGTACAAATTTGTCAGATACGGGGATGTTAATGTTAACAGGGTCGCTTTCGCGCTGTGTGTTATAGATGCACGGTATACAGGCATGGGTTGCCTGGAGGAGAAAATAAATTTTGGTATGCGTCCTGCCAACCCATCTTATTTGTCGGCAAGGGATAACCCAGGTAAAAATAGCGATTATTTTGTTTAAGCGCAGCAGGGCATAGAAATGCGACATAAAATGCTGTTGCTCTGGCAACTAACATTTTTTCGTTTACCCAGGGGCACAAAAAAAGAGCACAAACTCCGTTCATGGAATCTGTGCTCTTTTTATTTTCAACTTTTAGCCATTCTATCTAACGGCAGCAAGTACGGAAGGTTGTATTAATTTTCTGCAGCCGGGTTATGCGCCGTCAAAATTGGGTCCAGCACCGCCCAAACATTGTCAGTCAGAATTTTCTGGCCTTCTACCGTGGGGTGGATGCCATCACCCTGGTTCAGTTCCGGGTTGCCCGCCACTCCTTCCAGCAAAAACGGGATAAGGTCCACCTGCTCTTCCTGGGCCAGGCGGGTATAGACTTCTTTAAACTGCTGGGTATACTGCTGTCCCATACTCGGCGGAATCTGCATTCCGGCAAGCACTACCTGCACATCAGGGTTTTTGCGGCGCACTTTCTGGATGATCGTCTTCAGGTTGCTGTAAGTCTCCTCCGTTTTGATGCCCCGCAAGCCATCGTTGGCCCCGAGTTCAAGCACAAACACATCAATGGGCTGCTTCAGTAGCCAATCAATCCGGCCTTTTCCGCCTGCTGTGGTCTCGCCGCTCACCCCGGCGTTTATCACTTTATAAGGCAGGTCCAGCGAGTCGATGCGCTCCTGTATAAGTGCCGGAAAAGCCTGCTCAGGCTCTAATCCATACCCTGCTGTCAGGCTGTTCCCGAAGAAAAGAATCGTCTTGACTCTTTCTTCTGCAGCCTGGGCATTGTTCTCTTTCTGATCATCGGTCACCTCCTGGCTGGCAATGTCCTTGGCCTGCTCCACTTCGCCGCATCCACCCACGGTCAGTGCGAGGGCCAAAATAATCAGCATTAATTTATGGTTTGTCATTCTAATCTGGCTCTGTTTGCTAAATTTATAGGGATAACTCAAAAACTATTAACGTGGTGTATGAGTTATTTGGTTTAACGGTATTGCACGGGTTTGTACTAGCTACCCGTTTTCTCAGGACAAATATAGAAACTTCTCAGCGTGTCAATTATTCTCGATATACAGGATTTACAAAAAACCTACAACAGCGGCGACCGACAGTTAACGGTGCTGCAGGACATCAGCTTTTCGTTGCAGGCAGGCGATACCTGCTCCATTGTGGGGCCTTCCGGCTCAGGCAAAACCACCTTGCTCGGGCTTTGTGCCGGGCTCGACCGGGCCAGTTCCGGTTCTGTGACCTTAAATGGCGTGAAGCTTGACCATCTCTCTGAAGACGCGCGGGCACAGGTGCGCAATCAGTACGTGGGCTTTATTTTCCAGAATTTCCAGCTGATCCCGACGCTGACGGCCCTGGAGAACGTGATGGTGCCTTTGGAGCTGCGTGGGGAGCGGAACGTGCAGCGACAAGCCATGGAGTTACTGGAGCGGGTAGGGCTGGCTGACAGGTTTGACCATTACCCAACGCAATTGTCGGGTGGGGAGCAGCAGCGCGTTTCGCTGGCCCGTGCTTTCTCAAACCGGCCTTCTATTTTGTTTGCAGATGAGCCTACCGGTAACCTGGACGAGGAAACAGGCGAAAAAGTAGAGCAGTTGCTTTTTGACCTGAACCGTGCGTCCGGCACCACGCTAGTGCTTGTAACGCATGACCTGGAACTAGCCGAAAAGACACAGCGCATCATCCGCATCAAAGGCGGCACTCTGGTCGCGGATACCGGCGCACCGCACCCCGTGGATCGCGCAGAGGGCCTGTAAAGTGCTGAAGCGCACCAATGGCCATACACCCCTACACTAGTAACATCCACTTCATTCGTATTCTTTTAACCTAGCCCATCGCTGTGTCTGAACCTACACCCGACTTTATACCCCAAGCAAAGCTTGATGTAAACTGGCTCCTGAAAATGGCCTGGCGCGACAGCCGTCGCAACCGCGGAAGGCTGGCGCTTTTCTTGTCGTCCATTGTGCTGGGTATAGCTGCCTTGGTGGCAATCAACTCTTTCTCCGACAACCTGAAGGCTGATATCAACAACCAGGCTAAGTCGCTGATCGGGGCTGACCTGGTGGTGGCGAGCAACAAGGAGATTGAGCCGCCCATGCAGAAACTGCTGGATTCCCTTGCTGTAGGTGGCGAAAGGTCGGATGAAGTGCGGTTTGCGTCGATGGTGGTGTTTAAGGCTTCGCAGGGGACCCGGCTGGTGCAGGTGCGGGCCCTGGAGCAGGGCGGTTTCCCGTATTACGGCGAGATCGAGTCCGAACCCCAGGCCGCCAGCGCCACCTTCCGTGCCGGCGGACGGAAAGCCTTAGTCGACAACACGCTGCTGCTGCAGTACAATACCCAGCCGGGAGACTCCATTAAAATAGGGAAACTAACCTTTGAGATAGTCGGGGCGCTGAATAAAATACCCGGTCAGTCAGCCATGACGGCTACCATTGCGCCCGCCGTTTATATACCCCGTCAATACCTCGAAGAAACAGGTTTGCTGCAAAAGGGAAGCCGGATCAGCTATTACCATTACTATAAATTACCCGCCGCCACGGATGCCGACAAGCTGGTTGAGAAGCTGGAGCCGCGGTTTGAGGAAGCCGGCTTTGGGTTCGACACGGTGCAGAGCCGCAAGGAAAGCACCGGGGAGGCATATGCGAACCTTGCCCGATTTCTGGCCTTGGTGGGTTTTGTAGCGCTGCTGCTGGGCTGTGTGGGTGTGGCCAGTGCGGTGCATGTCTACATCCGCGAGAAACTCACCACCATCGGCATCTTGCGCTGCCTGGGGGTAAGCGGCACACAGGCTTTCCTGATTTACCTTTTCCAGGTGGCGGCGATGGGTTTACTGGGTTCCATCATCGGGGCCATCCTCGGTAGCCTGATTCAGTTATACCTGCCGCAACTCTTCCAAAGCTTCTTGCCAGTGGAGGTAACCGTGGCTGTGTCGTGGCTGGCGATTTTGCAAGGCATAGGCATTGGCCTGATTGTGTCGGTGCTGTTTGCCCTGCTGCCACTCCTCAGCATCCGCAACATATCGCCGTTGATTACCCTGCGGGCGGGTATAGAGCATGTGTCCAAACAACCTGACAAGCTGCGCTGGGTAGTGTACGGATTGATTCTCACGTTCATTTTCCTGTTTGCCTACATGCAGCTGGGCACCTGGTTGCGGGCGCTTTCGTTTACTGGCGGTGTGTTGGCTGGCTTTGTGGTGCTAGCCTTTATTGCGCACCTGATGATGCGGCTCGTCCGGAAGTTCTTCCCGACTAACTGGGGGTATGTCTGGCGTCAGAGCCTTGCTAACCTGTACCGGCCTAACAACCAGACCTTGCTCCTGACAGTCTCTATCGGCCTGGGCGCTACGCTTATCGCTACCTTGTTCCTGATGCAACGACTGCTGTTGAGTGAGGTGGCGATTGCGGGAAGCGAGAACCAGCCCAACCTGGTGCTGTTCGACATCCAGAACTCCCAGCGGGACGAAGTGGCCAAAATGACGCAGCAGCAAGGCTTACCGGTCTTGCAACTGGTGCCCGTGGTGACCATGCGGCTAGAGGAAATGAATGGGCTCACGGCAGCCGATGTCAGGAAGGACACGACGCTGGGTATACCTGACTGGAGTTTTACCAGGGAGTATCGCGTCACGTACCGAGACACCCTGATCGACTCTGAAGAAGGTGTGGCAGGGACCTGGAAAGGCACGGCCGCTCTTGCCGACGGCGCCATACCGATTTCTTTGGAGGACCGGTATGCGGAACGGCTGAAAGTAGCATTGGGGGATACCCTGATCTTCAACGTACAGGGCGCCCTGGTGCCTACGGTGGTCGCGCACCTGCGTGAAGTGGAATGGAACAGGGTACAGAGCAATTTCCTGGTTCTTTTCCCGAAGGGAGTGCTGGAGGATGCGCCCCAGTTTCATGTGCTTATGACGCGCACGCAAAACGATGCCCAATCGGCCAGTTTCCAGCAAGCCATGGTGCGGCAGTTTCCCAATGTGTCCGCCATCGACCTGAACCTGATACTGCAAACCCTGGATGATATTCTGGGCAAGATTTCCTTTGTGATACAGTTCATGGCCCTTTTTAGCATCATCACCGGGCTGCTGGTACTCATCGGCTCCGTGAACGTCAGCAAGTTTCAGCGGGTGCAGGAAAGCGTGCTCCTCCGTACCTTGGGTGCCAGCCGCAAGCAGATCTTACAGATCAATGCGTATGAGTATCTGCTCCTGGGCGCCTTGGCGTCGGGCACTGGAATGATCCTGGCCGTGGCCGCGAGTTGGGCACTGGCAGTGTTCAGCTTCGAGGTGGTGTTTGTGCCTGATCTTTGGCCGCTGCTTCCGGTCTTCCTGGGTATCACTGCCCTCACGGTCGTTATCGGCATGCTCAACAGCCGCAGCATCCTCAACAATCCGCCGTTAGAGGTGCTTCGCCGTGAAAGCTAGCCCACTTGCCTTGTTCTCATAAGTTCTCAAACCCTGGTAAGGGGAAAGTTACTGAGTAACCAAAACTCTGGTAAGCTTGTAAAAGAATAGGGACAGTGGCAAAAGCTGTCCTTACCTACTACTTAACCTATGAGAACAATGAGAGAAGAAAACAACAGAGAAGAAAATAAAGGCAAAACCGTTCTGATTACCGGAGCTTCCAATGGCTTTGGAATGGAGTTCGCGAAACTCTTCGCCCAGGATGGGTATAACCTGATTTTAGTGGCGCGCAGCACCGACCGCCTCCGGAAGTTAGGACACAGCCTGCAGGACGAGCATCGGTTGGAGTATGTATGCGTGATCACCGCCGACCTGACACTGCCTGATGCCGCCAAGGAAGTGTATGAGGAGGTGAAGAAAAGCGGTATTACAGTGGATGTGCTGGTGAACAATGCCGGAGCCGGGGCGCACGGGTATTTTTACGAAACCGACCTCGAACGTGAGCAGGCGATCATTCAGCTCAACATCAACACCCCGGTTACGCTTACCAAGCTTTTCCTGAAACACATGAGAGAGCGCAACGAGGGCAAAATCCTTAACCTGGCTTCGCTCGTATCGTTTATGCCTTCGCCGCTAATGGCAATTTACGGGGCGACGAAGGCATTTATGCTTTCTTTCTCCGAAGCGCTGTCTAATGAACTGCAATCCACCAATATCACCGTTACCGCTTTATGCCCCGGTGCGAGCAACACCATGTTCTTCAGAAGGGCAGACGCATCGCATACCCGTGCTGCTAATGGCACACTCTCAGAACCTGAGCAAGTGGCTAAAGATGGGTATAAAGCCCTGATGAAAGGAGAAATGCGCGTTGTGTCCGGAATGATGAACAAGCTCCAGGCTACCACTTCAGGCATCCTGCCAGACAGTACACTGGCAGCCACCATGCGCCACCTGATGGAAGAGGAAGAGCCGGAGGAAGCACCGTCCGAACAGCAGTACTAAATCAAGTGAATGATAGCATAAACAGCCCGCGCATACTTTATCTGAAAGTATGCGCGGGCTGTTTCAATAGTGCTCTAAAAGAAAGAAGGGACCCTTTTTAGAGGTCCCTTCTTGATTAGCATAGACAACTAATGCCATCTGCTTTATAATGGATTATACGCAAGGACAAACCCTAAGTTTGGTCGCGTATAAAAAAAATTAATAGCTGTCCGATGCCAGCATGACCAGGGTACAGTGGTGCAGCGTCTCGATGTTGGCATCAGTAGCCAATTGCTCCAGTTCGCGGTTTTCGGTACCCGGGTTAAAGATGATGCGTTTGGGTTTCAGGTTGATGATGTAATCATACCAGGAAGGCTGATTCTGTGGCCCTACATAAAGCGTTACCGTGTCCACGTCCTCGATCACCTCCGATTGATCCGTGATGATTTTTTTGCCGCCCACCGATGCATTTTTTATACCTACCGGCACCACCTCGTGCCCATGCTGCTGCAGCCTTTGCACGGCTCTGTAAGCATAGCGTGTGGGGTTATCGGTAGCGCCTAATACAACTGTCTTCTTCATATATAAAATTCTTCAGTTCAACATGAAATACCATTCCTTGTACTCCTGCTTATTTAAAATAGTTTGAAGGGCGCTGATAGCGCCTCACGCTAAAACAGCCGGTACTAAGTGAGAGAACACTATTTGCTTAGTCCTGTATACGTACGCCGGCTTTCGACGCGGCCATTTCGGCGCAGCGTTCGCCGTCCATCGCCGCCGACACGATGCCGCCTGCGTACCCGGCCCCTTCGCCGCACGGGAAAAAGCGCTTTACTTGCACGTGCTCCAGCGTCTCGCGGTCCCGCGGGATCCGGACAGGGGAGGAGGTACGGCTCTCCACGCCTACAATCTGCGCCTCGTTTGTGAGGTAGCCGCGCATTTTCGCCCCAAAAGCCTTGAAGCCCTCCCGCAGGCGGTAGGCCATCTCATCCGAGAAAAGCGTATTCATATCCACCGACACCAGGCCAGGCTGATAGGAAGTTTCAAGCAGCGTGTCACTCAGTTTCTTGTTGGTGAAATCCTTCAGCAACTGTGCAGGAGCCGCCTGGGTGCCGCCTGCCAGCTGACAGGTTTTCTGTTCCAGTTCCTGCTGCATCCGCAGTCCGGCCAACGGGCCATGTTGCGCTATATCCATATCCTCAAGCTCCACGGCCACCACAATACCGGAGTTGGAAAAGCGCGAGTCGCGGCGGCTCGGCGACATGCCATTTACCACCACCTCGCCAGGCGCCGTGGCCGATGGCACAATAAAGCCGCCGGGGCACATGCAGAAAGAGAAAATGCCGCGCTGCCTGTTCTGGTAGTGCGTCTGGTGTACCAGCGCATAGGAGGAGGCAGGCAGGTATGGCCCGCGGGCCTCGCACTTGTACTGGATACTGTCGATCAGGCTTTGCTGGTGCTCCACACGCACGCCCATAGCAAATGGCTTCGGCTCGATCGTGATGTTTTTCTCGTGCAGCAGCTCAAAGATGTCGCGGGCACTGTGGCCGGTGGCCAGGATCAAGCCCTCGCCGGTATGCGCTTTGCCGTCTCGCGTGATGGCCCCGCGCATTTCGCCGTTCTCCAGTATAAAATCCGTTACGCGCTGCTCAAAAATCACCTCGCCGCCCGCTGCCCGAATGCTTTCCCGGATTGCTTCGATAATTTTCGGCAACTTGTTCGTGCCGATGTGTGGGTGGGCATCGAACAGAATATCCGGCGTGGCGCCATGCTCTACCAGTATCTGGAGGATGCGCTGCAAATCCCCCCGCTTCTTTGAGCGGGTGTAAAGCTTCCCATCCGAGTAAGTGCCGGCCCCGCCTTCTCCAAAACAGTAGTTCGAGTCCGGGTGAACGGTATGCTCCTTGTTGATGGCAGCGAGGTCGCGGCGGCGGCTCCGCACATCTTTCCCACGCTCCAGCACAACCGGCTTCAACCCTAGCTCTATGCAACGCAGTGCGGCAAACAGGCCTGCTGGTCCAGCCCCCACAATAATGATGCGCTTGGCGTTGCTGACGTCAGGATAGGTATAATCGGGTGTGAGAATATGCGCGGGTGGAGTATCCAGGTATACGTCTGCTTTCACGCGCACCAGCGGCTCCCGGCCACGGGCATCAACAGAACGCTTGATGCGATGCAGGAATTTTACATCGTCAGGCTTTACGTTTGCACTCTTCAGGATTTCGTGCTCTAACTGTTGCGCATCAAAGGCAACCTCTGGTGCCAACACCAGTTCTAGTTCTTTCTTTCTCATAACCAAGGGTAAGGGAGTTAGCCTTAAACCGTAAAAATTCTATTTAATTTAATCCACAGGCGGGTATTTTCTCGCACTGTCGCCACACAACACAATTTCCCCGGCTGAAGTTCGCAGGAGCGGACACTAGTGTTGCGCAGATATGCTTGTGCTGCAGAAACTAATCATTTAAATCGCGGAGCACTTTATTGACCCAGCCTTTGCCCCACTCGTCAATTTCCTGGTCTGTCCAGAGCGAAGGGTAGAAAATGCGCTTCTGGAAGCGTGGCGGCAGGTATTTCTGCCAGTTGGTGCCGCCAGTGGCTGCCAGCACTTCCGGGTCCTTCTGCAGGTAGCGCACCGCCGATTTATAGTGCATCAACGGCCAGTCCACGTTCACGTGGCTATCCAGCATCCGCAGGGCTTCTTTCAGGTCTGGGCGTTGCTGGTCTGCGTCGGGCAAGCGCTTATACACTGCCCAGGCGTTTTTGTGCTGGTAGTCTTTTGCAAAGTGCAGCAGTTGGGCGGTATACTTTTCCTCAAACTGCAGCAACGTCAGGGTCTTGGCCCCCGAGGCGATCTCCGTGGCACCCTCGCGCCAATAAATACACCCCATCAGCTCCTCGTGGGTGCTCTCCAAGCCCAAGGCGGCGCGCTTCGCTTTATCGGCCAGGTTGCGGAGGTCTGTCGAGGCGATCTCGATCATGCGGTATTGCACCGACTGAAAGCCACTGGCAGGCATCAGCGCCATCCGGAATTGCAAAAACTGCTTTGGGTCCATGCCTTCCACCATCACTTCAAACGAATTGATGAGGTTGTCAAAATAGCGGTTGATGCGGTTGATGCGGCGCAAAAACAAGTCGGCACTCATCTCCTGCGCTTCCCCTAACTGGCGGTACTCCTCCAGGCACAGCTTAAAATACAGTTCCGTGATCTGGTGGTACATGATAAAGATCTTCTCATCCGGGATGTTGGTCCTCGGGTTCTGAAGGCTCAGGAGCGTATCAAGGTGGATGTAATCCCAGTAATTGAGGAAATCGGTATGGTAGAGCCCTTCGAGGTAGGCAGCCAGGTTCTGGCCGAGCGGCACATACTTTTCTTCCAGCCGCTTTAGCTGCTCCAGCACTTCAGGGTCAAACTTATGCTCCATTTTCAGCCGGTTTTAGGTGCGAGGTGATCGAAACAAAGCACAAATAAAGCAAATCTAGGCTTCAGCAGCCAATCCGCATTCAAAAAATGCCTTTTTTTGCGGCCTGACAGAAGCCCTTTTATAGCTGTTTCCATACATAGCAATTTACAGATGCCTGCTGTTTTTAGTGGGTTCGGCTTTAGCATTCGTAGAAAGAAACAGGGGTTTGGTATAATTCAGGGCTATTTATGGGCCACAACAGGTAAGTCTGCCGGATTATTGGTAAATTTGATTTTCGCGATATTTTACCCATGCTACGCCAATGGCTGAGAAAAGCAGCGTTTTTGATATGATAGGTCCGGTGATGATCGGACCGTCCAGTTCGCATACCGCGGGCGTGGTGCGTATTGCCCGGGCCGCCATCCGTATTTTAGGAGCTCCGCCCGAAGAGGCCATCATCACCTTTTACAACTCCTTTGCCCGCACTTACGAAGGGCACGGCAGCGACCGCGCCATCGTGGCCGGCCTGCTGGACTTTAAAACAGACGACAAGCGCATCAAAGACGCTTTTGACCATGCCAGGGAGCGGGGGCTCAGCTATACCTTCCGATCAATCGGAAACGCCTCGACCATGCACCCCAACACCATCCGGCTGAATTTAAAAGCCGGTGACCATGAGGTGGAAGTGGTAGGCCAGAGCCGGGGCGGCGGTGTGATCAGCATAGTGGAAGTAGACGGTTTCTCAGCCAGCTTCTCCGCCACCCTGCATACCCTCATCATCGACGCCAACGACGTGAAGGGCAGCATTGCCTTTATCGCCTCGGTGCTGGCGCATGACGAGTGCAACATTGCCACCATGAACGTGTCGCGGAAGGGCCGAAACGAACGGGCGCGGCAGTTCATCGAAATGGACTCCGGCATCAAACCCATCACGCTGGAGTATCTCCGGCAGCTGAGCTGGGTGCGCAACGTAGTATACATCCCGAATATCGACCTTTGATAAAAGAAACCTATGAATAAAGCATCCAAGAAACTCCTGTTGCTGCTGATGCTGTCCTGTGCCGGTGCTACCGGGGCCATGGCGCAGCAGCAAGACAGCAGCGGCGATGTGGTATGGACACTGGAGGAAGCCGTGCGCTATGCGCGCGAGCATAACCTGCAGGTGCAGCAGTCGCAGAATGCCCAGCGCCTCAACCGGGTAGACTTGCGGGAGCAGCGCATGAGCCGTTTGCCCAGCCTGAACGCCGGCGGAAGCTATACCTATAACACCGGTTCTTTCCAGGACCCTGTTACATTTCAGCTGATTACGCAGGAGGCAAAAACCGGAAATTACCAGGTCAGTGCCTCTGTGCCCCTTTTCATGGGATTCCAGCAGCTTAACCTGATCAAGCAGACTGAGTTGGAACTGCAGGCCAGCCAGCAGGATGTCCTCTCGGCCCAAAACGATATCACCCTCCAGATCATCACGTCTTACCTCAACATTCTTTTCGCGGGCGAGCTGATCAAGATCTCAGAGATGACCCGTACCCTGACGCAGGAGCAACTGGAGCGCACGCGCATTTTGTTTGAGGCTGGCAGCGTGGCCCAAAACTCCGTGCTGGACCTGGAGTCGCAGTTGGCGGCCGATGACCTGGAACTGATCAACGCACAGAACCAGCGCGACATTTCCCGCCTTTCGCTGATGCAGTTGCTTAATCTGCCTGCCTCTGCGCCTTTTGTGGTGGAAGTGCCCAACATACCGGAACCCGACGAAGCGCCTGCCCTCATCAACAGTGACCAGGTGTTCGACGTGGCTGCGCAAACGCTCCCAAGTATCAAGGCGGCAGACCTGCGGCTCATGAGTGCAGAGAAGGCGATCGATGTGGCCCAAGGGAGTTATTCCCCGCGCCTTTCTTTAAATGCCGGTATCAGCACGCGTTACTCCAGCACCAACCAGTTTTTGGTTGGCCGCGAACTGATTGACAATGGGCTGCAGCGCCGGGAATTAGGGTTCAACAACGCTGACGGCACGGATCCCATAGTCGTATATGTCCCCAGCGCCTTCGAAATGCCGGTTTATACCGACTATCACTTCCTGGACCAGCTGCAAGACAACATATACAAGCAGGTTGGACTCTCGCTGCAGGTGCCGATCTTTAACGGGCTTCAGGCCCGCTCGAATGTGCAGCGCGCTAAAATACGGCAGCAGAATGCCCGCGTAAATGCCGAACTGGCCCGTAACAACCTCCGCCAAACCATTGAGCAGGCTTATGTGGATGCGGTGGCGGCCCAGCGTCGGTACATGGCGGCGAAAGAGCAGCTGCGTGCCGCTGAAAAAAACTATGAGAATGCCGAACTCCGGCTCAATGCGGGGGTGATCAACACCTCGGAGTTTAATATCGTGGCAAACACCTACCGCTCTGCCCAGTCCAACTTACTCCAGGCCAAGTATGAATATACCTTCAAGCTAAAGGTGCTGGACTTTTATCAAGGAAAAGACATATCGCTCTAAAACTATGACGAAGAAAAAATCTAAACTGATTCCTATATTGATCGGGGTGCTGGTACTGGTGCTCGTCGGGATTCTTGTGGCCAAGAAAGCAGGCTGGATAGGCAAGGAAGAAGGCACCGAGGTAGTGCTGGCAGAGGCCAAGCAAGCAACGATCGTGGAGAAAGTAAGCGCCTCCGGCAAGATTCAACCTGAGACAGAAATCAAGATCAGCCCTGACGTGTCGGGAGAGATCATAGAACTACACGTGGAAGAGGGAGACTCCGTGGTGAAAGGCCAGCTGCTATTGCGCATCCGCCCGGATAACTACCAGTCGATGGTGGATGCCCAGCAGGCTGCGGTGAACACGCAGCGCGCCAACCTGGCGCAAGCAAGGGCCAGGCTGGCGCAGTCTGAGGCCAGCTTTAACCAGGTAGCGCAGAACTACGAGCGCAACAAGCCCCTTTTCGAGAAAAAAGTTATTTCGCAACTGGAGTGGCAGCAGATCAAATCCAATTACGAGGCCACGCGGCAGGAAGTAGAGTCTTTGCGGCAGAGCGTGAGGGCCTCCAGCTTTAACGTGCAGAATGCGCAGGCATCGTTAAAAGACGCGCGCGAGAACCTGAACAAAACCACCATTTACGCACCCGTTAGCGGCACAGTGTCTAAACTGAACGTGGAGCAGGGCGAGCGCGTGGTGGGAACGTCGCAGATGGCGGGCACCGAGATCATGCGGATCGCCAACCTAAACAACATGGAGGTGCGCGTGAACGTGAACGAGAACGACATCATCCGGGTAGCCCTGGGCGATTCGGTGGAAGTGGAGGTGGACTCCTATGCCAGCCGCGACGAGAAGTTTAAAGGCGTGGTCACGGCTATTGCCAACACCGCGAAAGATGCCACCACCCTCGAAGCCGTTACGGAATTCGAAGTGCGCATCCGCCTGATCAACGACTCGTACAGCCACTTGGCTGACAACTCCAGCCGCCCTTTCCGACCGGGCATGACGGCTTCTGTGGACATCATCACCGAGCGCAAACCTAATGTTTTATCCGTACCTTTGTCGGCCGTAACCACGCGCTCGCCGGGTGCCGCCAACATGGCCGGGGATGACGAGAAGGAGGAAGAGCCACAAGAGGAGCAGGCACCGCAGCCGGCCGGCGCACCTACTGCAACGGTGGAAGAAGTGGTATTTGTGTACAACAGCGCAACAAACACGGTAGAAGTCGTGAAAGTAAAAACCGGCATCAGCGATTTTGAGAATATCGAGATCATCAGCGGGCTGAAGTCAGGACAGAAAGTAGTGGCTGGTCCTTTCCGGGCGGTAAGCCAGACGCTGAAAGACGGAGCCAAGGTAGCCGTAAAGGATGAGGCCTCGCTAAACAAAGAAGCCATTGCGGCAGAATAGATTAAAGTAACAGCTTAAGCATTTGGAAAAAGTAGCCATACTAGGGGGAGGAAGTTGGGCAACGGCGCTCGCCAAAATCCTGACGGAAAATAAGTCGCAGGTGCATTGGTGGATGCGCAACACCAACGATGTGCAGCACCTCATACAGTACAAGCACAACCCTCGCTACCTGAGCCAGGTCTCCTTTGACCTGGCGTACACAAAGCCAACCGCTGACGTATGCGCAGCGCTGGCCGCCGCCGATTGGGTGATCCTGGCAGTGCCGGCCGCCTTTTTGCAGCAAGTATTAAAAGAACTTCCAGAAGAGTGCCTGCAGGGGAAAGTCGTGATCTCGGCGATCAAAGGAATGATTCCGAACGAGAACATCCTGATCACAGATTATGTGGAGCAGCATTTCCATGTTCCCAACTCGCATCAACTGGTTATTGCCGGACCTTGCCACGCCGAGGAAGTAGCACTGGAGAAACAGTCATACCTCAGCATCGGCTCGCATGACCTGGCTACTGCAGAGCGTTTCTGCGAAATGCTCCGCAACCGCTATGTAAAGGCAAACCCGCTGGACGACCTGGATGGCATCGAGTACTGCGCCGTGATGAAAAATGTGATCGCGCTGGCCTGTGGCATCGCCCGCGGCCTCAACTACGGCGACAACTTCCAGGCCGTGCTGGTATCCAATGCCATGAATGAGATTGAGCGTTTCCTGGACGCCATCATGCCGATTCATCGGGACCTGAGCGGCTCTGCTTACCTGG
Source organism: Pontibacter sp. CAU 1760 (assembly GCF_054482735.1). Classification (NCBI taxonomy): domain Bacteria; kingdom Pseudomonadati; phylum Bacteroidota; class Cytophagia; order Cytophagales; family Hymenobacteraceae; genus Pontibacter; species Pontibacter sp. CAU 1760. The sequence continues at coordinate 349,434 of NZ_JBTLRL010000004.1, forward strand.
GCGATTTATTGGTGACGGCCTATTCGCAGTTCAGCCGCAACCGCACGTTCGGCAACATGATTGGCCGCGGCTATACCGTCAAATCGGCGCAGGTGGAGATGAACATGGTGGCCGAAGGCTATTATGCGGTGCAAAGTATTTTTGAGCTGAACAAAAAGCTGCAGGTGTCCATGCCCATCACCGATGCCGTGTACCATGTGCTGTATGAGCGCATTTCCCCGGCAGTCGAATTCGAGATTCTCACGAATAAACTCAAATAAGCTAAGTAGGCTGTAACGGGAAGTAGTTACTAATAATTTCCCGTCAGAGCCTGTTTGGTTACCCTGTCGCCCAGGGCACGGTATACCGCCATCACGGTAACCGTAACCGAAAGTGACGTGGCGTGCAGCACAAAAAGCACGGTATAGTGGGTATAAGGCAGCCCGTCGGTATGCTTGAGTTGTAGCATGTACAGCATGATACCAGCCAACACAACCCCGGCCAAACTCAGCATGAACGCCCGGTGAACCGGATGAGAGGGCAGCCGATCGATGAGGGTCTGGCTCTTGAGGTGCCAGTGCAGCGGCAGCACTTTCCGCTCCTGTATGGCTTGGCGCGTTAGGTAAGTGGCTGCTAAACTCAGCAGAAACCCCGTGACGAGGCTAAACCCAACGATGTCTGTCACCATGCTGACATTTCCCCAAACTGGCACTGTGCTGGTATGGTGCCCCAGCACCCTCAAAAACAAGTAGCTCACGATAGCAGTGCCAAGTCCCATTAACACTGCCATGCGCAGTAAAAAACGGTAGTTTAGGCTGATAGCTGTCCGTGACATATGCATGGCTTAATTGACTTCTCGAATTGTTTTATGCATGATTCAAATGCGTCTTTCAATTTACTAAGTCCGATCTCTCTCCGCTTATACCCTTAAGTTAGCAGATGAATTCTTAAATCCGTGTCAGTTAATCATATTAAATCTGTTGAAAGATGATTAATTTACTGTCAGACGGTAATTTAGTTTAGTTTAAGCGCTCACTTCAATCCTTATGATCATCTCCGTTACCTGTGCCCTGATTGAAAACAATGGCCTTGTGCTGGTCACGCAGCGAGGCCCCTACATGGATCAGCCGCTGCGCTGGGAGTTTCCGGGCGGCAAGGTGGAGCCCGGTGAAACAGAACAGGCATGCCTTGTTCGGGAAATCAAAGAGGAGTTAAGCATCACCATCACGCCGCTCACCCGCCTTACACCGGTCTTGTATCCGCTTGATGCTGCCTGTACGCTAGCGCTGATTCCATACCGTTGCGGGTATGATGGCGGCACCATACAGCTACTGGAGCACCAGCAATACTGCTGGGCACAGCCGCATGATTTGCCCGGCTATACCTGGTGCGCGCCAGACATTCCGGTTGTAGCAGAGTATTTGCAACTGCTGGGTATGGTCTAAGCAGCTACGGCCTTGTTGCTTTTATCTGCCTCTAAATTGGCGTACCTTTGCTTTCATGCGATTCCCCCAAGCTTTTACCGACCGGATGCAGCGCCTGCTGGGCACCGAGTACGACGATTTTGTGCAGGCCCTTCAAGCGAATGCCCCTGTCAGCATCCGGCTAAACGCGGCTAAAACCCTGGTTATACCTGATTTACCGCGTGTACAGTGGGCCGAACAGGGCTATTACCTGCCGGAGCGGCCAGCCTTTACCCTCGACCCTTTGTTGCACGCCGGCACTTACTATGTGCAGGAGGCAAGCTCGATGTTTCTGGAGCAAGCCTTGCGGCAGGTAGTAAGCCTGGAAAACCCGCTGCAAGTGCTGGACCTGTGCGGCGCCCCCGGCGGAAAATCCACGCACCTGGCCAGCCTCATCTCTCCTGAAAGCCTGTTGGTTTCGAATGAGGTGATCCGGACGCGGGCTTCCATCCTGGCGGAGAACGTAGCCAAGTGGGGCAGCGGCAACGTGGTGGTTACCAATAGCGACCCACGTGATTTCAGTAGGTTAAAGGCTTTTTTTGACGTGATGGTGGTGGATGCGCCCTGCAGCGGAGAGGGCATGTTCCGGAAAGACCCGCAGGCCATAGGGGAGTGGTCGGAGGAGAACGTGAAGCTGTGCGCCCAGCGGCAGCAGCGCATCCTGATGGATGTGTGGGAAGCCCTGAAGCCAGGCGGCATCCTGGTTTACAGCACCTGCACCTGGAACGAGCAGGAAAACGAAGAAAACATGTCTTGGCTAGCGGACCAGGAAGAAGCCCAGAGCCTTAAATTAGAATTGCAACCTGATTGGGGAGTTGTACCGACGACGACCAATGGCGTGGAGGGATACCGGTTTTATCCACACCGTGTACAGGGCGAAGGCTTTTTTATGGCGGTTATCCGGAAAGGCGGAGTTGCCACACCTGAAACCATCGGCAAAGCTAAAAAGAAGAAGCATAAACTTACGCCAGCTGGCAAAAAAGAGCAGGCCCTGGTGCAGGATTGGCTTTTGGAACCGGGCAGGTTTGAGTGGGTGCAGCACGGGGAGGTTATCTCGGCTATACCTGCCAACCTGTTTGAGGCAATAGACGAGCTTTACCAACAACTTTACGTAATCTATGCGGGTACTGAAGTGGCCGAGGTGAAAGGCAGGAAACTCAAACCCCTGCAGGGGCTGGCCCTGTCGCAGCACCTGAACAAAGCAGCCTTCAACACCATAGAGTTGGATCTGGAACAGGCCTTGCGCTATCTCCGCAAAGAAGACATCAACTTGGGTATGAACGGGACCGACTGGGTGCTGCTGCAGTTTAAGCAAGTGCCTTTAGGATGGGCCAAACTCATCGGAGCCCGCATGAACAACTACTACCCGAAAGAATGGCGCATCCGGATGGATTTGCCCCAGGAACTGCCTGCTTTTGAGTTGCTGCAAGGGTAGCTAGCCTTCCTATACCTAAAAAGGCCTTTGGTGCGTGCTTACTTCAAAGCATATACCAAAGGCCTTTTTCTTATACCCTCTTGATGCTATTCCACAAAAAGCACCAAACCCTTCAGGTATTCCCCTTCTGGGTGGAAGATAGATATCGGGTGATCGGCTGGCTGCGACAGGTGGTGCATGATTTTGATCGTGCGTCCGGCCTCAATGGCAGCAGCCATCACGGTGCTGTTGAACAGGTATTTGTCTACCACCTGCGAGCAGGAGAAGGTGAACAGGATGCCGCCCGGCTTGATTTTCTTCATCGCATCGGCATTTAGGCGCTTATACCCCATCAGGGCATTGTGGCGCACTTTCTGGCTTTTTGCAAATGCAGGAGGGTCCAGGATGATCACATCATACTGGTCTTCCTTGCCTTTGAGGAAATCAAACGTATCCATGGCAAAGGCCTCGTGCTTTTCCGGCGCCTGGCTCAGTTCCCCGTTCTTTATGGTCAGCTCGATGGCCTTTTTCGACACATCTACGGAGTGCACTTCCTTGGCCCCGGCGTTCAAGGCGTAAACCGAGAATCCACCGGTATAGCAGAACGTGTTCAGCACGGATTTGTCCTTGACGTAACGCGCCAGCAATTCCCTGTTTTCGCGCTGGTCGATAAAGAAGCCGGTCTTCTGGCCACTTTCCCAGTCCACGAAGAACTTGTTCTCGTTTTCAGTCACCACCACGCCGCCGTTCGACTCCCCGAAGAGGTAACCATTCACGGGTGCGATGTGCGCTTTGGCTGGCAACGACTCGGCGCTCTTATCATAGATGGCGCGTAAACGGTCCCCGTAAATCTCCTGCAGGGCCCTAGTGATATGCTCCCGCACGAGGTACATGCCCACGGTATGCGTCTGGATCACGGCCGTGTCTTTATACACATCCACCACCAGGCCCGACACGCCATCGCCTTCGGCATAAATCAGGCGGTACACGTCTATCTGCGGATTTTCCGTCAGGCCGAGGCGCTGGCGGTAATCGTAGGCTCGCTGTACTTTTCCTTTCCAGAAGGCATAGTCCGGCTCGACCTTTTCAAACGAGAAAAGCCGCACGGCAATAGAGCCCGGTGCAAAGTGGCCCATCCCTAAAAACTCTCTTTTGCTGGAGTATACCTCCACCACATCGCCCTCGGCAGGCTCTCCGTCCGTTTTCCGGATTGCCCCTGAGAACACCCACGGGTGCCGGCGCAGCAGCGAGTGCTCTTTGCCGGGCGCTAAATAAAATTTGATAAAAGACATGCTGTTGTTATTTGTGTCGGTGCATTGGCTGTCACCGTGCTGCAAAAGTACGGAATCCATTCTGAATCCCTTTATCCTAGTGGTATAACTGTTTTAAAGCGATACCAGGCCCAGCCGCTGCAGGTGGGTATAAAGTTTCTGTACCGGCAGGCCCATCACGTTAAAATAAGACCCTTCGATATGTTCGATCCCGATCATGCCGATCCACTCCTGAATGCCATAGGCACCCGCCTTGTCGTAAGGCTTGTAGTGGGTCACGTAGTGCGTAATCTCTTCGTCCGTTAGGTTTTTGAAATACACCTTGGTACTGTCGTGAAAGATGGTTTTCTGCTCTTTGGTCAGGATGCATACCCCCGTGATGACTTCGTTTACCTGGCCCGAGAGCGCCTTTAGCATCCTTACTGCCTCATCGTATGTAGCCGGTTTGTTCAGTACCTTGTCGCCGAGGCACACGATGGTGTCTGCCGTGATCAGGGCCTCGTGCCGCAGGTCCTGCAGGTAGGCGTCGGCTTTGTGGGAGGCCAGGTACTCGGCCACCTCTGCGCGCACCAGGTGCTCCGGAAATTCCTCATGTACTTCTTTTACCCTTACCTCAAAGGCAAGGCCGAGCTGCGACAGCAGTTCTTTTCGGCGCGGGGAGTTAGAGGCAAGCAGAAGGGGCCGTGACAAATTCATCTTCTTTGATTGAGCTAAATAAAAATCCACCGATTACTTTCGGGTAAAAATATGTTGATTTTTGGGGCATCACGGCACCGCTGTGGCATACCCGTTTCACCTGGTCCATGGTGATGTCGTTGGTGATCAGGGCCAGTCGGGCTTCCTTCGTATCCACCAGCCGGATGCAGGACGTGAAATTGCGCACATAGCTCAGCTCTTTGTAATCGCGCTGTGCCTTGCGGTAGATGCCCAGTACCTTCTCGAATATAAAGTAGTGCATCACCGTCAGGTCCAGTTCTTTCACCTCCTGCGGGAAATTCCAGTCTATCTGCTCGTGCAGTTCTGGTTTCAGCCGGAGTTTATAGGCTTCGCCACCCATGTATAGCCCGAAGGCCCACTGTTTGCCCATGATCACCTCGTTCAATTCCAAAGGTTCGGCAATGGGCTTGATAATGAAGTAATCTGCAAGTCTCTCCAGAAACTCCGCATCCGTCATGTCCATCTGCTTCAGCACGCGGTGGGTCGGCAGGATGCGCAGGTCGTCGTGCTCGGAGTTGGTCAGGTACATCAGATGATAATTGTATGGCTCGGTGCCGGTATGGGCAGGGTTTTCCGCCATTCGTTTTTTGCGGTACTCCAGCGAACCCTCATACCGGTGGTGCCCGTCAGCCAGCAGGATCTGTTGCCCCCGCAGTGTCTCCACAAACTTTTTGATCACGGTATGGTCATGAATCACAGCCAACACGTCGCGCACCCCCTGGTAATCTTCCGTTTCATACAAAGGCGTCAGGATGCTTTCGTCCATGTAAGGCTCCAGCGAAAAAGCAGCATCCGTATAGAGGCCATGTGTCGGGCTGGTATTCATCAGGGTTTCTTCCAGCAGCGCGATGCGGTCGTTCACGGCTGTCGGGATGGTGTTCTCGTGGCGTAGTAGCACGCCCTCGTCCCAGTCGTAGGCTTTGATGTTGCAGACGAATCCCTTACGCACATACTCTTTCTCGCTTCCCGGCAACCGGAAATATTGGTAGTAGACATAGATGCCCGGCATATGGTCCTGTAGCAGCACGCCCTTCTCTTTCCATTCCTGAAGCAAAGTTGCCGCCTCCCTCGCAGGGTTTTCGCCGCGCGGCACCGAAAGGTGGATGCTGTTGATCGGGTTCTGGTAAAGCGCCTGCCGTTGCTTCTCCGACACCACATCGAAAAGCGGGGCGGTGAGTTGTTCTATCTGTTGGTCTAGCGTATGGTTGTAGCGCCACGCGCGCAAAGGGAGTATTTCAGCCATTTAAGGTGTAGTAGTTTTGATTTGGGTGATGGTATGCCTTGGTGATTTACAGGTCAGGGGGCCAGTCGTTTGATGTGCCATTCATTTTCCGGAGCCAGTTCATATACCAGACGATCGTGCAGGCGGTTGGGCCTGCCTTGCCAGAACTCGATGTAGTCCGGCTGCAGCTGGTAGCCACCCCAGTTGTCGGGTCTCGGCACCACAGCCTCCGCGGCGTATTGCGCCGATAGCTTTTCGTCGGCTTCCTCCAGCACCTTGCGGCTCGCAATCTCCTTGCTTTGCGGTGATGCCCATGCCCCGATCTGGCTGGCCTTCGGTCGGCTCTGGAAATACTTATCGGATACCTCGGCGGGCACTTTCACCACCTTGCCCTGGATGCGCACCTGGCGCTCCAGCGCGGGCCAGAAGAAGGTAAGGGCGGCATAGGCGTTCTGCGCCAGCTCATTGCCCTTGCGACTGTCGTAATTCGTGAAAAAAGTGAAACCTTCCGCTGCTACGTCCTTTAGTAATAGCACGCGTGCCGAGGGCCGCCCTTCCGGGCTCACCGTAGACAGTACCAGGGCGGTAGGTTCTTCCACCTTTGCCTGCAATGCCTCCTCCAGCCATACCTTAAACTGACTGACCGGATCGGGCAGGACGGCTTCCTCGGTAAGTGATTTGCGGGAATAGTTTTTCCGGATGTCGGCAATGTTCTGCGTCAGGGCCATAAGCGATGTGTATTTTGATCAAAATTAGGAAAATATCTGCTGCTACTTACCATTATACCCCCTTTTTGGTTCGATAAGGCCGCCATATTTCCCTGCTGAGGGTATAAATGCCACTGCCCCGAAAAACCCAAATTTTCATATCTGTTACCATATTCATTGCTTTGCGTAAGAATGATAAAGTTCGTTGTGGAACCAATTTGGGCCTTTAGCCCACTGCTGTTCCCCTCATTTAAACCTAAAGCGTGCAGGAGGAAAAATGGAAGATAAAACCACGATAAAGCCGCAAAACGGCAGTTTACTTATTTCAGAGCCCTTTTTGGGTGACCCTAATTTTGAACGCACCGTGATTCTGCTTTGCAACCATTCGGAGGCCGAGGGGTCGTTTGGCCTCGTGCTGAACCGCGTGTCGAACCTCAAACTATCCGATGTGCTGGACATTGACCAGGAAAGCTTTGACGTGGACCTAGGCGTTGGCGGCCCTGTGCAATATAACACCCTGCACTATGTGCACCGTTTGCCAGACCTGCCGCAGGCCGTGAAATTGGATGACGGCCTGTTTTGGGGGGGCGACTTTGAGCTTTTGCGCACCATGATCAGCACAGGATTAATAAACAAAGATGATATTAAATTTTTCTTAGGCTATTCAGGTTGGACCGCTGGCCAACTGCAGGAAGAGATCGACAAAAATGTTTGGATCGTAAATAACAATGCTGCCAATAAATTATTTAATTTGGATGCGGATAACCTGTGGAGCAGCGTGCTCCGCGAGATGGGGGGCAAATTTAAAGTGCTCTCTAACTATCCTGTCGATCCAAGGCTAAACTAACCTGGGGCCGACTGATACTAAAGACCATCGACATGACTATCGACAGTAAACACATGGGCACTCCCGGATCAGAGGCAAACAACCTCGAGCATCAGAACAATGTAAACGAGCAAGGCAACCATACGGCACCTGCCTCTGGCAATGCGCCAGACCAGCACCCCGTGCAACCAGGTGCACCTGCGGAAGGCAAAGCTGCTTCCGGCGGTGAGGTGCCCAAGGAAGAACAGCCGGAGATTCAACCCGGCATTACTTCGGATGCGACTGAAAATAAAGAGACAGAACAAATCACCGATGCTTTCGTGGAAGCCAACACGGACGTAAAGGACCCTGAGACCTCTTCCGCAGGCTTAGCAGACCCTGAGGGTTCAGCTCAAGTGCAACCTGCCGCTGCGGCCTCGGCCCCAGTCCCCACCGAGCATCATGCTGATGAGGAAGAGGAAGAGGAGCACGATGGCATTGATTATTCCCAGCTGTCGATAGATGAACTGCGGCGGCACTTAACCACTGCCCTGCGCAGCGCCGATGCGGGCAAGCGCAATGCCACCATCATGGAGGTATACCGGCTGTATGACCAGCTGTTTCAGGCGGAGCGCGGAGAGGCCCTGGAAAGATTTAAGCAGGAGGGCGGCACCGCCGATGACTTCGATTACCATACCTCCCGTGAGCACCAGGACCTGGAAGGGCTCCTGATAGCCTATAAAGACTCGCGCCACAAGCAGCGCCAGAACATGGAGCAGCAGCGCCAGCAAAACCTAGAGCACAAGAAAAGACTGCTGGCCCAGTTGCGTGAATTAGTGGAATCGGCTGAGACCAAGAATAGCGGCGATGAGGTAAAGAAGCTGCAGGCAGACTGGAAATCGACTGGACCGGTACCGGCAGGTGAAGCGCAGGAACTCTGGGATTCCTATCATGCCCTGCTCGACATCTTCTACAACAACCGCAGCCTTTTCTTCGAGATGAAGGAGCTGGACCGCAAGCGAAACCTGGATGCTAAACTGCAGCTGGTAGAACGTGCGGAGGCCCTGAAAGACGAGCCTAGCCTCAACAAGGCCCTGCAGGAGCTGCGGCACCTGCACGAGGAATGGAAAAACATCGGTCCTGTTCCAAACGATCAGCGCGACCCTATCTGGGAACGGTTTATACAGGCCTCTGAAGTGGTGCACAACCATCGGCGCGCCTACCAGGACGATCGCAACAAGCGGGAGTTGGAGAACCTCACCAAAAAACGGGCTCTGCTCGATCGCCTGCAGGCCTTTACCAATTTCGATACCGACCGCATCAATGAGTGGCGCGACAAGACTGACGAGATCCAGAAACTGAAAGAAGAGTGGGATGCTGCCGGCCTGGTGCCAAAGGCATATGCCGAGGAAGTGAACAAGAACTTCTGGGGCAATTACAAGGCTTTCTTCCAGCATAAAAACCATTTCTTCAAGACGCTGGACGAGCAGAAAATGCAGAACCTGCGCCTGAAAACAGAACTCTGCGAAGAAGCCGAAAGCCTGAAGGAAAGCACAGACTGGAACAGCACCAAGGAAAAGCTTATTCAGCTGCAGAAGAAATGGAAAACCATCGGCCGGGTACCCGACAAGCACTCTGATAAGATCTGGCAGCGCTTCCGGGCGGCTTGCAACGAGTTCTTCGACAGAAAACAGGCTACCGAACAGAGCCATGTGGCAGAGGTCGAGAAGCTGTCTGCTGAAAAGCTGGAACTCTGCGACACCCTGGCCGAGCAGTTGGCCATACCCTCAACGGTGGGGTCGCTGGAAGAATTTGAGCAGTATGTCTCGAAATGGCGTGCCCTGGACAAGGACAACAAGCGCAGCAGCGCCAAAGCAGAGGAGAAGTTCCTGGCCCTGATGGAGAAGTACCTGGAGTGTGTGCCATCGTTAAGCCTGCAACAGCGCGATGAGTTGTTGGTAAAACTGCAGGTAGAGCGTATCAAGCACAGCCCGGATGCTGGCCAGAAGCTGCACCAGCGCGAGCAGGCGTTGAAGCGGGAAATTACCCAGCTGCAAAACGATATTCAGACGCTTCGCACCAACATCGAGTTTTTCGGTCGGTCGAAGAATGCTGACAAATTACGCCAGGAGTATGAAAGCAGAATTGTCGATGCCCAAAAGCGTATCGACCAGCTGAATCATCAGATGCAGGCTTTCAGGGAGTAAAAATTTCTCCCTGAACATCAAACGCTTACCGAAAAGCTCCGAATTATTTTATAATAGCTGTTGCATGGTATAAATCTTCACCCTACTTTTGCAACGCTTTATCACCATAAAGCACACCAAAAAGTGTAAGCCTCCTTAGCTCAGCTGGTAGAGCAACTGACTTGTAATCAGTAGGTCGCTGGTTCGATCCCGGCAGGGGGCTCACTTACAAAAAGCAGAATGTTTGTACTTCTTCTGCTTTTTTAGTCAAACATAAAGTACAAGCCTCCTTAGCTCAGCTGGTAGAGCAACTGACTTGTAATCAGTAGGTCGCTGGTTCGATCCCGGCAGGGGGCTCTCCCAAAAAAGCCTTTAGAGAAATCTAAGGGCTTTTTTCCTTTCTATCCATTCGTTCATATTATAGACTTAAACACCTATTTTATACATTTATAGATTCATGTATCTATAAATTACGTATATTGAGGCTGGCATCTAAGCAAACCAGGTATGATCGCAGTTCTAACAGGTGATATTGTGCACTCACGCAAGGTAAAGGACAAGGCTGTATGGCTCGGGCGCATAAAGGTCATCTTTCACCATATACAGCAAAATCCCGCATTCGAAGCCAGCAACCTGAAGTGGGACATTTACCGTGGAGACAGTTTCCAGTGCACCTGGAGCGGGCCGAGCCATGCATTATATGCGGCGTTGCTGCTGCGTGCTGGGTTAAGGGCACTGCCAGAGCTGTATGCGCAGAAAGTGGATGTTCGGTTAGCGATTGGCATTGGTGCTGAAGGGTATGAGGGCGAGGTGGTCAGCGAGTCGGACGGAGAGGCATTCCAGCTTTCCGGGCTGACACTGGATGAGCTGACCCATACCTCCCAGCGGCTGCGCGTGAAAACAGCATGGCCGGAGCTCAACGCAAGCCTGGAGGCAAGCCTGCCGCTGCTTGAAACCCTGATGACAAGCTGGACACAGCCCATCAACGAGGCCGTATACTATCACCTGATGTATCCCGAGCTTACACAAACGGCCCTTGCCGAGAAGATGGCTGTCACGCAGCCTACCATCAATTGGCGACTCAGCAAATCCCACATCGATCTGATCCTTAATTTTGAAAGGTACTTTAGCGCACAGGTAACCAAACTGCATGATGCCCGATAGCCAGGAAATTTTCTTTAAACTTGTCTTCGCCCACCTCATAGGCGACTTTGTGCTGCAGACAGGAAAATGGGTCGCACAGAAAGAACAGAAAAGCTGGCGCGCTCCGCTGCTTTATGCCCACGCACTCATACATGGTCTGCTGGTATGGGCCATGGTGTGGCAGTTCCGTTTCTGGCCCTTTGCCGCCGCCATCGCTGGTTCGCACTTTTTGATCGACCTGCTAAAGATCACTGTCCAGAACCGTTGGCCACGGCACACGAAGCTTTGGTTTGCTGCCGACCAAGTACTGCACTTGCTGGTGCTGGGCGTTGCCACTGTACTGTATAGCCAGGTATCCATATGGCAGCAGTTGCGCCAGGTAGAGTTGCCCTGGCGACATATCACGGCATACCTGTTTGTCACGAAGCCTGCAGCCATCGTCATCCGGGTGCTGATCAGTCACTGGAAGCCTAATCCCCTATTGCACCTTTCACCCACCGAAACCAACCCGGCCGAAGCCAAAACGACGCTTGCCGACGCAGGCATGTGGATCGGGATGATCGAGCGCCTGCTGGTGCTCACCTTTATCCTGATCAGCCATTGGGAAGCGATTGGCTTTCTGCTGGCGGCAAAGTCCGTGTTCAGGTTTGGCGACCTGCGCGGGAAGCACGACATGCAACTGACAGAATACATCCTGATCGGCACCCTGATGAGCTTTGGGATCGCCATCCTGACCGGCCTGCTCACGGTATGGTAGGCGCGGCACTTCCATTTCAGGAAGATAATGCCTTACTTAGCGGTCCGATTTGCTAAAGACACACTATGCAACTGATAGAGGTAAACACACCTGAGCTTGCCCATGAGTTTCTCATGGTGCAGGTGCGACTATATAAGAAAGACCGCAATTATATCCGGCCCTTAGACAAGGACGTAAACCAGGTTTTTGACCCTAAAAAGAACAAGCTCCTCCGCGACGGCGAGGCCATCCGCTGGTTGCTACAGGACGACAAGGGCAAATACATTGGCCGAGTGGCCGCTTTCATCAACAAGAAAACAGCCCATACATTTGAGCAGCCGACAGGGGGTATGGGCTTTTTTGATTGTATAAACGATCAGGAGGCTGCCAACATGCTCCTGGATGCCTGCCGGGAGTGGCTGCAGGCGCGCGGGATGGAGGCCATGGATGGCCCGATAAACTTCGGAGACCGCGACAAGTGGTGGGGTGTACTGGCCGACGGCTTTCACGCGCCCACCTACTGCATGCCATACAACTACCCTTACTATGTGGACCTGCTGGAAAACTACGGGTTTCAACTCTATTTCAAGCAGTATACCTACTACCGCAAGGTGCATGACGACCTCCCGGAAGAATACAAGGAGAAGGCGCAGCGCATCCTGTCAGATGAGCGCTACAGCTGCGTGCACCTCGATAAAACCAACCTGAAGAAGTATGCCGAGGATTTTAGGATAGTATACAACAAGGGCTGGGCAAAGCATGAGGGAGTGAAGGAAATGTCGGAGGGGCAGGCGATCACGATCATGAACACGCTGAAACCGATTCTGGATGAGCGCATCATGTGGTTCACCTACTTCGAGGGCCAGCCCGTGGGCTTTTTCATCGCCATACCTGAGTTGAATCAGCTTTTCCGGTATGCCAACGGCAAAATGGACCTATGGGGCAAGCTAAAATTTGTATTCCACCGCTGGCGTGGCGCTAACACCAGTATGTACGGCATTGTTTTCGGCATTGCACCGGAGCAGCAGCAGAAAGGGGTAGAGGCTGCCATGGTAACGGCGGCGGGCAACCTGATCATCAACAACCCAAAAATCCCTTACAGGGAGATACAGATGAACTGGATCGGCGATTTTAACCCAAAGATGATGAAGGTGGTAGAGCGCGTGGGTAGCCGTATTTACAAAACCCACCATACGTACCGCTACCTTTTCGACCGGACAAAAGAGTTTAAGCGCATGCCCATAATCCGCTAGCAGAACAGCGGCAAGTCCATTTCGGTATCGGCCACAGGGGCTGAGATGTCTTCCCAGTCCCAGCCGTTATACTCTACCATGGCCCGCAGGGCCCGCCGCCGCTTGCTAAGGTGACTGATCTTTTCCAGGTCAGGGGTATGCATGGGTATAGCTGCTTTCTTTAACTCTTCAGTGAAGTAGGGCGGCACTTCACTTTTATCGGGCGTTACATATAGAGAAGTGAGCGAGCCGATAAAAGAGGTAATGGCTTTGCGCAGTGGCACCAGGTATTCACCGGCAGGGTGACGATCCTCAGGAATGTACAGCAACAGCAGGGTCACAGCTTCATCCAGGGCTGCCAGGTTGGGCAGGAGGGAAGCCTGTTTTTCGCCGTGCTGGAAGTAATGCAGCACCGGGTAAGAAAGGTGCATTTGCCCCTGGTGCGTGATTTCCTGCGTCAGGCTCTGAAACTGCTCTTCCAGCTTCTTAAAGTCCTTGCCGTTCCAGTTGTTAAGCAGTATACGCTGCGGGCTGCTACCGATCGCCGAAATCTGGATACTGAGCGCCCGCCGCTGCGTTACGGCCGAAAGGATCGGAACCATGTAGGTGATGGCGATGGTAATCAGCATAAGTCCCGTAAACGAGATAAAAGCGGTATAAATTTGCCAACCACTGGAGCCAGCCTTAAAGTCCCCATTCCCGAGGGTGGAGAGTGTATACCCCGTAAAGTAAATCCGCTCCTGGTTAGTGGCTGGTATTTGGGTGGTACTGTTCACGACAGCATTTTTATCTGCCAGGTAAATAAACACGTTTCCGGCCCACAGCAACAGCACCCAGGTCAGCAGGACGGTAACGACAATAAGAATACCCGCGCCCGTCAATGACTTTTTATTGTGGGTGAAGCGGCTGATGGCACGGAACACCTTCCAGACGGCAACAGACACCGGGCCACTGATGAAACCAGCCCCACGTGGGGCAAGCGTGGTATAAATTAAATCTACGCACGTGAAGACAACGATCACAACGCCAATGACGAAGTAGATGGTTTGATCCATAGGGAAGAGAATTAGGAAATTTATATACTGAATTTGTACGTTATACCCGTACTGGCTAAAACGAGTTGCCAGAGCGGGTACCAACCCGGCCATCGGCCCATAAGCATATCAATGGATTCATTAACGCAACTGGTATTGGGCGCTGCAGTGGGCGAGGCAGTGGCCGGCAGAAAAATCGGAAACAAGGCCATGCTGTGGGGCGCTATCGCCGGCACCATCCCTGACCTGGATGTGCTGCTGAACCCGTGGCTGGACACGGTGCAGCAGCTGAGCTTTCATCGGTCTGTCACGCACTCGTTTCTGTTTGCGCTGCTGGTGTCGCCGGTGCTGGGTTGGCTGTTAAATCGGGTATATAAAAAAGAAAAGGCCACGCTGCGTGACTGGAGCCTGCTTTTTTTCCTGGGCTTTACCACGCATGCCCTGCTCGATAGCTGCACCACCTGGGGCACCCAACTCTTCTGGCCATTCAGCACCTACGGGGTAGCCTTTTACAACATTTTTGTCATCGACCCGCTCTACACGCTGCCATTGCTGACTGGGGTGGTTGTAGCGGCATTTTATGCACAGCAGAGTACCCGCAGAAGAAACTGGAATTACCTGGGCCTGGCGCTGAGCTCCGCATACATCGCCTTTTCGTTTGGGGCAAAAGCCACGGCCAATGCCATATTTGAGGACAGCCTGGTGCAGCAGCAAATCAGCTATACCTCCTATATCAGCAAACCCACCCCGCTCAATACCATCTTCTGGTCGGTGACGGCAAAGACCGCAGACGGCTTTTACAACGGGTTCTATTCTTTGCTTGATGAGGATACCAGCATCAGGTACGAATACGACCCACAGAACAAACACCTGCTGCAACCCTACCGGGGCTATGCGCAAATGGAACGCCTCCTGGAAATCACAAAGGGCTATTACGCAATTGCCAAGGCGGAAGAAGGCGGTATACTTGTCAAAGACCTGCGCTTCGGAAAGTTTGACGGCTGGCAGGAGAGCGGGGGCGACTACGTTTTTGTGTACAGGGTATGGCTAACTAAAAACGGAAAGCTACAGGTAGAGGAGATCAACAACAGGCCAAAGGTGGACCAGGCATACCTCAAACGATACTGGTCCAGGATATTGGGCAATAAATAGAGCAGCGCCTGTGTAGGCGCTGCTGCTTGATTTCTCTAGTGGAGTGACTCGTAATAAGCCAGCACTTTAGCCCAGCCAGCTTCCGCATTCACATCAAGCTGCCTGGCTTTGATGTAGTTCTCCAGTTTGTCTTGCTGGTTTCCGGGAAGTGCTTTCAAAAGCGCCCTTTTGTTGAGCTTCACTTTACTGACTCCCTTTCCGGGACCTATCAAATAATACACCTGCTCATCCCGGAACTCATCGTAGGTGTTCCCGGATTTATAAGGCCCTTCGAAATTCGCTTTGACAAGCAGCTTCTGGGGTAGCTTCACCAATTGCACCTGTTTCCCATCATAGATAGGGATTACAAACGTACTTGCCAGTTTAAGGTCCTCGGCGGCAAGCGCCTCAAATTTTTTAAAGGTAACAGGCTGCACCACGGTTTGGCCTTTCAGCGTGAAGTTGTCTACATACTGCGGTTTTAGGATAAACTCTTTGCCGGCAGCATTGCGGTAGAATAGCTCATTCTCCACCACGTTGAACTTCACCTGGATGTCTTTGTAAATAGTGTTTTTGGATGTGATAGTAGCTTCAGCCCAATCCTCATAGAAATAAGGCGTTCCTTTTACACCCTCGTACCGGTTATCGTAGAGACGCACCGAAGTGGCATTAGGAGAATCGCCTAATTCCAGGATATTCTGTTGCGCATCGAACCCCGTTATGGTAGGAGTTTGCCCGAAAGCTACCTGGGAAACAAAAATCACAGGAAATAAAAGTGCAATTCTCTTCATTT
Source organism: Pontibacter sp. CAU 1760 (assembly GCF_054482735.1). Lineage (NCBI taxonomy): Bacteria > Pseudomonadati > Bacteroidota > Cytophagia > Cytophagales > Hymenobacteraceae > Pontibacter > Pontibacter sp. CAU 1760. The sequence continues at coordinate 365,267 of NZ_JBTLRL010000004.1, forward strand.
GCAAAGTGTTAAAAAAACGGATCAGAGCTGAAATCAATAAGCAAGATAATACTCTTGAACATAATTCAGCATAAATTGTAAGTTAAAACTAAAAAGCACCAAACAATTAGCTTTAAAACAGGGATTGATTTCCTGGATACATAGAACAATTCACAAACCAGAAAACAATGAGAGAAAACAGATGGCAACTGACAGGTAAAAAGGCCGTGGTAACGGGCGGCTCAAAGGGAATAGGCGCCGCAATAGTAGCTGACTTTATCGCCCTTGGCGCCGAGGTTTTGTCAGTGGCACGCAAGGAAGAGGACCTGAAACAACAGCAGGAGCAATACCCTGAGCGGCTGCACACGCTGGTGGCTGACCTGAGCACCGAGGAAGGGCGGCAGCAACTGACAGACCGCGTGCAACAGCTCTGGGGCCGCCTGGACATACTGGTGAACAACGTCGGCACAAACATCCGCAAGCCCACCGTCGACTACCAGGCAGAGGAGTACGACTTCGTGATGAACACCAACCTGCGTTCTGCCTTTGAGTTGAACCGGCAGCTATACCCGCTGCTCCGGCAAGCTGGGCAAGGCAACATCATCCACGTGTCGTCGGTAGCGAGCTTAACGCACGTGCGCACCGGCAGCATTTACGGGATGACCAAGGCGGCCATGAACCAGCTCACCAAAAACCTCGCGGCGGAATGGGCCAAAGACGGCATCCGGGTGAACGCGGTAGCTCCCTGGTACATCAGCACACCGCTGGCGCAAACGGTGCTGCAAAATCCTGAATTCTATGATGCTGTAGTAAGCCGGACACCGATGCAGCAGGTGGGCAAACCCGAAGACGTGGCAGGTGCCGTATCGTTCCTGTGCATGCCGGCGGCGGCCTACATAACAGGCCAGGTGCTGGCTGTGGATGGTGGCTTCACCATCAACGGATTTCATCCACAATAAACCGCTTCCACAGCGCTATACACCTCAAAACAATGCCTCCTGAAAGTGGTATATGTGCGCAAATATGTTTAATTTTGTAACTAAGCTAGTAAGGGCCTGCTGCAACCACAGCAGGCCCTTCTAAACTTTTACTTATGGCAACCAAAAGACTGCTTTCCTTCCTTCTCCTCACGTTTATCTCCGTTTCCCTATTTTCCTGTAAACCAGCCTGCCCCATTTATAGTTGCCAGGTGCGCATGGTGCACCCGCATGGCACAGAGGAATTCAGGGGGCGACCGTTCTGGAAAAAGCAAAACCCGAAAATGGGGGAGAAGCTGGACAAGGTTTCGCAGGAAAAAGCGGCCAGACGGAATAACAAGAGCCGAAATAAGCATTAGTCTATATAGCTGATAAGGCATTTTTTGCCTAACTTGCTACACAGAAAAAACAACAAGCAACCTACTATAAATTAGATTTTAAACATGATCGAAGGCGAAAGGATTATACCGATCAACATTGAAGACGAAATGCGCGGTGCGTATATCGACTACTCAATGTCTGTTATTATATCAAGAGCCTTACCCGATGTTCGGGACGGACTAAAGCCAGTGCACCGCCGCGTGCTTTACGGTATGTCTGAACTGGGGGTATCTTATAACAAAGCCTACAAAAAATCGGCCCGTATTGTGGGAGAGGTGCTGGGCAAGTACCACCCGCACGGCGACTCATCGGTGTACGACACCATGGTGCGTATGGCCCAGGAATGGTCGTTGCGCTACCCGCTCGTAGACGGACAGGGTAACTATGGTTCGATAGACGGAGACTCTCCGGCTGCGATGCGATACACAGAGGCACGCCTCAAGCGCATTGCCGACGAACTGCTGGCTGACCTGGAGAAGAACACAGTGGATTTCGTTCCTAACTTCGACGACTCCCTGAAAGAGCCAAGCGTAATGCCCGCTAAATTCCCGAACCTGCTGGTAAACGGAACTTCTGGTATCGCGGTAGGTATGGCCACCAACATGGCCCCGCATAACCTGACAGAGGTTATCAATGGCACCATCGCCTACATCGAAAACCGTGAGATCACCATCGCGGAACTGATGCAGTACATTACTGCGCCAGACTTCCCGACAGGCGGTATCATACACGGCTACGATGGCGTAAAGGCTGCTTTTGAAACTGGTCGTGGCCGCGTGTTGATGCGTGGACGCGCCAACTTTGAGGTGTTGCCTTCCGGCAAGGAGCAGATCATCGTGACGGAGATTCCATACATGGTGAACAAGGCTTCCCTGATCGAAAAGACAGCCGCTTTGGTAAACGAGAAAAAGATAGAGGGAATATCTGACCTGCGGGATGAGTCTGACCGCGACGGCCTGCGCATTGTGTACGACCTGAAGCGTGACGCGATTCCAAACGTGGTGCTTAACAACCTTTACAAATACACTGCCTTACAGTCCTCTTTCGGTGTGAACAATGTGGCGCTGGTAAAAGGCCGCCCGATGACGCTGAACCTGAAAGAGCTGATCCATTATTTCGTGGAGCATCGCCACGAGGTAGTGATCCGCAGAACGCAGTATGAACTGGATGAAGCCAGGAAACGTGCGCACATCCTGGAAGGCCTGCTGATTGCACTGGACAACCTGGATGAGGTGATCAACCTGATCCGTTCCTCACGCGACCCTGAAATTGCCAGAAATGGCCTGATCGAGCGCTTTGCGCTGTCTGAAATCCAGGCGCGTGCCATTCTGGATATGCGTCTGCAGCGCCTCACCGGCCTGGAGCGTGACAAGATCCAGCAGGAGTACAATGAGATCATGAAACTAATTGATTACCTGAACAGCGTACTCAATGATGAAGGGCTGCGCATGCAGATCATCAAAGACGAACTGATTGAGATCCGTGAGCGCTACGGCGATGGCCGACGCACTGGTATTGAAGCGAGCACCGGCGATATTTCTTACGAGGATATGATTCCGGAAGAGAACATGGTGATCACCATCTCTCACGAAGGATATATCAAGCGCACGTCCCTGAACGAGTACCGAAGCCAAAGCCGTGGCGGCGTAGGCTCCAGGGGGGTGGCAGCTTCGAAGGAAAACGACTTTACAGAGCACCTTTTCATCGCGAACACGCACCACCACATGCTGTTTTTCACAGAGTCTGGCCGCGTGTTCTGGTTAAAGGTATACGAACTGCCAGAAGGAGGGAAGACGACCAAGGGACGCGCCATCCAGAACCTCATTCAGATCGAGAAGGATGATAATGTACGCGCTGTACTGAATGTGCATGACCTGAAAAACCAGGATTATGTGCTAAACCACAACCTGGTGTTCATCACAGAGCAAGGCACGATCAAGAAGACTGCATTAGAGGCTTACTCAAGGCCACGTACCAACGGTATAAATGCCATCAGCATCAACGACGGTGATCGCCTGCTGGATGTGCAGATGACCACGGGAAGCAGCGAAATCATCATTGCGCTGGAGTCGGGTAGGGCCATTCGCTTTAATGAGAGCCAGGTGCGCTCGATGGGACGCAACGCTTCGGGTGTGCGCGCCGTAACGCTAGGCGGTCCGGAAGACAAAGTTGTTGGTATGGTTTGTGTAGAGAATGAGAACACCGAACTGCTGGTGGTTTCTGAAAACGGCTTTGGTAAGCGCTCGCTGCTGGATGAATACAGAATCACAAACAGAGGCGGAAAAGGCGTTAAAACACTGAACGTAACCGACAAAACCGGTAAGTTGGTTGCCATTAAAGGTGTGATAGACACGGACGACTTGATGATCATCAACCGCTCGGGTATTACCATCAGGCTTCGTGTTGAAGATATCAGGGTGATTGGACGTGCCACACAAGGTGTCCGTTTGATCAAACTAAACGAAACTGACCAGATTTCTTCTGTCGCTAAAATTGAGATGGACGGCGAAGAAGAAGTAGTGGAAGCGATTTTAGACCAGTCGGAGGTGGCACCAGAGGATTTGCTGAATTCAGACGAGCTAACAGACCCGGAAACTACTGAGGATCAGGAATAATCGAATTATTTTTAATTAGTTAGCGTTACACAATCAATCTTAACCAATTTACAAATAAGTATGAAGAAAATACTTTTTACAGCCCTGGCAGCCGCAAGCATTTCGGTTGCAAGCGCGCAAAACTCGGCCGTGAACAGTGCCATCATGAACCACAAGAATGGTACGCTGGATAAGGCGCAGGCTGACATCGAGAAGGCAATTGAACATAAAAAAACAAAAGAGAAAGGCAAAACCTGGTTCTATCGTGGTGTGATTTACCAGGATATGATCGGCAACCCAATTTACGGCAAGTTGGCTGACGACAAAACTCCATTAGTGGTGTTGGAGTCGTTTGACAAAACGATTGAATTGGATGGCAAGGACGGCGAATTCGGCAAGCAAGTGCCTGCCCGCAAGGAGCAGCTTTATGGCCAGGTACTGAACCAGGCCGTTGAATTCCACAATAACCAGGAGTGGGACCAGGCCATCGACAAGTATGAGTTAGCCAGCAAAATCAACCCGACGGACACAACGGCAGTTTTATATGCAGCTTATGCGGCAACAGCCAACAAAGACTATCCAGCGGCTATCGGATTTTATGACCAGCTGATTGGCATCGGTCATAAGACAGAGGATGTGTTTAAAAACAAGATCCAGCTGCAGCAGGCTAGTGAAGCCAGCGAGGAAGAGGTGATGAATACTTTGGCGGCTGGCTTGAAAGAGCATCCGAACAGCGTGTACATGATGCAGGAGGAACTGCGCTATTACTTGAAGAACGACCGTGCTGATGAGGCAATGGCAAAACTTGACAAGGCAATTGCTGCAGACCCAAAAAACGCCAGCCTTTTAGCTGTAAAAGGTAACCTGTTAGAGCGCAAAAACGATCTGGAAGCCGCTACAGCTACTTACAAGAAAGCAATCGAAATTGACCCAACGAATTTCGATGCATACTACAATTTAGGTGTATTGGAGTTCAATAAAGGAGCTGACATTAACAACAAGGCTGCTAAAATGGACTACGCAACATACCAGAAAAGAGGTAAAGCACTGGATGCTGAAGCCAAGAAGCATTATAAAGCGGCATTGCCGTACTTTGAGAAAGCCTTGGAAATCCAACCAAAGGATCAGTCTACGATGCAAAACCTAATTAAACTTTATACGCGCTTAGACCGTAAGTCTGACGCGGCTAAGATCAGCGCACAGCTGAACAACTAAGCTTATAGCGATACTCAGAAAAAAGGGAAGCAGCGATGTTTCCCTTTTTTTGTGCCTTATAGTATGAAATAGCAGGAGCAGTAATGATGAGTGAATGTCAATTAAATGACCTATAATAAAGAATACACCGGCATAGCCAAATACTACTTAACATAATATAAATTATAAGACTTATAATATACGATGTAAAACATCTATTTAAGTGTCACTCATAATATACTTTATGTTAAATAGAAGAAGCCGTTTTTGACAGGCTGGGCACTCAAGCTTGTACCACAAATGCATAACCAGTGAATACAAAGAGTCGCCGAGCATATACCTGCCTGACGACTCTTTGTATTTTTAATGGTTGGATTGGAATTAGAAAATATACTTCGTGCTCAGGAAGTTGGAGTTACCCTGGTTCACGATCTCGTTGATCAGGTGCTTGTTATTTTCATTCAATTTAGTGGCCACCAGCGATCTGATAGAAAACGAACGCAACGCATCAACTACAGATAAGGTGCCTTCGGCACTGTCTTTACGCCCCGTAAACGGAAACGTATCCGGACCGCGCTGGCACTGACAGTTGATGTTAACGCGGCTAACCTGGTTCACAAGCGGATCAATAAGCGAAGCGGTTTCAGCGGCATCGTTGCTGAAAATGCTTACTTGCTGCCCATGCGTAGATTCAATTAGATACTCAATCGGTTCCTCCAGATCATCAAATGGCACAACAGGTATAACCGGGCCAAATTGTTCCTCCCGGTACACTTTCATGTCTTTGTTTACAGGGTAAAGCACTGCCGGGTAAACGAAAGACTCAAACGTGGCGCCACCTCCTTTGTTAACAACAGCTGCACCAAGCGCTTTGGCATCATCTATAAGGTCTTTCAGGTAAGCGGGTTTTTGAGGCTCGGGTAGCGGCGTTAGGGCCACGCCCCTCTCCCATGGCATGCCAATTTTCAGCTTCCCTACGGCTTCGCTCAATTGCTTCACAAACTGATCTACTTTGGAGCGATGCACAAAAATAATCTTGAGCGCGGTACAACGCTGTCCGTTAAAAGAAAGCGCTCCCAGTACAGTTTCGGAAACGGCCAGGTCCACATCGGCATGCTCCGTTACAATAGCTGCGTTCTTCGCGTCAAGACCAAGTATGGCGCGCAATCTGTTTACTTTAGGGTGCAACTTCTTCAGTTCGTCCGCTACTTTGCTGGAACCAATTAATGTAAGCACGTTTATTTTACCGGATTGCATGAGCGCTGGCACAATGGCATGGCCACGGCCATAGATCGTGTTTACCACACCTTTCGGGAAACAGGTTCTGAAGGCCTCCAGCAGCGGATAATGCAAAAGGGTACCATGCTTAGGCGGCTTGAAGAGCAGCGTGTTCCCCATAATGAGGGCGGGGATCAGAGTTGTGAACGTCTCGTTCAGTGGGTAATTGAATGGCCCCATACACAGCACCACCCCCAACGGCGAACGGCGGATTTGCGCCACAATCCCCTGCTCTATTTCGAAACGCGAAGAGTCACGGTCTATGTCTTTCAAGGCATCAATCGTGGCGTAAATATATTCCACGGTCCGGTCGAACTCCTTTACAGAGTCAGCCACGGATTTACCTATCTCCCACATGATGAGCTTCACAACGATATCCTTCTGCTCTATCATTTTGTGGGTAAACTGCTCTACGTATTTAATCCGGTCTTGCACGCTCATGGTGGGCCACTGCCCACGCCCATTGTCATAAGCTGCCACCGCAGCATCCAAGGATGCCATAGCTTCCTGCTCCGTGCAGACAGGGTATGTTCCGATTATCTTGCGCTGGTAGCCTGCAGCTGTTTTTACAGCAACCGGAGAATAAACGGTATGGACATCTCCATCCCAGGGCTTCATCTCACCGTCAGACAAAAACTCACGCTGGTGAATTTCATTCCCTAGTCTGAACTCTTCCGGGATTTGATCTTCCTCAACAAAAATTGATTTTACATGCGCTTCTGTCGCATTTTCTACAAAATCAGTTACACTCATCGTACTTTGATTTAATTAAGATTAAAACGTCATCCAAATTCCTAAAACCAATAACCCCGCAATTAAAATAGTGCGAAATCACAAGGCTAACAATTGTGGCAATTCATAAAAGTAGCAGAATGATTTATAAATATAAAACATAAGACAGCAATAATTATTTAGGCTTCAATCATATTAGAGTATAAATGCCATTTTAATAATTTGCCATACCTACCTTGATTCGCATTTAGGAGCCTGTTGCATGGAAGACAAAAAAGCCCTGCTGTTGGGCAGGGCTTGGATACAGGTGAGAATATTCAATAGCTTAAGCCGTCGGGATAAAAAGCTGTTGCGAGAAAAGAGCGATATGATCGTTTCCGCCAAACAAGTAACCTACCAGCGCCAGGGCTATGGCAGTGACGAGCGCAATAAGCAAAGCTGGCAGGAATCCGTCTATCTTAAAGTTTTTGACAAACAAGTCCACCAACTTAATCACAATGGCTGTCACGAAAAGGGACACGATGGCCTCGAGCAGAAAAAACGACACCAGGTTGAATATGCCTCTTAGTAGCCAGCCAATGGTGGCATTGAGCAAGCCCACCAGAAAGGCCACCCAAAGTGCTGTGCCGAAACTCTTGATGTGTACACTAGACAAGGCATAAGCCATGAGCATGATCACGGCTGCGCTTACCAATACATTGATAATAAATCCCATAGTTTTTTAGATGTTAGTATAGGGATTTACTACGACAAGCAGGCCAAATAGATAGCGATAAGTTAATTTAATCTCTGTACTCTTGTTTGAGTTTGTTCCGGTAGTTATGCTCAAATTTCATCACCTTGGGGCGGGCCACCGCCTGTACATAGGCGTCCTTCGGATTTCGGACATAATAATCCTGGTGGTATTCCTCAGCTTCCCAGAACTTATTAAATGGCTGTACCTCTGTCACGATGTTGTCCCGGTAGGTTCCGGCGACTTGGAGGCTTTTGATGTACTCCTCGATCACCTGCTTCTCCTCGGGTGTGCGGTAAAAGGCAATGGAACGGTACTGTTTGCCATAGTCAGGGCCCTGCCGGTTCAGGGTAGTCGGGTCGTGAGTGGCGAAAAAAACTTCCACCAAATCCTCAAAAGAAATTTTCTTGGGGTCATAGTAGACCTGCACCCCTTCCGCGTGATTGGTCATGCCGGCACTTACCTGCTTATACGTCGGGTTCGCCTGCTTACCGCCCGAGTAACCTGAAACAACAGCCTCTACCCCTTCCAGACGTTCAAAATAGGCCTCCGTGCACCAAAAGCACCCTCCGGCAAAAGTGGCTTTTGCAAGACCGGTGGTATCGATGGCATCCGTGGTTCCGCTGGTATATTGCAGGGAAGCACGATCTGTGCTTGCCTCTGTACAGGCGTTAAAGAAGGCAAAAAGGGATAATAGCAAAAAATTCCTATAGAGATTCATCATAGTTGCGTTGAGATTGTATAGTACGACAACATTGTTTGGCTGGATTTAGTTTGTGCGGAAGTCCACCCGGATTATCTTTGGCAAAAAGATTCCACTTGCTGCTTTACAACAACCAACTGCTCCCTGAAGATGTGTTTCGATTGCCCGATAGCAACCGGGCCTTTCAGTATGGCGATGGCTTTTTTGAAACTATTCTCGTGCAGGAAGGAAAATTGCGTTTTTGGGAGCATCACCTGCAGCGCATGCAGGAAGCGGCAACAGCCTTGCAGGTAGAGCTGCCAAACTATTTCTTTCAGCCCTCCTTTCCGTATGGTTTGCTTGCACTTGCGCATAAGCAAAGAGCCTCAGAATATGGAAGGCTTAAATTGAAGGTATGGCGGGCAGGGAAAGGCCTGTATACTCCCGAGCGCAATACGGTAGACTGGCTGGCTACAGTGCAACCAATGACCTCCGCTCCTACAGTTGCATTGCAGGTGGGTATAGGCCAGACAGTACAAACCTATCTTTCCCCGTTTTCACACTTTAAAGGCCCACAGGCGGCAATTTACATATTGGCAGGCCTGGAGAAAAAAGCCCGGCAACTCGACGATTTAATTTTGCTTGATAAGAACGGAAATGCCTCTGAGCTCATTTCAGCCAACCTGTTCTGGCTAAAATCAGATAAAATTTATACCCCTGCATTAGCAACAGGCTGTGTGCATGGTGTCATGCGCCGGGCTATAGCTGCCTGGTGCCAGCACAGTCGGGTGCCTTTTGTGGAAGAACTCGCTGGTGTGGAGCAAGTGCTAACGGCGGACCTTGTGTTTGCGGGCAACGTAACAGGCCTAAAAGCTATAGCCCAATTGGAAGAAATAACTTTACTAAGTGCCCACCCCCTGCTTGACAAATTGAGGCTAGCGCTTTTAGCTGGCAATGCAGAAAAGAACTAACTTCCTGCAAAAGCAAAATTCTCTTTCAGTAGCCATGGCCCACCCTGGTAGGCCCATAGCTGAAACCCAATCCCATACGCTGTGAAGGGCGCAAAGTCAGCTGCTAAGTCCTGCTGCAACTGCTTGGCTACTTCTCCAGGCACTTTGTTTTGCACCGTTACATGAGGCCACAACTTCTGTTTGTCTTGCGCCGTCAGTTCGGATAGCCATTGCCGCTGTAAGCTGGCATGCAGTTTTTGCAGCGCCTCGCATTCTCTTTTATAAGCCACTCCCCTGCCTATATTCCTTACCTCTGTCACAGCTAGTGTTAATGTTGGCTGCCGGGCACAAATATCCACAAGCAGCTGTCGGATGGCCTCTTCGTCATCGCCTGGCAGGTGGTGAAAGAGCGTTAAATGAGCCTGCAGGAAATTACGCGCAGCCGGAAAGTGTTCCTGCCGGAGGGCATTGAAAAACTGGAAGCTTTCCGGGTCCAGTTGCAATGTCAGGATGAGGGGAGCAGGGGTTTCCATCGTGCGTTAACTAAATATACTGAGGCATTGTTTTGGCAGCAGTACTAACTTTTAAAAATTAGACTCCGTAAAGTAAGGAAAGCGGTTAGAAACCCGCCAGATGTTGAACTGCTGCAATTTTTTGATTACAGTAACGGGGAAGTTTTACATCAGTTACACGCAGTGCAGCTGCATAACTTAGTATTTGGCCGGTCTAACACCAGCGTCAAATCTCATACCTTTCAGCGAAAACCTTCTAGTTTTCACGCTGCCTGATTGCCAATCTACACACACATCCAGGATTACCTCATTTTTCATTACTCACTTTAAACATGTTTTCTATGAGGAAAATTTACGTGTGTGCTGGCCTGTTCATAGGCAGCATGATGTTAAACGAAACTGCTGTTGCACAGCAGCAAGTCCCGGTAAGGGGCAGGTCAGAAAACGCGCAAGCTGCGCCTACCTTTGTGCAGTTCAGCGAGCACAAAAAAGCGCCTTTCAGGGCAGAGCAGGCAAGTACTGTCCTCAGCAAGTACCTGGAGCTATCTGAAAAATCAGAGCTGAAATCCCAGCGAAAAGAGAGAGATGCTCAGGGGTTGGTGCATGAGCGTTTTGCCCAATACCACCAGGGAATCCGTGTGGAGTATGGCGTCTACAACGTCCACAGTAAAAACGGCACGGTACAGGCCATCAATGGCGAGGCGAAGAAAATCGGTCACATCGAAACGCAGCCGGCATTAAAGGAACGAGCCGCCTTACAACGCGCACTCGATTTTGTAGGGGCTACAACCTATATGTGGGAAGTACCGGAACAGGAAGCCTGGATAAAGAAACAGGAGCAGAACCCTAAAGCCACTTTTTACCCGCAAGGCGAGTTAGTGATCGTGGAGAATTACCTGCAGCCGTCCAAAGACCGGTCAAACCCCTTTGTTTTAGCTTGGAAGTATAATATTTATGCCCAGGAGCCTTTGAGCCGCAGCTATGTGTATGTAGATGCACATACAGGCAAGGTGGTGCACCAGGACGCGATCATCAAGCATGCCGCGGTAGCTGCCACTGCAGCCACACGCTACAGTGGCAACCAAACCATCACCACGGATAGCAACGCAGGCAGCTACCGCCTGCGCGACTTTTCCAGGGGGAGCGGCATCGAAACCTACAACTGCAAAACAGGCACGAACTATAACACCGCTACCGACTTTACGGACGCCGACAACAACTGGACAGCCGCGGAGTACAACAACACTGCAAAGGACAACGCGGGCCTGGATGCGCATTGGGCTGCCCAGATGACGTATGATTACTTTAAGAACCGGCACAACCGTAACAGCTACGACAATGCCGGTACCAAGATCAAAAGCTACGTGCATTATGACAAGAGCTATGAAAACGCCTTCTGGAATGGTTCTGTGATGACGTATGGGGATGGTGCCGCCCGCTTCGATGCCCTGACCAGCCTGGACGTAGGAGCCCATGAGATTGGCCACGCCGTGTGTTCCAGCACAGCCAACCTAGTGTACAGCAACGAATCCGGGGCCCTGAACGAAGGACTTTCGGATATATGGGGAGCAGCCGTGGAGCAGTTTGCCGCACCAAATAAGTCTATCTGGCTGATCGGTGAGGACATCGACAAGCAGCGTCCTTCACTCCGCTCCATGAGCAACCCAAAGGCCGAAAACCAGCCGGACACTTATAAAGGAACCTACTGGTATACCGGCACCGGCGACAATGGAGGCGTGCACACCAACAGCGGCGTCCTGAACCACTGGTTCTACATCCTGTCGGTAGGCAAATCGGGCACAAACGACCTGGGGGCGAGCTACAATGTGAGTGGCATAGGCATAGCTGATGCGGCCAACATCGTTTACCGCATGGAAACGGTATACCTCACGGCTAACTCAGGGTATAACGATGCCCGCACGTATGCCATACAATCTGCCACAGACCTTTATGGCGCAGGTTCCAGCCAGGTCATCCAGACCACCAATGCCTGGCACGCGGTAGGTGTAGGCGGCAAATTTGGAGAGATCTCTTATTGCGCCTCACAGGGCAACAGCACCGCCGATGAGTGGATCGCAAAAGTACAGGTCGGCAGCTTCTCCAATACTTCGGGGGCAGCAGGCTATTCTGATTTCACGGGCACTATCATCTCTTTAAACACAGGAGCCGCTTATACCCTCACCTTCACACCGGGTTATAAGGCCACCGCCTATAATGAGTACTGGAAAGCATGGATCGACTATAACAAGGACGGCGACTTTGACGATGCCGGGGAACTCGTGTTTGATGCCGGTGCGCTAAGTAAAACAGCGGTATCGGGAAACTTCACGGTTTCCGCCACAGCCAGCGGCAGCACCCGCATGCGGGTTTCCATGAAATACAACGGTGCGCAGACAGCTTGCGAGACATTCAGCTACGGCGAAGTGGAAGATTATACCGTGAACTTTGTGGGTACAACCGCCTGTGCTGCGCCATCGGGCTTGGCAACATCCAACGTAACCTCTTCCGCGGCCACGCTATCGTGGGGAGCAGTGTCGGGTGCGAGCAGTTACAGTGTACGCTACCGTGCTGCCGGCACCACCACCTGGACCACAAACAGTGTTAGCAGCGCCAGCTATACCGCCTCCGGACTGACACCTTCTACCGGGTATGAGTTTCAGGTAAGCAGCACCTGCAGCAGCGGGTCCTCAGCCTATAGCACCTCTCATGCTTTTACCACCGCTGCAGGAAGTACTTCGCCCGTATATTGTACCTCCAAAGGCTCGAATGCATCTTATGAGTGGATCGACCTAGTACAGTTTGGCGGATTTACAAACACCTCCGGGAGCGACGGGGGGTATAAAGACAACACCAACCTAACGGGCAACGTGGTGCTGGGGAGCTCCAACACGATTTATATCAGCGCAGGATTTGTCAGTACGGCTTATACCGAGTACTGGAAAGTATACATTGACTTTAACCAGGATGGAGACTTCAGCGACACTGGAGAACAAGTTGTTTCTGGCTCGTCCTCAAGCAGTGGTACACTAAGCGCAACATTCACCGTCCCATCGACTGCCAAATTGGGTAAAACGCGCATGCGGGTTTCCATGAAATACAATGCATCGCAAACAGCCTGCGAGACGTTTGGCTACGGAGAGGTAGAAGACTACAGCGTGAATATCACCAACACACTGACGGCTAGCGCAACGGCAGCCAGCACACAGCAGGGCACGCCGCTCGGCCATGAAGCTACAGAGCAGCTGAGGGTATACCCGAACCCTGCCAGCAGCACGCTGTCGGTATCAGCACCATCGGTTAACGGAACGGCCAGCATTCGCAGCATGACCGGAGCCGTGTTGATGCGAAGATCCGTTCAGGCAGGCAGAACGCAGCTGGACATATCGGCACTGCCTGCAGGAATATACCTGCTGGAAATGCACGATGGCCAGAAAATCCTGCAGCAGCGATTTATAAAACAATAGCATTCATACAACCCTCAAGCAAAACACCCTCGGCAAACTCTATGCGTCGAGGGTGTTTTGCTTTGAATACCTTTTGTTTATTAAAATTTAGCCGACAACAGGAAATAAAGCTTAATCACCGCAAATGGTGTGTGCAGGTGTCATCTTTTAGTAATTCGGTTTACATTTGTGATGATCGTTAACACAGGCATCGGTAGAAGCAGCATCAGAAAATGCTTTGCCGGCACATTTCAGCATCCTCATGAATATCAGCATCATCGGGCTTGGACTATTGGGCGGCTCATTTGCCCTTGGGTTAAAGCAAAGCGGCATACCCGTTAAACTCACCGGAGTAGACAACAACACAGCGCATGCCGAAGAAGCCTTAACCATGCAACTGGTGGAACAAGTCATGCCTTTAGAAGAAGCGGTAGCCTCAGCTGACGTCGTGGTGTTAGCCACGCCCGTAAACGCGATCCTAAACCTGCTGCCTCAGCTGCTGGATATTCTACCGGAAAACGCCGTTCTGATGGACTTTGGCTCTACCAAGGAAGAAATATGCAAAGCAGTTGAAGGGCACCCCCGCCGACAGCAGTTCGTGGCCATGCACCCCATTGCCGGTACCGAATACTCCGGCCCATCAGCCGCCTTGCCGGACCTATTGCTGGAAAAGACCATGATCATCTGTGAGAAGGAAAAATCATCGGCCCATGCCCTGGAGCTTGCCGAGCAGCTTTGCATGGCCCTGCGCATGCACTTGCGCTACATGCCTGCCGCCGCCCATGACCTGCATTTTGCCTATGTTTCCCATCTCAGCCATATAAGTTCTTTTGCCTTAGGCTTAACTGTGCTCGACAAAGAGAAAAACGAGAAAAACATCTTCGATATGGCGGGTAGCGGCTTCTCCTCTACTGTCCGGCTGGCCAAAAGCTCCCCGCAGATGTGGGGGCCTATCTTCAGCCAGAACCGCCAGCATGTGTCTGAAGCCCTGGCGGGTTATATTGCGCAATTGCAGCAGTTCAAAGACGCTATCGACAGCCAGGACGAGGAAAAAACAAAGGCTCTGATGGCCAAAGCAAACGAAATTAAGCGGATCCTCGGTTAACAGACTCCCCTGCTTTTGGTGTTTAGAGTATCATTCTCGACAGGCTTGCGTATATTTGTAGCTACAAGTATTCTGAAAATTTAAAATACATAACATGGAATCATTAGCAGGAAAAGTAGCACTGGTAACTGGGGCCGGAAAAGGCATAGGGCGGGCCATAGCCGTGGCGCTGGCTAAAGAAGGTGTTCATGTAGGCGTTATGGCACGCACAGAGAGCCAGTTGGAAGAAGTGGCCAACGAAATAAGAGCCTTGGGTGTGAAAGCCTCCGTGGTTACAGCCGATGTGGCCGACATGGACGCGGTCAATAAAGCAGCCGCAAAAGTTAAACAAGAGTTGGGGCCAGTCGATATACTCATCAACAACGCTGGTACAGGGTCTTTCGGGAAGTTTATGGAGCTGGAGCCAGCACAGTGGGAAAATATAATTCGGGTGAACCTGCTGGGGGTATACTATACCACCCGCGCCGTATTGCCAGACATGATTGAACGCAGCACCGGCGACATCATCAACATCTCCTCTACGGCGGGGCAACGCGGCGCAGCACTCACCAGCGCTTACAGTGCCTCAAAATTTGGGGTGATGGGACTAACCGAATCGCTGATGCAAGAAGTGCGCAAGCATAACATCCGCGTAACTGCCCTGACGCCAAGCACCGTCGTGACCGAACTGGCCTATGACAATAACCTAATTGGTGGCGACCCGGAGCGGGTGATGCAACCAGAAGATCTGGCCGAATATATTGTAGGCCAGCTGAAGCTGAACCGCCGCATCTTTATCAAAGAAGCCGGTATGTGGTCTACGAATCCTTAAGTAGTTTTCAGGTTAATTTAAGTAGGATGGCAGGCAACGCGGTGTGCTGGCTATCCGGAAAACCCGTAAAGTAAAAAGGGAAGCGTACTGAACGCTTCCCTTTTTACTTTGCCATAGATACCCTATTTTCGATCGCTGTGCCCAAGCGGTCTGTCAGGGGCGATCTGGTCACGGATCAGTTGCTTTAGCTCCTTGGACTCCGGAAAGCGGCCTTCTTCCTTCCTGGAAAATAGCAGCACGCCATCCAAATGTACATCGAACACGCCGCCTGTGCCCGGCAGCAGGGCAACCTCCCCTATCTCCTGCTCGAAGGTAGTCAACAGTTCCTGCGCCATCCAGGCGGCCCGCATCAGCCAGCGGCACTGGGTACAGTAATTAATTTCTACGCGTGGTGTTGCCATCGTTCTTTATTTTACCGCAGGCACTGTAGTGGTTCTGCCACTACGGCCTTTTACATCAAATACTTTCAGCTTTACTGTGCCGTTGGCAGGCACAGGGGCCGAATACTGTTTACTACTAGCAGTTGGTTCGCTTCCATCGGTTGTGTACCTGATCACTAAGCCGGGCAGTTGCACATTGGCCAGCACCATGCCATTCTCTACCTTAGCACCCGCCGTCGGAATCCGATACGCGTAGCCGCCTCCATAATACGAAAGGCGCGGAAGCTCGCGCTTGCCCAACACATTCACGAACTCCGACCAGGCCTTGTTATAAGAGGCTTCGCTTTTAGCCAGGTTATTCTCCCTGGCCCAGGCAGGGTCAGGTGACCAGGCACGCTCAGCCAGGCCCAGCAATTTGGGTAGCAGCATGTATTCCAGGCGCTCCGGTGTTAAAACCGTCTCACTCCAGAGCGGTGCCTGCAGCCCGACAATGTTTTTCTTGCCTGCTTCTGTTAATTTTTCCATACCCGCAAAAGCAGCCGGGTTAATGGGTTTGTTATCGGTATCCACCTTCAGGTTCTTCGTGTAATCGAATGGGATAAAGTAGAACGGCTTATCTACATCCAGGTAACCGCCCCAGTTCAGGCCGGGCTCTTCGAATGATTTCTGATAGGCAAGGTCCAGGTACAGGTTCGTGACATTGGTTAGCACAACCTTATACCCCGCGTTTGCCATCCGGTAAGCCAGGTCGATGTTACTGCCCAGGTTGTTCCATACATCCACATGAAAATTCTCACCAGCAAACGCAGGGTTGGCCTTATACACCGTCTTGCCGTTTTCCTTTACTTTCTTCAGGCCGATCTCCTCCCAGCCTGACAGGTATAAATTCCGCTGCTTCAGCATGTCATTTAGCTTCCCAAAAAAATAGTACCACAAATCATCCGTGCTGTTTACTTTACTGTTGCTAGCCATGAGAGCCTGCACCGCCGGCGACTTCTCCCATACCCCCGGTGGCACCTCGTCACCACCAAAGTGGATAGTTTGAATGGGTGCTCCAGCCTCCTTGTACATGGCCAGAAGTTCGTCCGTCACTTTTTCCAGGAAGTAATAGGTCGATGGCTGGGCCACGTCAATCACGTTGTCGTTCCAGTGTTGCACCGAGCGGTAAACGGATTTGTCTTCCAGGTCGCGCAACAGATAGCGCTTGGCCTCTTCCGGCTTGTTCTCCTGCATCAATCGCTTATACCGGGCGTCCATGGCTTTGATCGCGGCGCGTGCGTGGCCGGGTGTCTCTATTTCAGGGATCACGCTGATGTGGCGGTCCGTGGCGTATTTTAATATCTCAACATAGTCGGCTCTAGAGTAATATCCGCTGCCGCTGGAGGCATTCGTGGCAGGGCCGGAGCCCAAGGCTGCCTGCAAGTTCTCGCTCTCGTCGAGGGTATGGCCGCGCTTGCTGCTTAGGTCGGTTAGCTCAGGAAGCCCCGGAATCTCAATGCGCCACCCTTCATCATCGTTCAGGTGAAAGTGCAACACGTTGAGTTTATAGAGCGCCATCAGGTCCAGCACTTTCAGCACCTGCTCCTTCTTCTGGAAGTTGCGTGCCACGTCCATCATAAAGGCGCGGTGGCCAAAGCGCGGGGCATCGCTCACGTTGAGGCCGGGTAGCGTAACGGACTGCTGCCGGGAAGCCAGCGCATCAGGTGGAAAAAGCACCTTCACCGATTGCACCCCATAAAACATACCTGCAGGGGTGGTAGCGGCAATAACAATGCCCTGAGGTCCAACCTCCAACTCGTAAGCCTCCGGGGCCAAACCTTGCTTTTGCTGTAACCGAATGGCCTGGCCTGTGCCAGTGCTTTGCATTTTGGGCTGTGACCCGAACACCTGGCCCAGGTAAGCAGCTAGCATGGTGGCTTCCCGCTGAAACAAGGGCTCCACCACGATTGGGGTTGCCTGCGTTAGGGTGAAACTGCTGTTCGTTTCGGTATACTGTGCCGGGGTCGGGAATATTTTGGTCAGGTTTTGGGCCGGAATATCCTGGGTTACTTTGTTTTGCTCGAAAATCTCCGCTGCTGCAATCCAGCCTACGGCGTTTTTTGCTGGCTTTTTTACGGCTACTTTTCCAAGCGGGTGGCCTTTGTCATTGGCGCTGTCCCAGACCAGGAAAAAGCCACCGGGTACCTGCCACTCATTTATCAACTGCCCACGCGACACGATGTCGATGGATTGGCTACCACCGGCAGGAACCGCCCGGAAGGCTTGCGTCGGGGTCATGCGCAGCAGGTCGCCGTTCACATGCTCAATCTTCACCTGTGGCTTATCGCCGGCTGGTTTCAACGACGGGGATGCGTTGAAATACATTGTCCACCCGGTTGCCGGGAGAGAAGCCTCGCTATTATTTTGAAAAGTGATCCGGGTGAGCGTCTGGGGTTTTTGCTGATACTGGTGCTCAAGAACTTCAATGGCCAGGTCGAGTTTGCCTGGGTTGAACTGACTCGTTGAGCTAGACCGATCAGTTTGCCCGGATTGCCCGGACTGGCTACAGGCGGAGGCAAGCGCCAAAACAAAGCAAAGGCATGTAAGGAAAGTGTTTTTTAGCATAGTTTTCTGCAAAATGTAACGAAGCGTTTTTGTGAATAGTCTTCTACGTTAAAAGGACTGAACATCCCTACAAGCTATGAAAAATCAGCATATATTAAAAGGGTAAATACCTGTTCCCGAAAGCATTTAGAGGTAGCACGTATAAAAGTGCGTTTCAGCGGAAAAATAGCTCCGTGGCATCTCTTTCAGCACCTATCTTATTTTAGGCCAACCTTTTACTGGTTTAAACATATATACCTTTAAAACAATTGGCTATAACCTCCCCCCATGAAACCAAAAAAAGAACCAATGCTACAGCACAAAGACCGCCGGGAATTCCTGAAGGGCATATCACTGGCCCTGGGCACCACCGCACTCGGCCTGCCGCTCCTCTCCTTTAGTTCCTGCCAGCAATCCAACCCGGAGAACACAGCACAGGCATCAGCAGAGCAAGAAGGCGGTCAGCCCCGGAAAAAGCTCGGTATAGCCTTGGTGGGGTTGGGCGGATACAGTACCGGGCAATTGGCTCCCGCACTGCAGGAAACCGAAAATTGCTATCTGGCGGGCATCGTGACAGGCACCCCCTCTAAGGCGGAAACCTGGAAGAAGAAGTACAACATCCCGGAAAAGAACGTCTACAATTACCAGAATTTTGATAGCATCAAGAATAACCCGGACATCGACATTGTGTATGTGGTGTTACCCAATGGCATGCACGCCGAATACACGGTACGGGCCGCGCAGGCAGGCAAGCATGTCATCAGCGAAAAACCAATGGCTACGACAGTGGCGGATTGCCAGCGCATGATCGATGCCTGTAACCAGAACAACGTGAAGCTCTCGATTGGGTACCGCCTGCACTTCGAGCCCTATAACCAACGCGTGATGGAGTTGGGTCAGGAAAAGGTCTTCGGTCCTGTGCAGACAATCAGCTCTGCCAACAGCTTTGTGATCGGGAACCCGGATGTATGGCGCCTGGACCAGGAGTTGGCAGGCGGCGGCCCGCTAATGGACATGGGCATTTACTGCGTGCAGGGTGCCTGCTATACCACCGGCGAAACGCCCACGGCCGTGACAGCTAAGTTCGGGGAAGTCACGCGCCCTGAGTTCTTCGACGAGGTGGAGCAGTCCATCGACTGGACCATGCATTTCCCGAGTGGTGCCACTGCCTCTTGCTCGACCAGCTATAACAAAAACGAAGGCTTCCTACGCGGTGAGGCCGCCAACGGCTGGTGGGAACTCCGGCCCTCTTATGCTTATGGCGGATTGGATGGCGAGACCAGCCAGGGCGACATGGACTACCCGCAGGTGAACCAACAGGCTTTGCAGATGGACGATTTTGCAGCCTGTATCCAAAACGACCGTCAAACGCGCGTGCCGGGTGAAATGGGTATGCGGGATGTGAAGATCATAATGGCCATTTACGAGGCTGCCCGCACAGGCAAAAAAGTGCAGGTATAAACAAGAACGGCCGGAGCATAAACTCCGGCCGTTCTTGTTTGCATGTATGTTTTACTGGTTCGGATACCAGTTTTTCAACCTGACCTCAATGTTCTTCTTCTTCTCGTTTACCTGCTTTTTGAATGATTCCACATCGCTCAGTCCGTTCTTTCCGCGGTAGTGGTATGGGTAAATTATTTTCGGTTTAAAGTCCAGGGTGGTGCTGGCCGCCTGATCCACATCCATGGTATAAGGCAGGTTCATCGACAGGAAGGCCACATCAATATTTTTCAGTTTCCTCACTTCCGGCACGCCTTCCGTATCCCCGGATATATACACGTTCTTGTTTCCGAAGCGCAGCACATAGCCGTTTCCACGCCCTTTAGTATGCATCGCGTCGGCGCTTTCAGGCAGGTTATACATCGGCACACCATTGATTGAGATACCAGCCAGGGTAATTTCTTCTCCGTTCCTCACAATTACGGTCTGAGCCTGATACTTCTCCGGGAGCTTATCAGCGACAGCCTGCGGCACAACCAGTTTTGCCCCTTGAGTAGGCAGTGCATCCAGCGTCTTAGCGTCCATATGGTCCCCGTGAATGTCCGTGATCAGAATCATGTCTGGTTTCGCCATGCCTGAAAATGCCTCAGCGCCTCCTGTGGGATCCACGTAAATGGTTTTGTTGTCCCATTTCAGCACCATCGTGGCATGCGCGATGGGCTGCACGGTCAGTTCTCCTTTGTTAGTTTTGATTTGGTCCGGAGTGGCCAGTTGCGCAAATGCCTGCATGGTAAACATGGCTGCCAGGGCTGTTGCCATTACTCTTAGTTTCATAGGTTTTCGTATTGGTCGTAGCCTACATAACTAAAAGACGCACAAAAGGTTTCCGGGCTAAACGGCCACCGGAGCTTTTATGCCAGGGTGCGGATTGTAATTCACCAATTCAAAATCCGCATACGTGAACGCAAAGATATCTTGCACTGCCGGGTTGATCCTCATCTGTGGCAACGGCCGCGGCTCCCGGGTCAGTTGCAGTTGCGCCTGCTCCAGGTGGTTTAGATAAAGGTGCGTATCACCGCCTGTCCAGATAAATTCACCGGGCTGCAATCCCGTTACCTGGGCCATCATCAGCACCAACAGTGCGTATGAGGCGATGTTGAAGGGCACGCCCAGAAACACGTCGGCAGAGCGCTGGTAAAGCTGGCAGGAGAGCTTGCCCTCGGCTACATAGAACTGGTAAAAGGCGTGGCAGGGCGGCAACTTCATGTGCGCTATCTCGGCCACGTTCCAGGCACTGACAATGATGCGGCGCGAGTCAGGGTTGGTCTTAAGTTGATTGACTACCTGCTCGATCTGGTCGATGTGGCGGCCATCCGGGGTTGGCCAGCTGCGCCACTGCGACCCGTATACCGGGCCCAGGTCACCGTTCTCATCAGCCCACTCATCCCAGATGCTGACGCCGTTTTCCTTTAGGTAAGCAATGTTGGTATCGCCCTTCAGGAACCAGAGCAGCTCGTGCAGGATAGACTTAAGGTGCACCTTTTTAGTAGTAACCATAGGAAACCCCTCCGCCAGGTCGAAGCGCATCTGGTGGCCAAAAATACTCAGCGTGCCGGTACCGGTTCTATCCTCCTTCTTCACTCCGTGGTCCAGAATGTGCTGCATCAAATCCAGGTATTGCTTCATGGGCGTATGTATGGCTAAGGTTCTTTGCTCAAAGATAAAATGATTTGCCTTACGGTCAAGTGCCAACCCGCAATCAAATGCCGTGTTTGGCAGGCACAAGTTGGGTTGATGAAGGTATAAACATTTCATTTTGAACCGTGTTGTATCTTTGCGCTTAAAATTATAGTTCCACTACCTGCAATTTATAGCCTTACCTTGTATCTCAAAAAATCCAGTATCCTGTTGCTGCTGCTGATCGGTGTGCTTACGGCCTGCAGCGTATACTTTGCCTCGCGCCTCCGGTTTGATTACAATTTCGATAACTTCTTCCCGAAAGGAGACCCGGACCTGGCCTACTTCTTCAGCTACCGCGATAAATTCGGAAACGACAACGACTACATCCTGATCGGGCTGGAAAACGAGCGGAGCGTCTTTGACCGGGACTTCCTGACGCGCGTCGATAGCCTGACCAGCTTTATGCAGCGCCAACCCCACGTAGAGGCGGTGCTCTCTCCTACCACCGTAAAAAGCCCGGTTATTGAGCAGTTCGGTTACTTTGAGATCCCCTACCTGCATCCCGACGAACCAGAGCGGTATAGCCAGGACTCCCTCAATATCTACAGTTCTAAGGAATTGGTAGGAACGCTGTTCTCACCGGATGCCCGGTCGGTCTCGCTATTTGTACAGACCACCGACAACCTGAGCAAAGAGGCCAGTGACACCCTGATGGCTGCCCTGAGCACAAAGCTGGCTGACCTGGACCTGTCGGAGGCGCACATTGCCGGAAAGGCCCTGGCGCAATCTGTTTTTGTGGAGAAGATGAAGGTCGAGCTGGCCATGTTCATGTCCGCCTCGATGCTGCTGGTCATTATCTTCCTCTGGATCACATTCAGGACCGCCTGGGGCGTACTGGTGCCGCTGGTGGTCGTGCTGCTCTCGGTGGTATGGGCGATGGGCGTGATGGGGCTCTTTGACAAGCCCATCGACATCATGACCATACTCCTGCCCACCATCCTGTTTGTAGTCGGCATGTCAGATGTCATCCATATCCTCTCACGCTACATCACCGAGGTGGGACAGGGAATGGAGAAGGTGCCCGCTTTGAAGGTAACCATCCGGGAGGTAGGCTTAGCCACTTTCCTGACCTCGTTGACGACCGCCATCGGCTTCCTTACGCTACTCACCACGGCTATTGTGCCCATCCGTAATTTTGGGTTGTATACCGCCATTGCTATCGGCCTGGCCTATGTGCTGGCCTTTACAGTGTTGCCTGCCATCCTGCTGCTGATCAAAAAACCAAACCCTGTGCGGGCGAGGAAAGTAGACTTCTCGTGGCCCATTTTGCTGCGGCGCATGTTCCGGGTGGTGCTTGTTCATCCGAAGGCAATCCTGGCTGTGAGTGCTGCCATTACCGTTGTCAGCCTTGTTGGCATCAGCCTGATAAAGGTGGACACCACGCTGCTGGAGGACCTGGGGGACGATGACCCTATTTTAAAGGACTTCCAGTATTTTGAGGATAACTTCTCGGGGGTGCGGCCTTTCGAGTTGCACTTGATAGCAGCGGAGGGCCATACCATGTATGACTTGAAGGTGCTGGAAGAGATCGATGAACTGGAGACTTACCTGACAAACTCATACGGGCTGAACTTCATCTCCTCCCCGGCTACAGTGGTGAAAACCATCCATCGGGCGCAGAACGGCGGCTTGCAGGATTTCTATACCCTCCCGAAAGACAACCGTGAGATGCAGCGGGTAAAACAGCGGCTACAAGCCTTTCGCAAACGCAGTGAGCTCCGCAGCCTCGTGACAGCGGATGCATCAGAAGGGCGGCTAACCGGCAAGATGAACGACATCGGCAGTGCCGCAGCTACCATCCAAAACGACTCCCTGCGCAGCTTTATCAACCAGCAGATCGATCCTCAGTTGCTCCGAACCCGCATTACGGGCAGCTCGGTGCTGATGGACAAAAACAACGAATACGTGACCAGCAACATGCTGCAGGGCCTGTTGATTGCCTTTTTTGTGATTGCGGTATTGGTCGGTTTGATCTTCAAATCCTTGAAAATGGTGATCATCTCCCTTATACCGAACATGATTCCGCTCCTGATGATCGGGGGGCTGATGGGCTTTATGGGCGTGCACCTGACTGTCTCGATATCCATCATCTTCACCATCGCCTTTGGTATTGCCGTGGATGACACCATCCACTTCCTGAGCAAGCTGAAACTGGAGCTGATGGCCGGAAAGACCCTGCCATACGCCGTCAAGCGCACGTTCATCTCTGCGGGGAAGGCCATCATCATTACCTCCTGTATCCTGATTGCCGGTTTCCTGACGCTGGTTTTGTCCACTTTCGATGCCACCTACTATGTAGGCTTGTTCGTGAGCCTGACGCTGTGCTTTGCCGTGGTGGCCGACCTATACCTCCTGCCTGTGCTGATACTGGCCTTTTACAGGCCCCGGGGAAAATAAATGCAGCGCTTTTGCAATAGGTTGGCGATATTTGCATTTAATAAGGAATAATTTAGGAGAGAGCGCATGAAGAAACTTTTGATGCTGGCCTTGTGCTGCCTGTGGTTTGCAGGGGCGCAGGCACAACAACCGGATAAGCTGGCCGACCTGATGAACGAGCGCGAGCAGTTGGTGATGGAGTATCAGTTCTACAACCAGCAGAACAGCAACTTCTGGGGAAAAAAGTCGAAGAACGACCTGATCAATATCATCCAGACCCTCAAAAAGATCATCAACACCGACTCAGACCTGATAGCCGCCATCAAGGAGGCAAGCATTAAAAAGGTAGCCGAGAGCACCGTAGAGAGTCAGCGGGAAGGCAAGATCACGATAGAGGACCAGCGCATCATCAAAGCGCAGATGGCCGAGCTGCAAAGCCAGATCAAGATGCTGCAGACGAACATCAAAAAGCGCGAACGCACTATCAACGACCTGGAGTTGCAATTGAGCGATACGGCCGAACTGCGGTATGGCAAGGACAAGGTGATCTCGATCCTGGCTGTGGCTGCCTTTATCCTGCTGCTGTATGCTGTGGTACTACAGATCAGGCTGAACAATGTCAGCAAAAAAGCTCCCCGTAAAAAGGCCGCGAAGTAAGCGCCTGGCAGGTTTGTGCTGAACTGAATCTTTAGGGGCCATCACTATGTTATGTTGTTGTAACAGCAAAAGGATGATTCGGACCTCCGGGGAGGTATAAATTATTAATTCAGACAAGGCTGGAGTTTTATACCAGCCTTTCTTTTTGAGAGAAAATGAGCGAGATATTATATGAACTGAAGCAGGTGCAGGAGCTCCTGAAGTTGGAGCAAGAAGAGGACCGGCAACAGTATAAAATCAAAAGCCTGAAAAGCACCATTACCGAGCGGAAGGCCATGGGCTTTTGCTGGTACCCGGTGAGCATTGTAAAAGAAGAAATCGGCTTTGGCAACAAGGTCGTGCTGGAACTGGAGCGCACCAAAGACCGCGACCAGCTGCACCTTTTCCAGACGGGCAAGGCGGCGGCACTTTTCAGCAACAACGGCGAGCGCCAGAACCTGAATGGTGTGATCGTGGGCCTGCGCCGCAACAAGGTGCTGTTGGCCACCAACAAAGAAGACCTCCCGGAGTGGATCGACGATGGCCGCCTGGGCATCGACCTGACCTTTGACGAGATGAGCTACCGCGAGATGGAGATCGCGATGAAGAAGGTGCTGGATGCGCATAAAACCCGGCTAGCAGAACTGCGCGATATCCTGCTGGGCGACGTGCCGCCACGTTTCACAGACGAGGAAGTACAAGTCATCCCGACACTGAACCCTTCTCAAAATGAGGCTGTGCGCAAAATTGTGCAGGCCAGGGATGTAGCGATCATACATGGCCCTCCGGGAACGGGTAAAACCACCACCCTGGTGCAGGCCATCTTAACATCGCTACAAACCCAAAAACGGCTGCTGGTCACCGCGCCCTCCAACACTGCGGTGGACCTGCTTACCGAAAAACTTGCCAACGAAGGCGTGAACGTGATCCGTATCGGAAATCCGTCCCGCGTATCGGACGTGCTTTTGGAGCACACCCTGGACGCCCAGATTATGGGGCACCGTTCTTATAAGAGCCTGAAAGACTACCGAAAGACCGCGGAAGAGTACAGGCGCATGGCCTTTCAGCACAAGCGCAAGTTTGGGTTTGAGGAACGAGCACAGCGGCAGTTCTTCAAAGCCGAAAGCAAGCGTTTGCTCGATGAGGCAGACCGTGTGGAAGAATACATCACCGAGGACTTACTGAACCATGTGCAGGTGATCACCTGTACGCTGGTGGGGGCAGCCAACAAGGCTATCCGCCACCTGGAGTACGACACCGTGTTTATCGACGAGGCTGCCCAGGCCCTGGAGCCCGCCTGCTGGATACCCATTAGCCGGGCTAAGCGCGTGGTGCTTGCCGGCGACCATTTCCAGTTACCACCTACCGTCAAATCGTTTGAAGCCGAAAAAGGCGGTCTCACCAAAACGCTTTTCGAGAAATGCATCGAGCGGCAACCGGGGGTGGCGGTGATGCTGAAGACCCAGTACCGCATGCACCACCATATCATGGAGTTCTCGAACCAGCAGTTTTATCAGGGGGCCCTGGAGGCGCATCACAGCGTGCACGGCACTGACCTGCACCAGTATGACCCGCATTTCGCTTCTGGGCTTGCGGTGGAGTTTATAGATACTGCAGGCTGTGGCTATAACGAAGTGGATACGCCGGAAAGCTCGAGTTCGGCCAACCCGGATGAGGCAGACCTGCTCCTGAACCACCTGGCCCTGCTCCTCCGCGACTACGCCCATGAAAAAGACGGACAAGAGCCGCTCCGGATCGGGGTGATCGCACCGTACCGCGCCCAGATCAACTACCTGCAAGACCGCGTGGAGCACATGGACCAACTGCATGATCTGAAGCAAAAGCGGCTGCTCTCCGTTGGCACCGTGGACAGCTTCCAGGGCCAGGAGCGGGATATCATCTACATTAGCATGACCCGGAGCAATGAAAAAGGGGAAATAGGCTTCCTGGCTGACATCCGGCGCATGAACGTGGCCATGACGCGTGCCAAGAAGAAACTGGTGATTGTGGGTGACAGTGCCACCTTGAGTCATCATCCATATTACGCCGCTTTCCTTACCTATGTGGAGGGTATAAACGCCTACAGAAGCGCCTGGGAGTTAACGGAATGCATGCCTTAATAAGTCTTACAACATGTTTCGGAGAGGCCTTTTCTGCCGCTTTCGCGTGGATATTTAGTGTATAAAGTGTATCTTTAAGATATTCACTTGTATAACCCACTCAAAAAATAAAACATGAAGATTGAGAAGAACAAAGTGGTCACGCTCACCTACGAGCTGCGCATTCAGGACGAGAACGGTGAGCCAAGCCTGATCGAGACTGCCAACGAGGAACAACCTATGGTGTTCATCTACGGCATGAGCGGTTTGCCAGGCCAGTTTGAAGACAATCTGGATGGGTTAAGCACCGGCGAAATATTCGACTTTAAACTTGACACGCAGGACGGGTACGGCGACTACAACGAGGAAGCCGTGGTTGACCTCCCAAAAAACGTGTTTGAGGTAGAAGGCACTGTGCCTGAGAATATGCTGGAAGAGGGCAACTACATCCCGATGACAGATAGTGAGGGGAACCAGCTGCAAGGTAAAATAATGAGTATTGGAGAGGATACCGTAACCATGGACTTCAACCATCCGCTGGCCGGAAAAGAGCTTTTCTTTAAAGGCAAAGTGGAGCAGGTGCGTGAAGCTACCCAGGAAGAGCTTGACCATGGCCACGTGCATGGCGAGGGCGGTCATCAGCACTAAGTTAGTCAAGAACACACCAAACAAAAGAGGAGCAACCGGTTAGGCTGCTCCTCTTTTGTTTGGTGCAAAATTTCAATTTAGAGGGCCGATTTGGCCTCAGCCACATAGGCCCTCAATTCCGGGAAGAACCGCTCAAACTCAGCGGCATAGAGGGTATAGTTTCTTTGTAACTCCTCCCCTGCTGTTTCCATACCACTGGCAAAGGAAGCCCGACGGCTGATCCCTGTAAGCGCCTGCCCGATCCCGCTTAGTTCGGCATAAGAATGCAGCCAGTTGTCGCGTTGCATGTACCGAAACATATGCAGCACCTGCGCTGGCAAGTGCGCCTCGTATCGTTGAATGACCGCGTAGGTCTGCTGGGTATACGGCAAAAGCGGCTGCTCGGAATACACATTAAAATTAGCGGCCAGGAAATGGTCATAATACATGTCTGCTACTACAGGGGCATATTTGCGGTAGATACCCCGCAGCCTGGCCTTTGACTCTGCTACAACAGGATGTGTGTCGGTATAACTATCGATCAGGCGGTGCAGCCGAATACCGCGGGCAATGCCGGGAGAAAACTGGTCTACCTGTTTGCCTTTCACTGCATCTGCAATGAAGTTTCCGACCAACAGCTCCTCCTCATCGCCGGATAAAAAGATATGTGCGAGAAAATTCAAGGATAATTAAATTTAATAAAACTGGGGCAGGCCCCAAATGTTCAAAACGGTTTTCAGAGGCCAACCTGCGCAGCGATTGGAATAAACCCTAGGCCATACCCTGCGTAACTTATAGCTGAACAGAATTAATAAAGCTATGAATAACGACTCAAATAAGAAGGAAAACTTAGAAAAACTAATTAGCCTGATCAAGGATATAAAGACGGCAATGCTCACCACCCTGGACGATGACAACTGCCTGCGCAGCCGCCCGATGCGCGCCATGGAAGTGAAGCCCGATGGTACGCTCTGGTTTTTTACGGCTTACCAGTCGGGCAAAACCCACGACATTAATCACGATTCACATGTCAATGTGAGCTATGCGGAGCCGGAAGACGAGCATTATGTGTCTATCTCAGGAAAGGCGCAGGTACTCCGCGATCAGCAGAAGATAGATGAGCTATGGAATCCGGCGATGAAGACCTGGTTCCCCAAAGGAAAAGACGACCCGAATATCGGGCTGATCAAGGTAACCATTGACAAAGCAGAATACTGGGATGCTCCTAACAGCACCATGATTCACTTATACGGTATGGTAAAAGCCGCCCTCACGGGTGAAAGCCCGGATGCAGGTGAAAACAAAAAGATAAACATGTAAGCTGCATTAAAGCCATTTTTAAAGAGCACCAGTCGAACATTTTGTGTTAGCTGGTGTTTTTTTTATACCCACGCCGGTATTTGGTCCGCTGTATTAAATTCTATATTTGCGACAGCTGACCATTTATTTAATCAACTTAGATTATACCCTTGCAACCTACCCCAATACAACCCGCAGTTGCTGCCCGCCTGACCACGCTCACCCTATTTGGCTTGCAATCCGGGCAAGTCCGGTGGGGGCTGGCACAGATGGGCATCGCCCCGAAGCAGTTGCAGCAAGTGCCTGGGCTTTTGTTTTTCAAAATGCTGGGGTCTGGGCAAGGCTTAAGTTTTAGCCTGATGCCCAATTTAAGGCGCTATGGCCTCTTGTGCACCTGGGCATCAGAAGCAGCGGCGGATGCATTTTTGTCAGGTTCGCAGTTTATACATACCTACCAGCAGCACGCGCAGGAAACCTGGACGGTAAATCTCCAGCCGATCCAGGCGCATGGCCTGTGGGACGGCCAGCAACCCTTTACCCCTTTAGCGGCTCAGCCAGGCACAGATGGTCCTCTGGCAGTGCTCACGCGGGCCAGCGTGAACTGGCTGCGTATTCCGGCGTTCTGTCGGTATGGCTTGCGCACGAGTAAAACGTTGGCTGAGGCTGAGGGCTTGTACTGCTCCATTGGTTTAGGGGAGTTGCCATTTATCCGGCAGGCGACCTTCAGTGTATGGGAATCCGTCGAAGCGATGAAGCAGTTTGCTTACCGCGACCCACAGCACCAGGAAGTGATGCGAAGAACCCGGGCTGAGAACTGGTATAGCGAGGAGCTCTTTGCCCGTTTTATACCTATCAGCTCAGCCGGAACCTGGAACGGGCATGACCCTTTAGCCCAGGCTTTGCCACAGCAGGCTCAATGGTGATGATTGCTGCGGTTGTTGATTTCCTCTAGCAGGTCTAACTGAATCTGCTGTATCTCCATCAAATACTGGTTCTGGTGCACGATCAGGTGATCGATTTTCTCATGCAGCAGCCTGATTTCCAATTCCGCTTTCAGGTTCACTTTATAGTCGTGCTCCGAGCGCTGCCGGTCCTTGGCCTCCTTCCTGTTCTGGCTCATCATAATAATGGGCGCCTGTATGGCGGCCAGACAGGAAAGAATGAGGTTGAGTAAAATGAAGGGATATGGATCGAATGGCCTGGTGCTCAGGAAAATGACGTTAACGATCATCCAAAGCAGTAAAAATCCAAAGAAAATCAGAATAAAGCGCCAGCTACCTCCAAAACGGGCAATATGATCAGCCATCCGGTCGCCTAAGGGTACATTTTCGGCCATCGACTCCTCAATGTTGCTGGCCACCAGTTCCTGTTCCGTTATGCTCTTCAGTACCTCTTCTTCCACCAAAGTCAACTCGCCGACTTCCCGTACCAAAAGCTGCTCGAGGTATTTCTTCCGGTACTGGCTAAGCTTTTCAAGACTTATATAGCCTGATTCCTCAAAATCGGGGTAGTCTATCCGAATCAAATCCAGGATACTTTTACGGATGCTGGTTCCCGGAACCAGCATCCGCATGGGCAGGTGCCTTTTGGTAACCTGGCACACGCCATTTTGCACAAGGTGTTTTCGCATGGGCGGCAGCTTGATTGTCCTTAAGTTACTCCGAATGCATCACATTTGCACGAGAAATTTCTGTAGTTGTAAAGCCGGGGGCTAATCGTTGTGCTGCGCGTTTATTTTCTCTAGCGCTAGTTGCAGGTGTGCCGCCATGCCGTCGTAAGGGCGGTAGCCCCGGCTTAGCAAATGTATTTTCGTACCGTTGAGGAGGTAAAGGCTCGGAAAGGCGTTGGCCTGCAAATGACGGGCGATCGTAAAATCCTGCCGGGTTTTCTCCTTCATCTCTTCAGAGTTGAACCTGTCCAGAAATGCATCCTCGGCTACCCCGAACTGTGAGGCCACAGCTGCCAGCACCTCCCCCCTCGTCACATCCTGGTTTTTCGCGTAGAAGGCGCTTTGAACGGCCGAGGCCATCTCAAATTCTGCCTCAGGCTTCAGGTAGCGCATGGTGACCACAGCGCGGCAGGATGGCTCGGTGTCATACACGAATCCCTCCCGGCCGAAGAAGCTATAGTCAATCGGCTGACCCGAAATCTTCTCCACCTCCTGCCAATGGTGCCGAATGCTTTCTTTCATCTCCTCTTCTAGGGGTTTCTCGGTGCCGGGGCGCAAACCGCCCAAAACCAGCTTAAACTGCATCCTGTCTTGCTGCGCTTCCATTAGTTGCTTAAAGACCGGGGCAAACCCATAGCACCACGAGCACATCGGGTCCATCACATAAATCAGGTGCAGTACGTCCAGTAAATCATGCTTCTTTTCCATTCGCTGCTTATTTGTTTACACAAAGGTAGGCTATTTTCTTTTTGCTGCGGGCTAGCCCCTCTCCTACCTTTTACTCGATTCGGGGGCGCTGAAGCTTAAACAATCCCCAATTATTAATTAACTTAGCGCTTTAACAAAGTCTACCGAATTCAGCAATAACCAATGTCAGAGTATAATTTCAGCCAGATTGAAAAAGAGTGGCAGCGCTATTGGGAAGAAAACAAAACGTTTAAGGCTTCCGCGAACAGCAGCAAACCAAAGTATTATGCCATGGATATGTTCCCATACCCATCTGGCGCCGGACTGCATGTAGGGCATCCGCTCGGCTATATCGCCTCTGATATTGTCAGCCGCTACAAGCGACTGAAAGGGTATAACGTGCTGCACCCTATGGGCTTCGACTCCTTCGGGTTGCCAGCCGAGCAGTATGCTATTCAGACAGGGCAGCACCCGGCTATCACAACCGAGGAGAACATCCGGCGCTATGTGGAGCAGCTGAAAAACCTTGGCTTCTCCTTTGACTGGGATTTGGAAGTACGCACCTCTGACCCAAGCTACTACAAGTGGACGCAGTGGATCTTCATGCAGTTGTTTAATAGTTATTATAACCTGGCAACGGACAAGGCAGAATCCATCGACAACCTGGTGGAGGAATTCGCACAGCGCGGAAACTCAGCAATCAAAGCTGCCTGCGATGAGGAAACACCCGCTTTCTCGGCTGAAGAGTGGAATAGCTGGAATGAGCAGCAGCAGTCTGAAATGCTGCTGAAGTACCGCCTGACCTATGTGGCTGAAGCCGTGGTAAACTGGTGCCCTGCCTTAGGAACTGTGTTGGCAAACGACGAGGTGAAAGACGGCGTGTCTGAGCGCGGCGGCTATCCGGTGGAGCGCAAACTGATGCGCCAGTGGATGATGCGCATCACGGCCTATGCCGAGCGTTTATTACAAGGCCTGCAAGACATTGACTGGCCGGAACCAGTGAAGGAAATGCAGCGCAACTGGATCGGAAAATCCATCGGCGCTGAGATGGCCTTTCAGGTCGAGAATTCGGCTGATAAAATAAAAGTATTTACCACGCGCCTCGATACAGTGTACGGGGTGACTTTTCTGGTGCTGGCCCCTGAGCACGAGCTGGTAACTAAAATAACCACAGCGGAGCAGCGCGATACCGTGGAAGCCTATGTGCAGGTAGCCAAAAACCGTTCGGAGCGCGAGCGCATGACAGATGTGAAAACCATCTCGGGCGCTTTTACCGGCACCTACGCTATTAACCCGTTTAGCAACGAGAAAATACCGGTATATATCGCTGACTATGTGCTGGCAGGGTATGGCACCGGGGCCGTTATGGCCGTTCCTTCCGGCGACCAGCGCGACTGGAACTTCGCTACTCATTTTAACTTGCCAATCGTGCAGATTCTGGATGGGCAGAAGGAGATAGAAACGCAGGCAGACGCCACCAAGGAAGGGCGTTACATTAACTCCGGCATGATTGACGGCCTGACCTATGAAGAGGCCATGCCGAAACTGGTGCAGTTCCTGGAAGCGAACGCAGCAGGTAAAGCCAAGGTGAATTTCAGGATGCGGGATGCGGTGTTCAGCCGTCAGCGCTACTGGGGTGAGCCAGTGCCGGTTTACTTCAAAGACGGCATCCCGCACCTGATCAAGGAAAGTGAACTGCCCTTGGAGCTTCCTAAAATTGACGCTTACCTGCCTACCGAAACCGGAGAGCCGCCGCTTGGCCGCGCCGTGGATTGGAAATACGAAGAACAGTATGGGTATGAGCTAAGTACCATGCCGGGTTGGGCAGGCTCCAGTTGGTATTGGTACCGCTACATGGATCCTCAAAACAAGGAAGCCTTTGCCAGCCAGGAGGCCATTGAATACTGGCGCGATGTGGATTTATACATAGGCGGCTCTGAGCATGCCACTGGGCATTTGCTCTACTCCCGGTTCTGGAACAAATTCTTGTATGACCTTGGGTTGGTCGCAGCTCAAGAGCCGTTCAAGAAGCTGATCAACCAGGGTATGATCCAGGGGCGGTCTAACTTTGTGTACCGCGTAAAGGATAGCAACACTTTCGTGTCTTTTGGGTTGAAGGAGCAATATGATACCACCGCCCTGCACGTGGACGTGAACATCGTGGACAATGACCTGCTGGACATTGAGGCATTCCGTAACTGGCGCTCAGAGTACAAAGACGCTGAATTTGTGCTGGAGGACGGCAAATACGTTTGCGGCGTTGAGATTGAGAAGATGTCGAAGTCGAAGTACAATGTGGTGAACCCTGATGACATTGTAGAGCGCCAGGGTGCTGACACGCTGCGCATGTATGAAATGTTCCTGGGACCACTGGAGCAGTTTAAGCCTTGGAATACCAATGGTATGGATGGCGTGCTCAAGTTCCTCAAAAAATTCTGGAAGCTGTTCCACGACAACAACGGCAATTCCGCACTTTCTGAGGAAGCTCCTACCAAGGAAGAACTGAAAGTGCTGCATAAAACAATCCGCAAGGTAGAAGAGGATATAGAGCGTTTTTCTTTTAACACCTCCGTATCAACCTTTATGATCTGTGTGAATGAACTAACGCAGCTTAAGTGCAACAAGCGCGCAATTTTGGAGCCGCTTACCATTATTCTTTCGCCTTATGCCCCGCACATCACCGAAGAGGTATGGCATAAGAAACTAAACCACCAGGACAGTATCAGTTTCGCTACTTACCCGCAATGGAATGAGGAGTACCTAGTCGAGAACACTTTTGAATACCCGGTCTCCATTAACGGAAAGGTGCGCACCAAAATGGCTTTTGCCATAGATACGCCACGAGAGGAAATGGAGCAAGCTGTACTGCAGGACGAGCAGGTCCTCAGGTTCTCAGAGGGTAAGGCCCCGAAGAAAATTATCATCGTACCGAACAAAATCATTAACCTGGTAGTATAAAATCTATTCCATTTTACCAGCTAATGTGCAAAGTCGAAAAGGCGTATACCTTTTCGACTTTGCTTTGTATGCCTTAAAAGAAAAAAGGGACAGCGAATCTGATCGCTGTCCCTTTTCTCTTATTATGTCCCGTCCTGAAATAGGTTGACACTAAACACAACCTTATATGGAAAAAGGGGAAGAGAAAAAAAGCAAGCGTACTCAGTGCGACTATACCCTGGGCTTTAAGTTAGCTGTAGTAGCCCAGG
>NZ_JBTLRL010000005.1:0-345038 GCF_054482735.1 Pontibacter sp. CAU 1760
CGCAACAGCATCAAATATGTGGGCTCTAAGGACCAGAAGGAGTTCATGCGGGACCTCAAGCCCGTGTACCGGGCAGAGTCAAAGGAACTGGCCGAGCTGCGGCTGCTGGAGCTGGAGGAGAAGTGGGGCAAAAAGTACCCCAAGGTGCTGGAGAGCCGGCAGCGGAACTGGGAGAAGCTGAGCACGTACTTTAAGTACACCGAACCCATACGCCGCCTGATCTACACCACCAACACCATCGAGGGCTTTCACCGCCAGGTCAGGAAGGTGACCAAGACCAAGGGGGCTTTCCCAACGGACATGGCCCTGCTGAAGCTGATCTACCTCTCGCACCAGAACATCAGCAAAAAGTGGGTCATGCCGCTCAGTAACTGGAGCCAGACGGTACAGCAACTAGCCATCTGGTTCGGGGACAGAATGCAGCTGGACTTGAAGTGAGACGCACTTCAAAAGTTTGGCCCTGTTGCTGTAAGGATTCACACCAGTACACCAACAGGGCCAGTAATGTAAAACATGGAAATGACACAGTTTAAATTACACTCCCTCAGTAACGCCACTCCTAAGCCGCTACCTTTTTCTCTTTGGCTATACGCTGCAGCATTTTCAAAACAAATGCTTCGGTGTTAGAAAGGTGCTCTGTTGTGGAATCAGTTTCCCGGTGCTTCGCCAGGTATTTCAGTAGTTTATCCTCCTTAAACATGTTCACCACCTCAGGGTGGATATAGTATTTCGTGCAAACTGTGGGGGTGTTGCCAAGTCCTTTAGCCACCTCTTTCACGGCTTCCCGAACGCATTTCTCTTTCTCCATCTCTTCCTTCCCATCCATAACACGCTCCAGGCATTCCACCATTTTCACGGTGCCGCCCCAGGTCCGAAAGTCCTTGGCAGTAAAATCCTCCTCGGTAGCCTCGCGCAAGTATTCATTCACATCTCCCGACTCCAACGTCTGCCGCTCGCCATTCTCGTCATAATACTGAAAGAGGTCGTACCCCGGAATATCACGGCATTTCTTCACCAGCCGGGCCAACCGCCTGTCCTGCAAACCGATCTCATGCTCCACGCCTTTCTTGCCCCGAAAGGAGAACTGAATGTTGCTGCCATCAATTTTCACATGCTTGTCGCGAAGGGTGGTGAGGCCATAGGATTTGTTTGATTTGGCATAATGCCGGTTCCCGATCCTGATCAAAGCATTATCCATCAGTAGCAGCACCAGGGCTGTGACTTTCCGGCGGTCGAGTTTGCGTGAGTTCATATCTTCCTCGATGCGTTCCCGCAGCTTCGGAAGCTTCCGCCCAAACTCAATCATGCG
Source organism: Pontibacter sp. CAU 1760 (assembly GCF_054482735.1). Taxonomy (NCBI): domain Bacteria; kingdom Pseudomonadati; phylum Bacteroidota; class Cytophagia; order Cytophagales; family Hymenobacteraceae; genus Pontibacter; species Pontibacter sp. CAU 1760. The sequence goes on from NZ_JBTLRL010000005.1 coordinate 1,310, forward strand.
CCCGAACTTGGTAAGGCTACGGGCCTCCTGCCATTGCGGGTGGTAGATATATTGCTTGCGCCCTTTGTCGTCGCGGCCTGTCGCCTGCAGGTGTCCCTTAGGCGACTTGCATATCCATACCTCCGACCAGGCAGGCGGTATCACCAGTTTGTTAAGGCGCTCCAGCACCTTCTCATCCGTCACCCGCTGCTCTTTCTCATCGATAAAAAAGAATCCTTTGCCTGCCTTTTTGCGGCCATAACCCGGTCGCTCGTCGGTGGTATAGCGCAATCCTGCCCAAGCCGCCGATTTGGTCGGGTCGGCGTATAATTCGTGAACTTCGTTTTTCTTAGCCATCTTACAGGGCGCCTCAACTGCTTCTGCCCAAGCACTTCATACTTGAGTTTCAGGCAAAAGTTGTGCAATTAAACCGCCCTTTTAACGGGTACTTGTCAAAACCCAAGGAATCTCTTTTATATTTGCTTTTGTGACGCCCTTGTATGGCGCCTTCACCTAACCTTGCTGTAAACCATGCACAAGAATATCTCTTACCTCTATGCCTTCTTTGGCTTTTTCCTGATTGCCTGCGGCGTGGTGGCCGTAGACCTGGCCGGCGAACAAGCCATGACAGCACTTCTGACCGGTGCCGCCGGCGGCTTGCTGGGGCTTACGGCAGGGCATTTCCTGAACCGGGGTAAACGTTGGGGATTTATACTGGGTATGGCAGAAGCCGGTGTGCTCACGCTGCTGTTGGGCTGGCGCTCGGCAACCTACTTTATGAACCTGCTGGGCGTGATGCGGCAACCAGCGCATACCCTCTCCACCGAAACGGCGGGCATGGCCTTCCTGCTGACCACAGCGATGCTGGTGATTGCCTTCCTGACCCTGGCCGTATCCGTGATGTTCAGCAAACAAGTGCTGAGAGAAACAAAGTAAAAGATTGTTGCAAACCCAGCAAATGCCCAAAGCACACGCATACCGGCTATGCAGCAAACTGAGCTATAAAAGCATAAGCCCTTCACCCCCATTTTAAGTTAAGATGGCTCCTCGTATACCCCACCTTCTGTTTGTCTTTCTGTTTTTACTAGGGAGTTGCAAACGCAACGATGGCCTGATTTTCACGGCACAGGACGACATAAAGCTAGGGCAGCAGATAGCAGCAGAGGCCGAGGCTACTTTCAGGGCTGAAGGCAAGTTGCTTGAGCGAACAAGCTCGAAAACTCCTATTATCGTAGCCTATCAAAGTGTTGACCGGATCATGGGCCGCATCCTTGCCTCCGGTGAACTGAAGTACGAACGGACTTTTCCTTGGGACATTACGCTTGTACACGACGATGCTACCCGAAGTGCCTTCACAACCCCGGGTGGTCACTTGTTTATTTATACCGGACTGATCAAGTTTATAAAGGAAGAAAAGCAATTGGCCGGTTTGTTAGCGCATGAGATGGCCCATGCCGACAAACGGCATTACGCAAAGCTAGTGCAACAAAACGTCGCGGTGAGTTTGCTGCTCGCAGCCTCTATCGGGAAAGCTCCTGCCACCCTACATGACTTAACCTCCATGCTAACAGGTCAGATGAAAGGACTGAGCTACAATCGCGAAGCTGAAACGGAAGCAGACCATTTCTCCGTTGTTTATCTGGACCGAACCGGCAGCTATGCCTGCGACGGAGCAGGCAGTTTCTTTGAGCTGATGCAACAGGATACGGAACCGCTTTCTTTTTCCTCCTACCTGTATACACATCAAAATTACAACCGCACGCAACAGCTTCACGAGGCCGCCTTGCAAAAAGGGTGCACTACGCGCACATCCCCTGCATCAGATTTTGATAACCTCCAAAAGGCCCTCCTCCAACTCTGATATTGCACCCCTCGCGCAGCGGGGCCTCCTACCTACATTCTTGCTGCGGTGTAACTTATTGTAGCATTTTATACCCCGACTTTTTGAGCGGTGATGCGCTGTATACAGTCATCATAAAATATAGGCAGGCACATATCCAGCAGGTTATGCCGTACAACGCTGGTAGCTGAAACCTTGGCGCGGCCTACCCCCGTAAGCAAAATGCAAGCCACAGGTAATCTGTTACCACCACGGCCTACAATAGGGGCTTAGAGTGTGGCGTTGCTTTGTAAACCATACCCATGAAAACAAAACATACGCTAGCCTGCTGGTTCTTTACTTTCTTTACCTGCCTGATGCTGAGTAGCTGCGAAGACGGCGATGGGGTTATCTTTTCGATCGAAGACGACATCAAGCTGGGACAGCAGGTCGCCTCAAAAGTAGACTCCACCTACCGTGCGCAAGGAAAGCTTTTAGAGCGCAGTAACAACAGCGCCAACGTGCAGCAAGCCTACCAGAACCTCGACCGTATCGTGAATCGGGTACTGAACTCCGGTGAAGTGAAGTACAAGCAGGAATTCCCCTGGACAGTGACGCTTATCAAGGAGGACGAGACATTGAATGCCTTTGCTTCCCCGGGCGGCCATATCTATGTTTTTACGGGCTTGATCAAATACCTGGAGGATGAAGACCATTTTGCGGGAGTGCTGGCCCACGAGATCGCACATGCCGACCGTCGGCACAGCGTGAAGCAGTTGCAGCGCGATTACGGCATTGCCCTGCTGCTGTCGGTCGCTCTTGGCAATGACCCTGGCACCCTGCAACAGATCGCAGCCCAGCTGTCGGGTACCCTGGCGGGGTTGAAGTTCAGCCGCGATGCGGAAGAGGAGGCTGATAAATTCTCGGTGCATTACCTGGGCGGCACGAATTATTATGCCTGCGACGGAGCCGCCGGGTTCTTTTTGAAACTGCAGCAGGACGCGGATAAGGCCGCAGCGCCACCGGAGTTCCTGAGCACACACCCCAACCCCGGCAACCGCATCCAGAACATAGCGCAGCTGGCCGAAAAGCGCGGCTGCAAACTAACCTCCGCCCCTGACACTGACTTTAACCAACTGAAACAAGCCCTGAATCTCTAAACCTGAATGCCTGCCCTACCAAGCAGGCATTTGCATTGCTGCACAGCCATGAAGAACCTAAAAAACAAAGCTGCCCATACCCTCCTCAATGCAGAGGAGAAACTCGACCAACTTACCTTCGAGCTGAAGAGCCGCTTGGGAATGAACCACCCTTTGCAAATTGTCACCTACCGCAGTTATGGCACACCAGAGCGTTTGTATGTGAAGGGCCGCGTGTTAGTGGACAAAGGCATCAAACGCGCGGAGGGCCAGGACACGTTGTGGGAGAACCTGCTGAATATGTACCGGCGCTTCGAGAGCGATGAGATTCCGAATGCCCGCTTGCAACTTACCCTGCAAGGAGAGCCCCATGAGATTACCTCGGATGCCGAAGGCTATTTTGTGCTGAACATCGAACCTCCCAAACCACTTCAACTAGACGATATCTGGCACCCGATTCAGATTAAACTTATCGATGCCCCCGTGAAACTGGAAGGCGATATCCATGAGACGGCTTATGTGCTGGTGCCCCCGCCCGATGCAGAGTATGGCATCATCTCCGACATCGACGATACTATTGTGCGGACTGGCGCCACAAGTTTGCTGGAGACTGGCAGAAATGTGCTGCTCAACAACGCCCATACCCGCATTCCGTTTCATGGCGTGTCGCAGTTTTACCAGTCACTGCAACTCGGCCGGAATGGCAAGCGCAACAACCCTTTCTTTTATGTATCCAGCAGCCCCTGGAACAATTACGATCTGCTCTACCATTTCCTGGAGCTGAATGACATCCCACAAGGGCCGTTGCTGCTCCGCGATTTCGGGTTTGATGAAAACAAGCTCGGCCACTCCGACCACATGAGCCATAAATATAAGGAGATCGAGAATATCCTGATGACCTATCCGAAGCTCAATTTTATACTGATCGGCGATAGCGGGCAGCTGGATGCCACCATCTATAGGGAGGTTGTCAAAAATTATCCGGGCCGTATCATGGCTGTTTATATCCGGGACGTGAATATTGAGGAGCGCACAAAGGCCGTCACCACTATTTCAGATGAACTGAAACAGGATGGGCAGGTGGAAATGGTGCTGATAAAAGAAACCACTGCCGCCGCTGAGCATGCCGCCGACTGTGGCTTTATCTTTACCGAGCAAGTAAAAGAAGTCAGTGAGGAGTCGGCGCTCGACAAGCAGGGAGATAAGTAAAAAGTCAACGCACCATATACTACAGCACAGGAGGCTAGTATAGCTACCTTCGTGGCACATTTGTTGTAACCCGGTGCATACCGTGATTGATTTTTTACGTTAATTTATCATCTGAATCCTAAAGCCTTTACTGTTATACCTGATGATTTATACCCCTGTTTTAGCGCTGCTTCTAGCCACCTCCACCTTGTCGAACCTGTCGACTCCAGTCACTTTTCCGGCAGTGGTTTCGGAAAGCTCTGCGGAACGCGCAGTGGAGGAAATTGAGTGGCTGACCATTGAGGAAGCTGAAAAGCGGCTGAAAAAAGAGCCCCGCAAGTTGATGGTGGATGTGTACACCGACTGGTGCGGCTGGTGCAAAAAGATGGATAAGGAAACCTTTAATGATCCGGAAGTAGCAGCCATCATTAACAAGCATTATTATGCCGTGAAGCTGGATGCCGAGGGCCAGCAGCCGATCACGATCAAAGGCCAAACATTCACGTTCAAGCCCGAGTATAAGTCGCATGAACTGGCCATTGCCTTATTAAACGGGCAGATGAGTTATCCCAGCACTGTGTTTTTAGACGAGCAAATGAACATGCTGTCACCGGTTCCGGGGTATATTCAAGCAAAAAGCATGAGCCAGATCCTCCGTTACTTCGGCGAAAACCACCACCAAAAAATGACGTGGCAGGAGTATGAGAAACAGGGAAAATAGAGTTTAACTATCCAACTGCCCCTGCCCCTATTATATCCCCTATTAAAATCGTAAATTTGCCTTCCAGACGAAGCCTAATTTATAGATTTGACACAGCAGCATTTCACGACCGACACCATTGTAGCCGTTGCCACCGCTCCCGGCGTAGGCGCCATTGCCGTTATACGCCTTTCCGGACCAGAGGCCATCCGCATCACCAATGCTGTTTTCAAGGGCAAAGACCTAACGCATCAAGCCAGCCACACCATCCATTTCGGCACGATCCGCGATAATGAGAAAGTGCTGGACGAAGTACTGGTTTCGTTGTTTGTGGCGCCGCACTCTTATACCAAAGAGAATGTGGTAGAAATCTCCTGTCACGGTTCAGACTTTATTGTGCAGCAGATTGTGCAACTCCTGCTAAAAAAAGGCGCTCGTCTGGCCAATGCCGGTGAATTCACCAAACGTGCTTTCCTGAACGGCCAGTTTGATTTGGCGCAGGCAGAGGCTGTGGCGGACCTTATTTCCTCCGACTCTGCCCTCTCGCATGAAGTGGCCATGAAGCAGATGCGGGGCGGGTTTTCCCAGGAAATAAAGCGTCTACGTGCGGAACTGGTTCATTTCGCTTCGATGATCGAACTGGAACTGGATTTTGGTGAAGAGGATGTAGAGTTTGCCGACCGAGACCAACTGCGCACGCTCATCCTGAACATACAGGCAATCATTCGCGAATTGCTGAAGTCGTTTGAACTGGGCAATGTGATCAAAAACGGGGTGCCAACCGTAATTGTAGGGAATCCCAATGCCGGAAAATCCACACTCCTGAACAAACTCCTGAACGAAGAAAAAGCCATCGTATCGGATGTGCCCGGCACTACCCGCGATTTTATCGAAGACGAGATTAATATCGAAGGTATCAGCTTCCGCTTCATCGACACGGCTGGCCTGCGCGAAACCACCGACAAGGTAGAAGCCATCGGAGTAGAACGCACCATGCAGAAGCTTAGCCAGTCCTCGCTGATTATTTACCTGTTCGACATCACAGAGGTAACCGCCCAGGAAGTGCAGGCTGAGTTAGACCGACTGAACCCGAAAAAGCTGCCATTAGTAGCCGTAGCCAACAAAATAGACCGTGCCCCTGCTGACAAAGTAGCAGCGTTCGAGGGTATCGAAGGCCTGGTTACCATCTCAGCTGCAGAAGGCGCGAACCTGGATGAACTGAAACAAGCACTGGTTGAAAAAGTGAACCTGGGCAAGCTCAACACCAGCAGCCAGACCATCGTCACCAACCTCCGCCACGTCGACAGCCTCAACAAAACCTACGCTGCCTTGGATGACGTACTGAACGGCTTAGCCCTCGGCATGAGCGGTGACCTCGTAGCCGCAGACATCCGCCGAGCTTTGTATAGCTTAGGTGAAATTACGGGTGAAATCACCACAGATGATTTGCTGGATAATATTTTCACGAAGTTTTGCATCGGCAAATAAGGCCACAAAATAAACATATATACTATTATTCCAACTTATTTTTATACTGTGCAAATACTTAAATATTAACACGTGTCCTTTATTCACAAGAGCTATTTGTTTAATGATATCTTGAACGCTAAAACCATCAATAGTATTACTCCAATATTAATGTCATAAGGATTTTCAGCAAAATAGCTGATTTAGATTCTAAAAACACAACACTATTACATTAACTATGTATAAATAAATAGTAAAATAATTAAGTTGAATTTTATCTAATAACATAAGGTAGGCGCTACCTACAAGATATATAAATGTATAATCAAAGCTTCCCCGAGCTTTTGCCCTTGCTTCGCCATCAGCAATCCCTGTAGATGACGTTACTGCTTTCCATGTAAAGCAGGCATCATTCCTTGGTTTCGTAGGACGCTGATTCTTCAGCATTCATTAGGTATGCATTACCCAAAGAACCATGAAAGTAAAGACGACTCACTATGATGTATGGTTTAGTAACTTCAGCCAGCAGTACAATGAACTAGCGGATGTAATCTGTACCATGGAAGCCGCTGCCATCGGGTTGCATGCGCGCCATCCTGCGGACACCCCACAGGGCCCAGGCATCTTATTTTTTGATCAAAAGTCGAAGCTGGAGGAAGTCATCGAACACGTGCAAGGGTATGCACAAGCCTGCGCACAGCAGTTGGTGGCTGTTTCCTTACAACCTATCCCACAGGGTGCTGCCTGGAAATTACTCAAAGCAGGGGTATCAGATGTGATCGTCTGGGATGCAGCTACAAAACCGCTGGACTCTATTTTGGCACGGCTTAGCTACTGGGAGTCTGCGGAAAAGCAGTTGCACTACCTGCAGCAGCACCTGATTGGCAACAGCAAGATATGGCTCTCCACCATTCGGCAAGTCGTGGAAATGGCCTCCGCTAACTGCCCGGTTTTGCTATTGGGCGAGAGCGGTACGGGCAAGGAACTGATCAGCCGGGGGATACATGAGCTGGATAGTCGAACGGAGAAAAAGGAGCTGATCGTGGTGGACTGCACAACCATTGTACCGGGTCTATCGGGCAGTGAACTGTTTGGGCATGAAAAGGGAGCCTTTACCAATGCCATCAGTACCCGGGACGGGGCCTTCGCGCTGGCAAATGGCGGCTCGCTCTTTCTGGATGAACTGGGGGAACTACCTACTGGTTTGCAAGCCGAGCTGCTTCGGGTGCTACAGGAAGGGACCTATAAGCGGGTGGGCAGCAATACCTGGCGTAAAACAAATTTCCGGTTAATTAGCGCAACAAACCGCAACCTGTCTGAGGATGTAAAAAACGGGCAGTTCCGGGAAGATCTGTTTTACAGGGTATCGGGGTATACCTGCAAATTGCCCCCACTGCGGGAGCGCCGCGAAGATATCCCGCTGCTGACGGATCATTTCCTGCAGCACTTCCACCACAAGTTGCAACCGGTTAACCCGGAGGTATACCAATACCTGATGGTGCGCGACTATCCGGGAAATGTGCGTGAGTTGCAGCAACTGGTGAGCCGCATTGCCAACAAGCATGTGGGCGACGGGCCATTTACCCTCGGCGATATTCCGGAGGCTGACCGTCCTGACTTTGAGGACGAGACAGCGTTACCGGGCAAGCAGGAACTGGAACAGGCAGTGCGCAGACTGCTTTATACCGGCATTGGCCTGAAAGACCTAAAAGAGCTTGTCACAACAATTGCGAAAGAAATAGCGGTAGAGGAAACGGAAGGGAACATACAGCTTGCCGCTAAAACATTAGGCTGCAGCGAACGGATATTGCAGATGCACTTGAAAAATGAGCCGTTGAATGGTTACCACAGGCCCGTATAAGCCAGGACAGCACCTATACGTCTGTCATAATTCCCTGAGCCGATGGTAACAGATGTGTCATTTCGACCACAGGGAGAAATCTGAACTTTCATCAGGTAAGTTATAATGCAGATTTCTCGCGTTGGTCGAAATGACAGATACGGGGATTTTAAAGACAGTTGTTGATTTGTATTTTACATATCCTCGGTTAAGCCAATCAACCAAGGGTCGCGGTATGTGGGTATAGTCATTTCATTGCTTACTGCCGGGGTGGCTTGGAATGATGGCAAAGGGATTGTTTTCACCTGTGCGATCAACCGGAGGAAGTTTCCACCTGTCACCAACCGTTCGGCACCGGACGAAAGGTGCAAGGCTTTGATCTTCGCCAGCTCTACGCCGGGGTGCAGCCAGGGGCCGTCAGAACCAAACAGAACCTTCTGGGGCTTAACGCGCTGAAACATCTTCTTCAAAATGTCGAATCGGCGCACGCCGGAGGTGTCGGTATAAATGTTCGGGTGGCGCACCAGGTGGTCAATCATGGCTGTTTGTGCCTTCCAATCGTCGGCAAAACTGCCCAGGTGCGGAATAATAAAATTCACGTCCGGGTACTGGCTTGCCAATAGCTCTATTACCGCCACCTCCCCTACCACATCATACAACACCGGCAGCTTAAACCGGCGGGCAGTTTCGCAAATCTCCCGCGTGATGCGGGCATCATAGCGGTGCACTTTTATGCCGCAGAACTTGTACTGCTGCACAGCCGTCTTCACCATCTCATACACCCGCCCGCTGTCCCGCTGCGGGTGTATGAAAGCAAAACCGTAAAACATGCCGGGGTGACGACGCACGATGCCCGCCACCTGTCGGTTAGCTACCTGGTAGTCTGAATGGAAAGCTGCAAACAACACGGTTTTCTGAATGCCAGCCTCACGTGCCCACTTCACGTAATCCGTTAAGGGCGCATCGGTGTCCCAAGGCCCCGTGAGCCCGTCCCCTTTTCCGGCATGGCAATGGCAGTCTATGATCATTTTCTCGGTGATTATCTTTAGTCAGGAAATGGAGTCCTGGTGTGTTATAGGTCTTGCCAAGCAGAATGTTACTTCGGTGGGTATACCTCAAACCCACAGGCTTTTAGTTTTGCAGTGTTCACGCTACTGTGTGTGCCTTTGTTGTAATTCTGAGACCAGTGAATCTTTACCTTGTTCTCATACCCATACACCCGCAGGAAGCTGCACAAATCATACGTGCACCACGCGCAGGGGCTCCGGTTCAGGAAGAGCTGAATCGCGCTGACTCTCCGGGCAAAGCTTGGGTATAGCCGGGTATGGCCTTTAAACCAATTCAGGAACTGCTTTTCTGCATGGCTTTGGTTAGACATTTGCCTGTTTAAGGTCATTGGTTCTGTATTCCAGGTAAACAGCTCTACCTTGTTGGATCCTTTGGCTGGCAGAAAAAGCACGCCCCCGTTTCCGCGCACGCCCCTGCTGGGCAAGGATACATAGGCACGGCCTGCCCGCTCCTGCACAGGCACTAAACTGGAGTCGAGGCCGCCGATGCCGCTCGTCAGGTGGGGTGTTTTAAAAGGCACGGTTGTTTTGATATTGAACGCTGGTTTCCGATCCCGGAGGGTAATGATGGCCCGCAGCCGGGTGACGGGTAAGCCTGATTTGTTGGAGGCGACAAACGCCTTCACATCGTCTTTTGAGAGCACTTCCCTGTCAGTGGCAGGAAAGACCCGGTGTGGAGCGTACGTTAATGAAGTATACATAGCTAAACCATTTGGTGGATACCTTTTGTTAACTTGAACAGGGTGCTGGCGAGGCGCGTGATTTGGCTGGGGGTATGGCTGACAGAAAGACAAATCCCTAGCCCAACATTCCCGCCAGGCTGATGCGGAGCCAGTAAGAGGGTATAAATTCCCTGCCCCCGGAGTTGCTGGTACACTGACTCAGTTTCTGCATTGTTTTGCAGGTGCAGCGTCTGCATAGGGAAAAACCTGCCTTTCGGTTTTAGCCCCTTTAGCTGCAATAGCTGCCTGAAAAGGCTGGTGCGCTGCAGCAGTTTCAACCGGAGGCTGCCCCCGTTGCGCTCATTTTCCTGCAGAGCTGACAGGCCTGCTGCCACATGCGCCGCAGAAGCCGGGCTACAGTGTATCCGGGTATCACTCACGTGCTTAAATGCCCTAATCCTATTCCTGCTGGCGCTCAATACAGCCAGAGGCACCCCAAACCCTTTTGCCAACGAACAGATCGTGATGATATCGTGCCCCTGCACACCATACCACTTCAGCAGTCCTCCTCCACCTGTGCCGAAAGGCATCGCGCGGGAAGGATGTGCGCCTAAAATCCCCAAAGCCTGGGTGTCATCTACCAGAAGTGCCCCCTTGTGTTGACGCAACACTGCCAGGTAAGCGGGCAAGGGGGCAGCCCGGCCACAGTGGGGACACCAACCGTCGGTCACGACCACCAACTGCCTGAAGCTGGTTTGTGCGCCAAGCCTCTGATGCAGGCTGCTCGGGTTGTGGTGCTTGAAATACCTCACCGCAGTTCCCTGCGAAACGGCACTCTCCAGCCCCCACTGAGCAATCTGATACACCTTCTCATCGGCTAACACCAGAGTGCCTGGCGCCAGTTTCCCCAGCACATCCCAGAAAAGGTGCAGCGATGAGGGGGCCACGATTCCCTGTTCAAGCCCCTGCATGTGCGCAACTTTCTGGGCGAGCAACAGGTTCTCGAGCGGCTCCCGCACTGTTGCAGGCACCCCCGTGGTCAGGCTTTGCCAGGGGGGAAGGTCCTGCGAAGGATGGCGCAGGCCCAGGTAGAGCGAGGAGGTGAAATCATCCATCTAGCTTTTTCTGATTCGCTTGCAGCGCGGGTGCCATCATGCCCTGGTGCTGCATGCCGCCAGGTCGGGCCATGGACGCTTGCAAGGAGTATTGTTTCCTGCTTTTCTGTATACCCTCCTGCTTCTGCATCAGGAGGGCAGGTGGCAGGAAGCGGTCTTCCACTTCGAGTGCCTGTCCGCGGCTGTCTTTATTCTCGGCACCCAGGTCTACCCCTGTCACGGCACTGTATGCGTGTACGTAGCGTTGCACCTCGTTGCGCCAGTAATAGGCCCAGTTAGCCGCGTTGGTCGCCCCCACGCCTGTGGTGGAGTTCCAGTTTCCAAACCGGATAGAGAGCAGCAGCTGCTCCCCGAAAACGCCCAGGTCGTGGAAGTGCGTGATGTTGGTGGAGCTCCATCCCTGCAGTCCTTTCATCGTGTCTACTTTATCCATCCATGGCTCGGCGTACGGCACCATGATGCGGCCGCCGATAAATTCCCGCATCTCGGGGCGTGACAAAAGCCATTGCTGAATCAGCATCTCGATGCGCGAAGTCCAGGGCAGGTCGCCGTATTGGTTGTGGGCACCTTCAGCCAGCAGCAGGTGCACCTCGCGCAGGTGGTTCAGCAGCGGGAAGCCGTCTGGGATCACCGTTGTGAAATTCGCCTGGTTATAGAAATCAACGCAGGCTTTCAGCAGGCTGTGGAAGGCGCGGATAAAGTCGGTGCGGTGCTCTACCACGTTTACCTGCGGCACGGCCTTACCAATCATGGAGATGCCGTACTCATACTGGTACTCCAGGTTACGGCGTGAAATGCTCAGGCGGTTGCGCTCGTCCTCAATATACCCCCACAGCAGGTTGTTCAGGGGGCGCAGTGGGTCGAGGTTCAGGTTGGCGAGCGGGTCTTTGCCCACCCCGCTCCGCACGTTCTGGAAACGGCGACTGATGGCGTTCATGGTCTGCACCAGTCCGCCCTCCTCGTGCCAGTACGACCAGATCAGCTCCATAAGGCACGGCCCCAGCAGCTCCGTTTTCAGGATGCCGTAGCAGGCGCTGTTCGTAGTCACACTCTCAAAGTCATTTATGGCGATCTCATGGGGCTTCTTCAGCGGTATCTCGTGCAGCTTCTGCCTGATCAGATCAAGGTATGGTAAACTGTAGGTTGACTCACTGCCATTTGTCAGCTTCTTGAGGTACTCGTCGCGTAACTCCGACATGTTAATGTGCGTGCGAGCGGTTCTGCCCCGCTCCTCCGAGGTGTTGAATTGGTTCAGAAGTTCAACGGAAGCATTCGGTTGCAGCAAGCCCGCTGGCACCAGTCCACACTCCTGCATAAGGAAAAACTCGGTCGCATATTTCAGCAAACTGTAGGAGGCCACATTGTGGAAGGGTAACCTGTTCGCCTGGGCGTATACGGCCCTATTTGGGTCCCTGTGTGAGCGTTTGTCGAAGCACATGACACTGTCAATAAACGTCTCATAGGCATCGTATTTCACCGTCCGGTCTCGGATCAGAATCCAGAGCAACTGGTCCGGCGAGTCGATACGGTTGGTTTCCTGCAGGGCCACCTGTATGGGCATGCCCGCCTTAGCGGGTCTGATGCCTACAACCGTATTTTCAGCCAGGTGCACCTGCTGCTGTGTCTGTCCCCGCGCCGGCAGCACCTCAATACGGGTGGGCTCTATCCGCTTTGTCAAGTCCTCATGCACATTGCCGTCCTTGTTCAACACGATAGCCTTCGCCTCATATATCCCCTCGCGCAGGTGCCGGTCCACCTTCCAGATGTACTCTATTTCGTTCTGGTCTTTTAGGGCTGGCTTTACTTTGCGCTTTGCTATCTTAAAATGGCTTTTCTGCTTCATGCTCCGCAGCTCAAAGTCTATGCGGTCGATTTCATCAAAAGCCGAGTCATTGTCCTTGTCGATGTGAAGCGAGAACCTAATTTTATCGTTTGCGTGTACTTTTCCATCCTCCGGATAGAGCAGCACAATACCTGAGTGTTCCATATCATCCTCCTGTTTAATTTGTTGTAATGCTGTTTAAAAAATTGATCTGGCTGATGTGCGCTAACTTTTTTTGCTGGCAACCGGCACAACCGCAGGGCTGCCTCGCGCGCTGCATGGCCCACCTGGTGAGCATGCGCTGCAGCAGCATCGTTTCCTCCACCGTGGAGAGATTGCCATCGGACTTGGCCTGGCCCAATACCGCAAAAACAAGCGTGGGCGATGCCGTGTGCATCAGCGTTGGGGCATAGCGCCACTGCTTAAAAAGCTTTTGCAGGCGGGCGGGCTGTCGCGCCTGAACCGGGAAAACGTCTCTCAGTTTATACCCCCCCAAGCCTTTGGGTCTATGATTCACCACCAGTTCCACAAAGTCCGGTAGCGTGCGCTCCAGCGCCTGGATGGTGTAGCGGGTGGAGGCACGCTGTTTGTCTGGCGGGTAAAAGGTCTCCCAGCGGTTCTCCAGGTACCGCCACTGCAAGTGCGGGTAGAGTAGTTTCCCAAAGGCGAGGCTAAGCTTCACCCTAATCCAGGGGAAAGGGTGAGGGGCGTCTGTGGCAACCCGAAACACGAAATAGGTCGGCAGGCTTACCACATTGATCAGGCCCAGTGTCGCGCCAATGCCCAACTGCGCCATCGCCCAGAAATCAGCAAGGATCTCCGAGATCCACCGGTCCAGCAGCTGCCATGCCCGCACCTCCTCCCCTTGGGAAACCTTCTGTGCGATGGCCTCCTTCACTGAATCGACCAACTGCAGCAGTGCCGCCCCCTGGTGGCCCACCTCGTGTATAATCGACGAGGCAATGCCGCTGCCGATCAGCCTTTCGCGGGGCACTTGTATAACGCCCACCGGGTTATCGTCGCCTCCCGGAAGGCGGGTGCGGGCCCGCCTGATGGCAGCCCCATGCCCGCGCTCCAGAAAACACATCAAAGGGGGGGCTTCGTAAAAGTCCCCTTTGATGTTCAGCGCATCCCTTGCCAACACATCCAGACCTGCCAGCCATACCCCGGTATTATGCTCTCCCCGTTGAGACAAAACATCCGCGAATATATCCAGCTGGTCTAGGAGGTTGTTAAACCGCAGTTTCAGGTATGCGAAACGCCCTTGCGCCTCTGCGGCAGACACCCCGACGGATGCCGGGTTTTTAAGCCATGCCACGTACTGCTCTATCTTTTCCCTCACCTCCTTGCTGACCCTGTTCAGCAAAGTATTGATGCCGTGTTGGGCCTCGGGGGAGATAGCAGCAGCCTGCACCATAGGGGTGTTCAGGGCAAAGGGCCTGAGCATCTCCAACCTGCCTAAAAGCGAGAGCGCCTCATTCTCCAGAAACTGTGTGTCAGCAACAGACCGCATCTTTATAATCCGTATAGCACGATGGTGTTCCCTTTCCGAAGCCAGCCCCCTTTGCGGTTCCGGCCAGACGACCCTCTTGAACTCCCCTTGCCGGACCGGTTGGCTAAAAGCCCCGGAGCATGTTGGCTGGCGGCATTTTTAAGCGCAGCTTTCGCTATTTGCTGTGGAGAGCCGCCTGAGCCACTGCGTGCCAGGTTAGCCCCTTTTTGCATGGCGGCTTTGGCGAAGCGCACGTAGGCTTTGGATATCTCAAACTCCTGGTCTTCCGGGCTGAGCCCTTCCAACTCCAGCTCGAACAGGCGTGAGGCCATCCCCCCTAACTTCTTGCCGATGTCTCCCCCGCTGGAACCCCCAAAGTAGGTGCCAATGGCTTTACCGGCAATGGGAAGCGCTTTTTTGGCTATTTTTTTGAGTGCCCCTTTTACCATCTGGCCCGCGCGGGAACGGGCAAAATTGGAGGCCGCCCTTCCCGCCCTGCGGGCCAGGTTCCCCAGGAACTGGTCTAGCTCCTGTTCGTTGCTGACTGTGAGAAGTTCGCCGGCAATTTCCATTTCCATGCTTTCCTCCCCTTCCCCCTCCTGGTCGTTTAGGAACTCCATGTCAAATTCATCGCTGAACTCCTGGCCATACCCATCGCTTTCCTGATCGAATTCAAATTCATCCTCGAATTCCATTTCGCTTTCAAACTCATGATCTCTGTTGTTGTACATAGCTGTATCGTTTAAAATTTTTAGATGCCACCGTTTCCTTAAAAGTCATACAGCACGATGGTCCTTCCTTTGCGCACCCAGGTTCCCTTTCGCCCGCGCAAGGCAGACCGGTTGCGGCTGCGTCCTCCGGCCAGCAAACCAGGCGCATATTGGCTGGCGGCTTTTTTAATGGCGGCTTTTGCCACTAGCTGCGGTGAGGCGCCGGGGTTATTCTGAGCAACCGAGGCACCTTGCTTCAGCGCCTTGTTGGCAAAGCGTACATAGGCTTTGGAAATTTCCAGCTCCTGGTCCTCCGGACTCATACCCTCCAGCTCCAGCTCAAAGAGCTTGGTGGCCATGGAGCCTAGCTTCCCTCCGAGGGCACCACCCAAGGGGCCACCTACAAAAGTGCCCAGCGCTGAGCCTGCAATGGGCAGCGCCTTCTTAGCCACAGACTTTAGCATCCCCCCTATGGCACGGCCTGCAGAGGAACGGGCAAACTTGCCCACCGCCCGCCCGGCTTTCTTGATCAGCTTTCCCAGAAACTGGTCTAACTCCTGCTCATTGCTCACGCTGAGCAGTTCATAGGCAAGCTCCATCTCCAGGCTGTCAGGCAGTTCGTCCTCATACATAAACTCGAAATCAAACTCCTGGCTAAAATCTTGCTCCGCCTCGTTTCCGAAGCCGTCTAGTTCATCCGATGTAAAGCCATACTCCCCAGCGTAGGCCCCATCTCCGAGCTCCTGACCAAAATCCATTTCGTCAGCATACTCTTGTTCTCTTAAAGTGCGATCGATGTCGTGCATATCAGAATTATTTAAAGTTATTTTTGCAATTACACTGGCTAATGCCAAATGCTGTACCACAATTCAAAAGGGCGTTTGCAGGCAATGGAGCGGGGTGGCCCCGAAATGCGTTTCGCTCGACCAGAAAAAAGTACGGCTCAGGCGAAATTCATTTCGCCTGAAAAGAGGGGATATCAGCTATGGGATGATTGGAGAGAGATTAACGCCAAGTAGAAAGCCTTGATGAAATGTGATGCGATAACTAGAGATCTATCCCAAATATCCATTCTATAGGAAAGAGAACATCTCACAAAAACCCATTCCATATTTCTCCTGCTCAAGGGGTAAGCTGGTCGGGTAATTCTCTCAGTCACAGGCCACTGCTTTGCACATAACAAAACAGCGTTATAACATCTTAAAATAATTCAAAATATTATGCAATTTGATTGATATCCTCAAACCCAGCTAAATGCACTTTGCATAGCTTTTATTAGACAAATAAAGCAACGTTCGTTATTTATAACCAGGGATGATTGGTATTTGATTTTTCATATTACATTTGAAAGACAAACACAAACAATCAACCATGATCCTTACAGCACCCATTCCTGAAAATGAGTTTGAGCGGGTCTTAGACCTGACAGAACTCGACTTAGATTACTCTAACTTAGACGAGAAGTTTAAGGACCTGACGAAGCTGGCCGCACGCGTTGCCGGCACAGAGATCTCGTTGCTGAACTTGATTGATTCCTTTACCCAGTGGACGGTATCAGGGCATGGTTTTGAGGTGACGCAAATGGACAGGGAGGAATCCGTTTGCCAGTATACCATTATGAATGATGCCCCTTTTGAGGTAAAGGATTTGACCTTGGACGAACGTTTTAAGGACAAGGAGTATGTGACAGCTCAACCGCACCTGAAGTTCTACTTCGGTATTCCGCTCAGAACCAACAAAGGCCATAACATTGGCGCACTGTGTGTGCTGGACTCCGAAAACAAGACGCTGAACCCGGAGAAAATAGAGCTGCTGAAAATTATTGCCGATGAGATTGTGAACCGCCTGATGATGGTGCAGGCCATTCATTCGCTGAACTATAACCTGAACGAAGCCAAGGAAGTCAAGAAGCGCGTTGCCCACGACATTCGCGGACCGATTGGCGGCATTATTGGTCTGGCACAACTAATTACCAAGCGCGGCGAGAAAAACAAGCTGGACGACGTGTTGCAGTTCATCAACATGATTCAGAAAAGCGGAACTTCCTTACTGGAACTGGCCGACGAGATCCTGAACGCGGAACTGCAGGCGGCTACCAAAACCCCTGAACTGAAAGAGCACGAATTAAACCTGCTGCAATTTAAGGACAAGCTTGAGAAGCTGTATACCCCGCAGGCCAAAAACAAGAACATCAACTTTGCGGTGGCTATTAACCCAGAGAACGGGGTGGTGCCTTTCCCTAAAAACAAGCTGTTGCAGATCTCGGGCAACCTGATCTCGAACGCCATAAAGTTCACCCCGCCGGCAGGCAGAGTTTCCGTGGACCTGGACCTGGATTTTCTGGAAGGCACTTCTATGCTGCACATTCAGGTAAAGGACTCCGGTGTGGGACTTGCGCAGGAAAACATAGATAAGATACTGACCGGGGCTTCTACATCTACCAACGGGACCAAGGGCGAGCAGGGGTATGGCTTTGGCCTGCCGCTGGTGAAATACCTGATCGATGGCTTGAATGGTACCATGGACATTACCTCCACGGTGGGCGAAGGCACGCAGTTTGACATCCGGCTGCCTGTCTGTTAATTTAGCTTAAAATATCATTCCAAAGCCGTTGCCTTGTGCAGCGGCTTTTTTGTTTCAGGCCCCTCTCCCATTCCGGCTAACGGGGTATAACCGAAAATGCGTCAGGCAGACGGCATAGAGGGTGTCACTCCAATGAATGACGGGCGTCATTTCCGGCAGGCTGGCCTGGTTAACGCTGGGTAGGTAGAGCAAGGCATTTCCCACATAGGAGAGGTCGTGGATTCCCAGGTGCTCGGTGAGGTAATTCAGGAAGAACTCCTTCTCCTCGGGCGCAGACGTGAACCCGATTTCCCTGGTTTTGATATTGTCGGGATCGTCAGCGAGGAGGTAGGTGATTTTAGTGTAGGTGTTGATAGCAATCTGGGGCAGCAATAATCTAGGAACGGTGCTGCGTGCCCTTTTTAAGTCTTGCAGGGCCTGTTCGCTGACTTCCTGGTTTTTCTGCCGCGCCGCCTTCACTTCTTTTCTGTCGCTGCGGAAGAGCAGGGAAGCCACTTTCCGGACGGCGACACCTGCCCGTATCGCCATCCGGCTTTTGTGCTGTTCGCCTGCATGGGCTTGTACAATGGCCGTATACGTGCTGATGAAATGATCGGTGTACTGGAGGTGAAACACTTCTAGTTCGCTGGGTTTTTGCTTCTCCAGCAGATAGGTATGGATGCGCTTTGTCTTTTCCAGCACGGCCTTGATTTGGTCAGCGTAAGGTGTGCCGTGGTAGCGGTGGCACAAATGCTGCAGCGCCTCCAGGCGCTGCCTCGACTCCTGCACATAGGGCAGGTCTTTCTGCGGGACACGCGCGGCATCTTCTGCCACCCTTCGTTGGCCTGCAGCATCCCCCATACCAAAAATTGAGCGCCAGAACCCACTCATATATCCAATATTCGCCTCAGGTGCTGGGTTTCTATTTCTACCTGCAATTTCTCTGCGGCTTTCAGCTCCTCAAAATAAAGATCAAGCGATTGAATGTATACCGCCAACACCTCTTCCTGTTCCGATGTCAGGAACTGGGCAGCGTTGGGCTGTTGGGATTTTTTTTCCGGCATTACTCTGTCTCAATTTTATTTGTCCTGCCATATAGGCCGATGATTTTACTGTTCAGCTCTTCCTGAACATCGGCGAGTTCCTGCACCGCCTCGGCGCGTTTGCGGCTTCCCTCCTCCGACACCTTCATCACAGCATCCAGCGTCTCCACCATGTCGCGGTTTACTTTTTTCAGCGTCTCTACGTCTACGATGCCGCGCTCGTTTTCCTTGGCCGCGCTTACTACATTGGTCTTAAGCAGCTGCGAGTTCTTGAGGAGCATCTCGTTGGTGGTGTCGGTCACCTTTTTCTGAATCTCCAGTGCTTTACGCTGTTTTTCCAGCCCCAGGGCAATGGCTACCTGCTGGCGCCATACCGGAATTACGGTTACGATGGAGTTTTGTATTTTCTGGGCCAGCACCTCGTTGGTGGTCTGTATCATCCGGATCTGCGGCATGGACTGCGTGGCAATGGTATGCGACAAGGTCAGGTCGTGTACTTTTTTCTCAAGGCGGTCTTTGAAGGCCACCAAATCGCTGAGGCGCTGCACCACCAGTTCGTCCTGGTTGCTGGACTCTACTTCGGCCTGCAGGGCAGGTATGGCTTGGTTTTCCAGTTCCTCTATTTTCATCTTGCCAGCGGTAATCACGGCCCGCACCTCGTGTATGTACTCCACGGCCTGCTTAAACATCACCTCCAGCGTGGTGGAGTCCTTCATGATGCTCTGCCGGGTTTTCTCGAGCTTTACCACCACATCATCCACGTTCTCGGAGATGGAGTTATACTGGATGGCAATGCGCTGCGAGCGGTCTTTGATCTTTTTGGCAAACGGCAACCGCGACAGGAAACTGCGCTTCTCTTCCTCGTCCAGCCGGATCATGTTGATCTGGGTGAGCAGCTCGTTAATAGCGGCTCCCGCGTCGCCGGAGTCTTTGGCTTTCACCTTTGTGAGGAGCTCATTGGAATAGTAGCCTAATTTCCGCTGCGTCTCTACGCCGAAGTTGGTCAGGGTTTCGGGCTTTTCAGGGTCGATGGTGGCCGCAATGTCGTGGGCGCGGCGCTGGATCTGCTCTTTGTCTTCGGACAGGGTAATTTCTTTTTTTTCCATGGTGCTTAGGTTCCTAATTGTTGCTTCGATAGTTGGTCGAGGGTATGGAGTTGTTGTTTGAGGTGTAACTGCCGGGCTTCGTTTTCATACCATTCTATCTCGTGGCGGGGCAGGTAATCGCCCAGCAGGTCCCGAACTTCCTTTAACAGTGCCTCCCCTTTTCGGGTCCGGAACGCAGGGTTCCTGTAAAATGCGCTGAGATACTGCACCTTCACTTGCCCGGCCTCCGTTACGGCCAGCTCTTTCACCTCTACAGTCAGCTCCGAGGACCGCGCCTGCTCCGTAACCACCGTGCGGTATACCCCCCTGTTACTGTCCTCCAAGGCACTTCGGCAGACAGCGTGCGCCGCCCCGATTGCCTTGCGCAATTGTCGGTTGGGCTTCAGGTAAAAACCAAACAGGTAGCCCAACACTGCCCCTACTACAAACGTCCAGAAGATCAGCATGATGAGATGTACTTATACACGAAAAGAAGGTTTATATATTTTATACGGGATTTAGGGATGCGGAGATAAAGCGCGCCTTCTGAGCTCAGCAAAGCGTGGAAACAGCTAAAGCCACAAAGGCAGTTTTATAGCTTGTGGGCCATGGCAAGCAACGCATGTATAACAATGCCTGGCAAAGCGCCTTAACAAAACAACAGGTTAGGTGTTGCTCCTCAAACACAAACAAATAATCGATTTCGGCAAGAGACTTGCTTAACTTGCCGCAGAATAAGAGCTTGCTTTTAAAAAGCTTCCTGATTAGCAAAATGCAACCCTATGCACCCTTATATTAAATATCCGCTCTACTTTCTGGGCATCTTCGTGCTGCTCGTCTCTGTGGCTGGCTGTTCGTTCACGCTGATCTCGCCGCAGTTCGGGGCGGAGGCCGAGGGCCAGCGACGCGAAAAGATGCGAAATTCTCCCCATTACCATGACGGTGCTTTTCAGAACACGGTACCGACCAGCATGGAGATCAGCTTCCGGGATTACATGAAACTGATCTCCAAGCAGTTGTTTGGCGACGATAACAACAAGACCCCGGACCATACGCTTCCGGTGCAGATGGTGGACATGGAGCAACTAACCGTACGGCAGGATACGGCTACGGTCATTACCTGGCTGGGGCATTCGGCTTTTCTGGTAGAGATAGATGGCAAGCGCCTCCTGCTCGACCCGATGCTCGGCGACATTGCCTCTCCCATCAGTTTTATTGGCCCCAAGCGATTCTCGAAACTCCCACTCGCCATAGAAGACTTGCCGGAACTGGACGCCATCCTGATCTCGCACGACCATTACGACCACCTGGACTACGGCTCTATCAAAGCACTCACAGCAAAGACCAGGCACTTTTACGTGGCGCTGGGCGTGGGCGCACACCTGGAGCGCTGGGGCGTGCCAGCTGCCAAAATAACAGAATTGGACTGGTGGGAAGAGGCATCTTTCCAGGGCCTGACGTTTGCCGCTACACCGGCGCGGCATTTCTCGGGCAGGGGACTATCCGACAGGATGCATACCCTCTGGGCTTCCTGGGTGATTTTGGGCAAGGAGGACAAGATTTTCTTCAGCGGCGACAGCGGTTACTTTGATGGCTTCCGGGAGATCGGCGACAAATACGGCCCCTTCGACATTACCCTGATGGAATCCGGGCAATATAACAAACTCTGGCCCAACATCCACATGATGCCTGAGCAGTCGGTGCAAGCGCATATCGACCTAAAAGGCAAACTGCTGCTCCCCATCCACTGGGGTAGCTTTGCCCTGGCCATGCACCCCTGGAACGAACCCATCGAGCGAATCACGCAGGAAGCGGATAAAAGGCTGGTTTCCATCACCACGCCACACATTGGCGAACCTGTAATCCTGCACCACCAGACACCGCAGCAAACCTGGTGGAAAGAATATGTAGATAGCACCCATCGATAGGTAAACCTTCCTAGGCTGGAATAATGCGTGCAACCTGTGCAATTAGCAGCTGTACAGAAACCTACCCCTACCTAGAGCAGGGCCGTTTCATTCTCTACTTTACTGGCGCCCCGAATACCTTCGGGGTGTCTAAAAAAGGTGTCGAGTTTGCAACCCGGCTGGGCCAGAGGCCCAATGATACCTTACACGCACGAGACGCGAGCGAAAGCAATATTGAAATGAAACGATAATGCTCCCTAGAGGGGAATACTGTAGATGTAAAAAAGATAAAAGTGAAAATTCCCCTCTTGGGAGCAGGGCCGTTAAGTTCTACTTGATTCTGGCGCGAATCTCCAGATTCGTGTCTTAAAGTGAATGTTGAGTCTCCGACTCAACTGGCCCAAAGGGTCAGAAAATAGTAGGACACGAGCGAGGACGCTCGCGCCATGACTTAATATAATGTAGAACTTAACGGCCCTACATCTTGGGAGGGGCAGAGGGAGGTAAGTTAATAAGACAGTATTGATCAGAATCAATAATTCGGAACAGGAATAATTGCCTAAATTTGGCAATGGATTTTATTGCATTAGACTTTGAAACGGCCACGCCGCAACGCGACAGCCCCTGTGAGATTGGTGTGACGGTGGTGCGCAACAGGCAGCTTATCGAAACCCGCTCCTGGCTGATCAAACCCTTATACTACCCGCACTTCAATTCCTTCAACATCGCAGTGCACGGCATCCGGCCATCAGATGTGCAACACGAGCCTGACTTCCGCGAACTGTGGCCGGAGTTGCAGCCCTACCTCGAAAATCAATTGCTGATCGCCCATAATGCCAGCTTCGACATGAGCGTGCTGCGCAAAACACTGGCTACCTACCATATTCCGTTACCAAGCGCCCGTTATGCCTGCAGCCTGAAATTCTCTAAGAATATCTGGAAAGGTGTGCCCAGGTATGACCTGAAATCGCTCTGTAACCTGCACCGCATCAACTTTCACCATCACCGCGCCGCCTCCGACGCCCATGCCTGCGCCTCCCTTTCGCTGAAAGCCTTTGAATTGACCGGCACCACCTCAGAAGCTGACTTCGCCGCCCGACTGGGATGCAAGATTAGTGCCTTGTGAGCTCATCTGTTTAGCTGGCCTTACAGACCGATCCAATCGTATGCTGGATTATAGGTTGCGATCTAAAGCAAATACAACTTTTCAACCTGCCTTTAGAAATGGCCAATTACACCGTTCGAAAGCTTTATAATTTGGCTAACAGGACATCTGTTTTCTTAACTAATCGTATCTATTCAAAATATTATTAATTCTAACTTTAATACCCACTCTATTATTAACTGTAAATTAATGCGATGGTTAGGCTTATCAGTTTTTCCGGGCAGAAATACAGGCTTTGGTGCTACCTGTGTCTGCTGTTTTTAGGGTTAGATTCCTGTACAGTCAGCGACATGGTGGTGTCCAGGCATATCGCCGATGAACCTGCAAACCCGAAACACCTGTCGCACCAGGGCAAGACGCACTGGTCTTATGTGTGGGGACTGTGGAAAGCGGAGGATTGGGCTGCGGGCTGCCAAACCGGAAGCGATATGTCCAGGGTGCGGGTAAGCACGAATCCCCTTTTCATCACTGTTTCGTTTCTGAGCCTGGGGTTGGTCGTGCCACAGCGCCTGGAGTGGGATTGCGCCCCTCCCTGGCGGGACACCGGCACCATTGGCACTGACGAATAATCTCATCTTTATATCCCCAGCCTATGCCTGCATTACCCCAAGGAATCGAACCATTTCACCCGGCAAGCCCCTGGCGAAACGCCCATGAGAACTTTGTGCATTTCTTTAAACCGAATGCCTCCTATACCCTGCGCATCAACTCCAATGCTTCCCGGCTGGCAGACTATGACGCCACCACTGCCAACATGCAGTGGCTTATCCGGCAAGCCATTAGTACCCGTACGCCCTTCCGGGCCATGGGCAACAACTGGTCGTTCTCGCCGGTAGCGGTGTGCAACGGGGGGATGCTGAACACCAGGGCACTAAACCTCCGATTCCAGATGGCTAACGCATCGCTTTCGCGGGAATACCTGCAAAGCGGAAAAACCAGGGAGGACGTGTTTTTTGTGCAGGGCGGCATTAGCATCCTGGAGCTGAACGAAGTGCTGGAACTACAGTTCAGGCGTAGCATCAAAGCTTCAGGGGGTAGCAACGGGCAGTCGTTGGCGGGCGCTACGGCAACCAACACGCACGGCGGCGCCCTGTATACCGGCTCGGTGCACGACGGTATTGTGGGCCTGCACCTGATTACTGGTCCCAACAGCCATGTGTGGCTGGAACGGGCATCACGGCCCGTGGTATCCGAGAGCTTCGCGCAGGCACTTGGCACCCAAATCCTGCGCGACGATGACCTGTTTAACGCTGCGGTAGTTAGCTTCGGTAGCTTCGGCATCATTCATGGCATCCTGATCGAAACGGAACCCCTGTTTTTGCTGGAAGAGTATCGCTTCGACCATGTACCCTATACCCCCACCCTGCAAGCTGCCATTCAGGAGCAGGACATGGTAGCGCTACGGACATACCTGAACAGGCTGGCCGACGAAAGCCCCTTGCCCGAAAATCAGAAGGTGAGGATGCCTGCCGAAAGCCCTACTAAAAAGTTATACCACCTGGAAGTTGCCATTAACCCGCACCACTTCGAAAAAGGCAGCAAGGAGAAAGGCATCTACATCCGCACGTTCTATAAGATCCCCTGCCCACCTAATTACCGGCCTGTGCATAACAGCCTAGAAAGTGGCCGCACCTTTAGCCCCGACCTGAACGGCATTATCTCCAAAACGCTGGATAGGCTTGGGCCAACTGTTAACATGCACCTGATCAAGCCTCTGGTGAATGCGCTGTTCGAGCGCACGCTTCGGGCAGCCCAACCCAAGCCGCTCACCATCGGCGAGACGTTTCGCCATACCCGCTTTCGGGGGCAGATTGCCAGTGCAGCCCTGGCCGTTTCCACCCAGGACGTATTCAGGGTCATTGAGGTAATTCTGGAGCTGAACAAGCGGCAGCCATTTGCCGGCGGTATTGCCCTGCGCTTCGTAAAGGGCACTCCGGCCCTGCTGGGCTTCACGAAATATGCCAAAACCTGTGTGCTGGAAATGGATGCCGTGGATGCGAACATTACCCGGGATTTCTTTACCAAGGTATGGCTGCAACTAGAGGCGCTCAGGATTGATTATACCCTGCACTGGGGTAAGCTAAACTACATTTTGAACCCCGAAAGAGTGCGCCGCATGTATGGCCAGCAGCAGGTGAACAAATGGCTGCAGAGCCGCGCCTTCCTCCTCGACCCCTCCACCCAGCAGGTATTCACAAATGATTTCATGAAGCAGTGCGGCCTGGATGTCATCACTCCAGGAGGTGGGCCTTTTGTTTAAGGCTTGCTAAGCGGTGATGGGGTATAGCCTTGGAAGTACTGGGGAGAGAAGGTATACCACGTGACGGTTTTGAGCCACCCTTCACGCATGTTCATACCTATGGCTCGGTTTATCCAAGCATTTTCAGAAAATATAGCTCTCTTCCTCTTTAATTTGAATAGCATTTTTTTAGTAGAGAAGTACTTTTCTTTTATTGCTGGTCATATCATATTGTAAAGCCCCACCACAGGGAATCAATCGATCCATAATAAAGCTTTTGAAGCGTGTGTGAATAAAAATGCCGCAGCTTAGAAAATTAAAATCTCAGCAACTATCAGAGCATGTTCTTAACTTTAAAAGCAAAATCAAACAATACGAAAAAGATTTAATCTCAGTCCCGCAATTGTTGCCTCGCAATGTGCCCCTTTAATTCTACAACTACAACAGGTTTATTCCCAAATGAATAGATTTCAGGACCTCCTTTCCCAGTTCCAGAACATCAACACCTGGAAAAGCAAAGGCACCCGTGCACCGCACAAGCCATTGCTTATTTTGATAGCTTTGGGCGAGATTCAGCGAGGGAACATCGGCTTTATACCTTATACTAGCATAGAACCAAAGCTAAAGGATCTGCTCATTGATTTTGGTCCATACAGGAAGAGCTACTACCCTAACTTCCCGTTTACAAAATTGGCAAATGATGGGCTTTGGCAGCTGAACGAACCGGCTCTGATTGATACAAAGCAAGATTATACTTCAAAGTTTCTACGCGAACACCATTTAGCAGGTAAGTTTCCGGAACATGTGACACAACAGTTAAAACAAAACCCAGCACTACTTCAAAACATTGCAGTAATCATTCTTGAACAGAATTTTCCTGAAACACTACACCAGAATATTTTGGATGCAGTTGGTTTAGATTTAAGTCTTACACCTGCAATTAGCCATATCACAGAACAGAAACGGAAACGAGATCCGCTTTTTCGGGACATTATCTTAAAAGCCTATGGGTACCAATGTGCCGTTTGTGGGTTTAGCGTACGGCTGCGGCATCAACTGTTGGCCCTGGAAGCAGCGCATATCATGTGGCATCAAGCTGGTGGCCCCGACGTTGAGGTAAACGGATTGGCGCTGTGTGCTACGCATCATAAGCTTTTTGATATGGGTGCTTTTACAGTCACCCCTGATCTTATGTTGCGGGTTTCCGACGAAGTGAATGGCTTTGGCGCTGAAGAATGGCTACTGCGACACGAAGGAAAGTTAATTAAGCCTCCCCAAAAGAAATCGCTATACCCTAACCTTGAATTCACGACATGGCACGTGAACGAGGTTTTTAAAGGAGATTACCGTAATTCTTAGCTTAGAAAGCTTTTTGGTATTTGTATCTTGCAGCATTAAAGCCCCTACATATGCCGCACCTTCCCCATTATACCACCATTGCACAGGATGCATTTAATGCCTATCTGGACCAGCAGATTAACCTGGCTACGCTCATGAGCCGGTTGCGCGAAATAGAACTTCAGGTGCAGTCTGAGGACGAGGAAGACACGGAGAAAACGCTGTGGTTCCGCTTTTTCGCCGGTGATCCGATGCAGACCACCATCAGCGACATTGAGAAGGATTTACAGGACCCCGCCCACCCCAACAGCAGAATTCTGCTGCAAGGCATTGCCTTGGGCCTCGATGCGAATGAACTGGAGGTACACGTCAGCTAAATTGGAATGAACTTAATGATCTCGTAGAAACGATTTACTTAAGCCGCTCCACTATCTGGTTTCCCGAAGACACATCATACTGCTCCCCTACATCCAGCGTGATGATCGCGTTGCGGTCTTCCGCCTCATAACCGTTCTCTTCCGTAAAGTAATTCTCCGTTACCTCTTTTTCCCGCGCTTCATAGGCGTTTATCCCATGGTCATCCCAATCGCCCCACTTGCATAAAAACAGTTTATTTTTCAACTTCTCATAATTTTAAAGTGTATGCTATTTGCCAGGGATGGGCGCACCTTATGTTAGGCAAGCCATTACCCTAAGCCAGTTATAGTATTGTATCCCCCAATCAGCGTACCCATGCCAGTTCAAAGTGCATTCCGTCTGATCTGGTAAAATGCCCGCCCCAGTAAAAGCCGTTCTGGTTCGCGATGGCTACCAGTTCGCGAACCGAACCCTTTTGACCGACCAGGGCAGGCTGCGTTCCCAGCATGTTCCAGGCATAGTTAATGTCGAATGCGGTGCCAAAAGCGTGATTGCTAAGTTGGGTGCGGCTGCCTCGGATAAAGCGCGGCGCATAAGCCCCGTGCCAGGTCAGGACAAGGCGCAGCAGGTGATGCTGCTCCCACTCCCGCCAAAGCTGCTGCAATTGTGCAGCTGCCATCCGATGGAAGTATACCCCCACTCCCCCCATTACCCGCGCCAACTGGGGTACCTCTACCCGCACAATATGCTGGTGCGCCCAATTATCCAGCACTTCTATATGCTCGGGATTGTCGGGCCGGGGCTGCGACTTATATCTGAAATGCCCGAAAATAGAGGCGCGGTCTCTATGGCTTATCAAAGGGCGAAAATTTGGTTTTGGTGGCCAATGCTCTCCTAGTATCCCCTGCCGGTCGTCGTCCAGCAAGCCAAAACCCAGGGTCATCGCCATTCCCATGGTTCTGTTTCCTACAATACCATCGGGCTGCAACCCATACAATCCCTGAAACGCCTCCGTCGCTTTCTTAGTCATGTCACCAAACAGGCCGTCTACTGCACCTGGGTTCAGGAGTTGGCCGGTCAGGAAGAACTGCCACCGTTTTACATCAGCACCTTTATCACCAATTTTGAGGACCTTCATGTAGTGTTTAAACAATTTAAATTTAAACCATTCTTATAGGATATACGCGATTGAAAGTCCAAAGTGCTACTTCTGCTACTGTAAATCGATAGCCAATACATCTCTAAAAGTTTGGGTATGACGAACCGAGGAAAAATAAAGCATTAATAATACCGCGTACCTAACGTATTGAAATGGCGGAAACTAAATAAGATTTCTGCAAAAAAGTGGGATAACATTACGTATAGCACTTAAATTACTCGTATCTTCCTTTAAATTAAATGATGTATTATGGGAAAGTCACAAGACGCAAAGAAAGACGTCAAGAAAAAAGCAGCGAAAACGCCTAAGGAAAAGCAGGCGGCTAAGCTTGAAAAGAAAAAGAACAGCTACGACTAAAACAAAGCGAGGCACAGGGTATAAAAACCTTGTGCCTCGCTCTTTTACGGGCGTATTCTTCCTGTGCGCGGGTACTCAATTGTTGCGGCTATAAGTTGTAAAAGTGTATATTTACTTTTTTAAATTTAGACGGAACCTAGCGCAAAGCTTAGCATTTATACCATGAGCCAATTAACCATTAGTAGCCTGGCAGAGCTTGCCCAATACGAAGGCAAGGAAATGGGCGTGTCGGATTACCACACCATCACGCAGGCGCAAATCACGCAGTTTGCCAACGCTACCCTGGACCACCAGTGGATTCACCTGGACGAAGCGCGTGCCCAGACAGAATCTCCGTTCGGTGGCACCATCGCCCACGGCTACCTGACGGTATCGTTGCTGCCTTATCTGTGGTCGCAAATTGCCAGCATTCAGAACCTGAAAATGCAGGTGAACTATGAAATTGAGTCGCTGCGCTTTAACCAGGCCGTAGTGGTGAACAGCGCTGTGCGCTTGCGTGCTAAACTGCTTTCGTTGAAAGACCTACGCGGTATTGCCAAAGCCCGGCTAGAGGTAACGCTGGAAATTAAAGACAGTAAAAAACCGGCTTATACGGGTATCATCACTTTCCTATACCACTTCAATAGTTAAAAGCGAAGGGTTGTATCATGCGCCAGCTGGCATGTCAGTGCTGTGAGTCCCTTCAGCTTTCGCCTTGTCCAGTTCAAAGACCTGAAGCGCGCCTTACTTTACTTCCAGGGTGCTCTCATTGATGCCCAGCTTATTCTTGGAGTGCAGCACTACCGGGAAGCCCCACAGGGACTTGATGTGCTCCAAGGTTGCCATAGCGGTATCCGCATCCAGGCGGCGGTCTTTCTGAATGTAGTGCGTCAGGTAGAGTTTGCTGGTTTTGTGCAGGTCTACTTTGGTGACTTGTATGTTAGGCACAAAATTCGAGCGCTCATATTGCTGGCTCAGTTGCTCCCGTACCTTGCGGTAGCCCCGCTCGTTATGAATGGCCCCGATCTCGTAAACGTCCTCGTGCTCATCGTCCACAATAGTGAACAGGCGCATATCGCGTATCACCTTCGGCGACAAGTACTGCAGTATAAAGCTGTCGTCCCGGAAGTTCTCCATCACGTAGTGCACCTGCTCCAGCCAGTCTTTCCCAATTAAACCCGGAAACCAGAGGCGGTCTTCGGGCGTCGGGTCCTGGCAAATGCGCTTGATATCCATAAAAATATTGAAGCCGAGGGTATAGGGGTTCAGCCCGGAGTAGAACTTGCTGTTATACTCGGGTTGGTAGAGCACGCCGCTGTGGCTCTTGATGAACTCGAGCATGAACCCATCATTCACATAGCCTTCGTCAAACAGCTTGTTGATGATGTGGTAGTGCGTGAAGGTGGCAAAGCCCTCGTTCATCACTTTGGTGGCGGCCTGCGGATAAAAATACTGCGACACCTTCCGCACTATTCGGATGATCTCCCGTTTCCAGTCAGGCAAGGCCGGGGCGTATTTCTCAATAAAGTAAAGAATGTTCTCCTCCGGCTCTTTCGGGAAGCGCTGCTCTTCGCCTCCTACCACGCCTTCAGGCACTTCCGGGGTTTTGGGTAGCGTTTTCCAGATCACGTTGTAATTCTCGCGTTTCACAGAAGTCAGCATCTTCAACCGCTCATTCTCTTCTTTCGCCGACCGCTTGGAGGGCTTTTTATATTTGTCTACCCCGTGGTACATCAGCGCATGCGCCGCATCCAGTACCCGCTCTACTTCTTCTTCGCCGAACTCTTCCTCGCACTTCAAAATAAAATCCCTGGCAAACACCATGTAGTCCACAATGGAGTCGGCAGAAGTCCAGTCGAGGAACATGTAGTTATTGGCAAAAAAGGCATTGTGGCCCTGACAGGCGTGGGCAATCACCAGCAGCATCATACAGGTAGAGTTGTTCTCCATGTTGTAACTGATGCAGGGGTTGGAGTTGATTACCAATTCGTAGGAAAGCCCCATGCGGCCTTTTGTATAGTTGTTTTGGTTCAGCACAAAGTCTTTCCCGAACTTCCAGTGGGGGTATGAGGTGGGCAAGCCGGTAAGGGAATAGGCATCCAGCATCTGCTCAGAAGTTACGATCTCAATCTGGTTAGGATAGGTCTTCAGTTTCAGGTACTCCCGCCCAATCTTACTGATCACTTCATCCGCAGCTTCCAACGTGTCATAGTCCCAGTTAGGATTGCAGAACATCGCTTTGTATCTTTCAGTATCTTTCATGTTGTTGCTGGGTTAATATCACCAATTGAGTAGCACATTACCTCTGTTATTACTTTTTCAGCCAACGGTTCCTCTTGCCACTTCCCTTTTAAAAAGTGATTTTGAATCTGGGAAGTTTATGATCCCCAAAATCATAATTTTCCTGTTGACAGAACACGCCATACATTATCCCATCACAGCCTCTTTACTTTTCCGGAAAAGCCCCTGGAACACGGGCCAGATTTCGTAGGGTTCGTAAATATGCCGGATCGCAAATTCATCGTCGTTGCTGATGCGGTGGTAGGCCTGCCACAGGTCGCTCTCTTTGGCTTTGTTGCTGATCTCGATATAGGCCATGTACTGGATATCAGGCAGGATATGCTCCTGCAGCAGTTTCTTGCATTCCAGGGCATCCTGCTTCGACCATACATCCCCATCAGAAGCCTGGCAGCAGTACACATTCCAGGTATCATCGTAGCGCTCCCGCATGATGGTTTCCATCAGCTTCAGCGAGGGGGCCACTACGGTACCGCCGCTTTCCCGGGAGTTGAAAAATTCCTCCTCGCTGACTTCCTTGGCTTCGGTATGGTGCCGGATAAACACCAGTTCCACGTTCTTATACTGCCTGGTCAGGAAGATATAGAGCAGCGTGAAAAAGCGTTTCGCAATGTCCTTCTCGTGCTGCCCCATGGAGGCCGACACGTCCATGATGCAGAACATGACCGCAGAGGTAATCGGCACAGGCACCCGCTCAAAATTGTTATAGCGCAAGTCGATGTCTTCGAAAAAAGGGATGGTCTGGGCTTGCCGCCTTACCTGCTCTACCTGCAGCGCTAACGCTTCTTTGGCGGCCTTCCCTTTTGTTGCGGCCAGTTCCTCTTCCAGTGCTTTCAGCTTTTTCTCCAACACACCCTTGAGCGCCATGCGCCTGCCCAACGACTGCTGGAAACTAGTTTTGATGTTAAGTCGGGAGGGCACGCTGTCTTTGGTATAGCCTGCACGGCGCAGCGAAAAGTTCTCGGTGCTTTCCATCATCTTCTTCACCATGTTGGGCAGAGCGAGGTCATCAAAGAAGTACTTCAGAAACTCCTCCCGCGACAGCACCACCGTAAACTCATCCTCTGTTACCTCCGGGCTGTTTGAACCTTTACCCTTTCCGCTGCCGCCATTTTCCTTGGGCTTGGGTATGCGGTCGCCTTCACTAAATTTGTCGTTACCCGGTTTCACGATCTGCTTCCTGCCGGTTTTGGGGTCATGCCGGAAGCTGGGTTCGTCCAGGCCGCGCACCGGCACCTTCACGCTTCCGCCCGTTTGAGTATCTTTTATACTCTCCTGGCTGATCACGTCCGGTATAGCTTTCTTGATCTGGTGCTCGACGCGCTTCAGGAACTTCTGCCGGTTACCCGTGGATTTCCCCTTGTCATTCTTTCTTCTATCAACGATATGGCTCATATAAGTTGGGCGTTAGAAGGTTTGTAAGTCAAAGAGTTTAGGGTGCGTGTGCTTGAGAGTAGAAAATCAAGAGATGGGGATACATGAACAGGTTTTATACCTGACACAGGAACAGTTACCAGTTTGCTGTACCCTACTTCCTCAACTTTCTGACTCCCAGACACAAATCTTTCTCACCCCTATCAGGACATGGTTTTACGCACGCGCATAAACCAGTCAACAAGAATCCTGATCTGCTTATCGGTATAACCGCGGTCGCGCATCCTCTTGGTAAAATCTTTGTGCTTCTTCTCGTCCTCCTCATTGGCTTTTACCGTGAAAGAGACCACTGGCAGCAAGTCTTCGGTGTTGGTAAAGATTTTCTTCTCGATCACCGACTTTATCTTCTCATAAGAGTCCCAGCGCGGGCTTTCACCACTGTGGTTGGCCTTGTAGCGCAGCGTGAAGTTGGTTACCTCCGCTCGGAAGTCTTTTGGATTGGCAATACCCGCCGGCTTTTCAATCTTCTCCAGTTCGGCGTTCAGGATGCTGCGGTCGAAAATCTCTCCGGAGTCAGGGTCACGGTAGTCGTTATTCTGCATCCAATGGTCAGCATACACCACATACTTCTCAAAGATGTTCTGGCCGTAAGAACTATAAGACTCAATGTAGGCTTTCTGAATCTCGTCGGAGATATACTCAGCATACTTGCTGGCCAGCAACGACTTGATGAGGTGCAGGTACTTGGTTTCAGTTTCAGGCGGCAGCATCATCTTGATGACCTCCTGCTCCAGCACATATAAGAGATGCACCGGGTTAGCGGCAATTTCCTCACTGTCGAAGTTAAATACCTTGGAAAGGATCTTGAAGGCGAAGCGAGTCGAAATCCCCTGCATTCCCTCATTTATGCCGGCATCGTCGCGGTACTCCTGTAGCGACTTGGCATTGGGGTCAGTTTCCCGGAGCGTTTCGCCGTTGTATACCCGCATCTTGGAGTAGATACTGGAGTTTTCCGGCTCCTTCAGGCGTGAAAGCACTGAGAATTCGGCCAGCAGCTCAATAGTTTTCGGGGCGCAAGGCGCGTCTTTCAGCGAGCTTTCCTTGATCAGCTTCTCATAAATCTTGATCTCCTCGCTCACGCGCAGGCAATAAGGCACCTGCACCTTGTAAATACGATCCAGAAAGGCTTCGTTCTTCTTGTCGTTCAGGAACTTCGCCCACTCCGACTCGTTAGAGTGCGCCAGGATAATGCCGTCGAACGGAATAGCGCCAATAGGCTCAGTACCCTTGTAGTTTTTTTCCTGGGTGGCCGTCAGGAGCGGGTTCAGCACTTTGATAGGCGCTTTAAACATCTCCACGAACTCCAGCAGGCCCTGGTTGGCCAGGCAAAGGCCACCGGTATAAGAGTAAGCGTCCGGGTCACTTTGCTGAAATTCAGCCAATTTCCGAATATCCACTTTTCCTACCAGCGTCGAGATGTCCTGGTTGTTCTCGTCCCCTGGCTCTGTCTTGGAGATGGCAATCTGCTCCTGTATGGATGGGAACAACTTGACCACCTTAAAGCGGTTGATGTCGCCGTCGAATTCGCGCAGCCTCTTCGAGGCCCAGGGGCTCATGCAACCGGGCACATAGCGGCTCGGAATATGGTACTCCTCCTCCAGTTCATCGGCATAGTCGGCAAAGAGACCAAGCGGGCTTTCGAAAACCGGGCTGAGTTCCTCGCCAGCCTTCAGCACATAAATGGGGTTTTGCTGCATCATGTGCTTCAGCTTTTCGGCTAGCGAGCTTTTACCCCCGCCAACAGGCCCCATCAGGTACAGGATCTGCTTTTTCTCCTCCAGGCCCTGTGCAGAGTGCCTGAAGTAAGAAACGATCTGCTCGATGGTGCTTTCCATGCCATAAAACTCCTTGAAAGCAGGGTATACCTTGATTCGGCGGTTCGAGAAAATCCTGCTCATCACCGGATCCTGGCGGGTATCCACCACCTCCGGCTCGCCGATGGCATTTAATATTCTTTCTGCGGGCTTCGCATACATCTGCGGGTCCTTCTTGCACTCCTCGAGGTAGGCAGCTACTGTCATCTCGTTAGAAGAAGCACTGTAATTGGTTTTGATTTTTTCTAAAATGTTCATAGAGGGTGGAACTTTAAAACGTTTTCAGAATCATTTTATAATCTGTAGCCAAAGCAGCGGCGCAACATGTATTCCTGGGAAGCAACTAACTGCTAAAAGACTATATTCATCATAGCGAATGCTGTTATGAGTATCAATTCATTATTCAACGGTGGCATCGGTCTGCCACCTTAGTGACGCTGTTGCTATCTGAAACTTACTTAATGCATGTAAGACAGTCAAGGTAGTTTCAGTGTAACAGGTAAAAATCCAACTGCAATATTTATCCTAAAGCAGCTGAGACAATGCCTGGATAATCAGGGCAGCCTTCATTCTCTTAAGGCCCGGAAGTCATTCTTACGCAGATGCTCACACCTGACGCCGAAAGCCTTTTACCCTGTGTTATACCCGGCCCAACTGTAACAGGCTCATCTGAAAGCTTCGGTTAAGCTCACAGAAGCTGCGGCACAAAGCGCGTTATCTTAGAAACAGAAAAGGGAATTTTTAAATTCAATATCGATAATATTTTATGAAGCTTCATCTGAAATATTATTCAGTTCTTTCTTAAAAATATTATGCCTGATGTTTCAGTATTATACGAGAAAAAGTTTTTTTAAGACTTTAGCTATTGTTTTCGGATTCATATTTTAAATTTTTGCCTCAAGGAAGAAGGGATTGGTTGCTATGCAATAGCAATCTGGTCAAATGCTGGAAATCCTGGCTACAGAGCCCGTAGCTTTAACTTACCAGTCACAAACCATGGAGGGGGTATAAAACTAAATTTGCTGAATCACATATAAAGAGAACAAACGTTTTAAACCTTAAGAAGAAAAAGCTATGGAAGAAAATAAGAAAAGCGCGCAAGCTGTTGAGAAAGAGGGGAAGCACGTAACAGGCACGCAAGGCCAGCACACTCCTGCCAACGCTGAAACTGGAAAAGTAGGTAAGGAATATTTACCAAAAGAGGGTGACAAAAAGAAAAACATGACGGGTTATAATGAGCTGCCGGAACAGGAAAAAGTGGGCGGTGAAGAATAACTGACTCTAAAAAAGTTTTTTTTTAGTTGAAGCTAAACCCTACACCCCGTAGCCCCGTATAAAAGAATGGCTAAAAGTTGAAAATAATATTTTCGCATTGAAGCGGCAGTATCCTGAAAAATGGAAACTGTCGCTTTTTTGTTTTTAGACAATATTAGTGATTAGTGCTCAAGAAGCTCCCCTGTACTATATCCCGGGTGGCGTGTGTGGGATTCAGCCATTTGTCATACCACAACAACGCGTTTCATTGGTGTAGGACTGCAAGTAGTGGCCCGGAAGCGAATGGCGTGGTGCAGGGCATCGAAAGCATGGACTCCACTTACCTAGTAGGCATAAAGTGGCATCCTGAATACCTGCCGCAACACAGCACCCAGCGGCGCCTCTTTCAGGCATTGGTACATCAGGCAAGTCAGGTAAACAAACAGATTGAAGCGACTGATATGCAGCAGGCGTTAGAGCAGCCTAAAGCCAGGGCGCTCAAGGAAATGGAAACGCAGGAAGACCAGCTACGAAATACCGCCTGACTACCTCACTAGCTTGTGCGCTTTATCTACTGCAGGCAGCAAGCAACTTAGCTAACCATATCGCAACATGCCAAATAACGATTGGCTAACGGTGCTGTTCATATACTGTGGGTGACACAGCAGTGGTTAATTGTGTCACTGAATCATGACTTAGCGGTTGGGCATTGGCTACCTGCAGCGCATCCTGCAAATGAGCTTCTGTGCGTATCCCCAGCACGGCACTTGCAACAGGCAGCTGGCGCAGGACAAACCGGGCGGCTACCGCAGCAGGAATCTCTCCGTTTTGTGACGCTACGTTTGCCACTGCCTGTGCCGCCGCAGCTACCTCACTTTCAGAACGCCCCAGGTACAGTTTTGGCGCTTTGCCCAACAACAGGCCCTGGGCATAACTCCCTCTTGCCAGCACACTGATCTTATTTTGCTCCAGTAATGTGAAGCAGCTTTCTTCGGGGCGGCGGTCTAACAGACTGTACTGCATCATCACGGATGCCAGGTCGGCATGTTGCACGTACTCCCGAATTACATTGGGGCGGATAGAGGAAATGCCATAAGCCCGGATCTTACCGGCCGCGCGTAGCTCCTCAAACGCTTCGATCGTTTCGTGTATCGGGTCCTCAATAGTGCCGCCATGCAGTTGATACAGGTCGATATAATCCGTTTGCAGGCGCTTCAAACTTTCTTCCACCGCCTTCAGGATATAGGCTTTGGTGGGGTTCCAGTCCCATCCGCTGCCGTCTGGTCGCCATTCATTTCCGACTTTGGTCGCCAACACCACCTCATCGCGCATTCCCCGAAAAGCTTTGCCCACTGTCCGTTCGTTTTCACCCTGCTGGTACAGGTCTGCAGTATCAAACAGATTTATACCCTGGTCCAGCGCCTGATGCAGCAGTGCTTTGTTTGCTTCGTGGTCTTCGCCTAACGACATGCAACCGAAGCTCACTTCACTTACCTTGATTCCGGAGTTACCTAGTGCATTGTATTTCATAGCGCTGTTGTCTGAGGTTAAATAATGTGCTTTGGTTTAGTCTGATGACGCGGAGGCTGCATTGGCCGCATAAAGCGATTCGTTTTTGAAGGGCACCAGCGCCAGTATAACTGAATGCGCATAAAGCGCTTTACGGTCCAGCGAATTGTCGGTTAAAAGCCCGATGGCCCCACTCGCTTGCTTCGAGTTTTGCTTACGGAAAACCATATCATCGGCTGTGCCGAGCTCTATCCCCTGTTCCACCAGCTCCGCCACAGCTTTAGGCAGAAAGAACGTGCCGGACCGGGCTTTTCCAACTAATTCTGCCGAACGCACCACCACCCAGGCAAATGCTGCCAGCCCTGCTTCCATCGGTGCCACACCCCCTTCTATACCTACCCAAAGATCGGCGGAGGGATTGGCTTCTTTTGCATTCTTCACCCGGTTTTCGGCCCCTCTCAGTGTCTCGGCATCGGTCATGGGCTGATCTGCTACTTCCGATGGGACCGCCACTGGGTGCGCCTCCCAGGTATAGCTGGGAAACATTTGCTGGATACCCTCCAGCGCTGCCTGCACTTTCACTGGGTTTAAGGAGGCTACAACTACCTTCTTTACGTGTTTTGTCATCTGTATAAATAATGCTTTCAATCAATTCGTCTGGCCCGCTACAGCGCTGCCATTTCAAAACCTACCCTCAAGTTAAAAGAATGGCCTCAGCAAAAAAAGGGGCGTGCCGCTGGAATCAGCAACACGCCCCTTATTAAGCGTAAATAGGAGATTATACCATTCGCTGATTTTACCAGTTTGCGTGCACCGATGGTCTGAGATAGGTATTGTAAATCTCCTCTACGCCCTGCATCTGCGCTGCGCTAAGTGCAGGTAAGGCAGAAGCCTTAATGTTAGAATTGACCTGCTCTGGCCGGGATGCACCCGGAATAACAGTGCTCACTTCATCGGCCATCAGCACCCACCGGATTGCCCATGCCGCAAGCGGTTCCTGACCCGGGAAAAGCTTTTTCAACTCCTCCACAGCCTTCAGACCCACCTCGTAATCGACGCCCGAGAAGGTTTCGCCTTTATCAAAGGCTTCTCCGTTACGGTTGAAGTTCCGGTGATCTTCCGGCCCGAACGTAGTATCGGGGCTTAGTTTGCCAGTAAGCAGGCCGCTGGCAAGCGGCACCCGGGCAATTATACCAACGTTATTCTCTTTGGCTTTGCTGAAAAACTCCTCCCGCGGCTTCAGCCGGAACATGTTATAAATGATCTGAACCGATGTCACGTTGGCGTATTGCATGGCTAGCAATGCTTCGTCCACCAGCTCCACGCTCACACCCAGGTTTCGGATCTTTCCCTGCTCCTTCAAGCGCTCAAAAGCCCCGAAGATCTCTGGCCGGGAGTATACCTCAGTGGGCGGGCAATGCAGCTGGATCAAGTCGATGGTGTCGGTCTTCATGTTCTGCAAGCTTTCCTCAACATAGCTTGTCAACTTCTCGGGGGTATAACCTTCAGCGGTATGCGGCTGAATCTGGCGGCCGCATTTAGTGGCGACATAAACTTTCTCTGACCGGCTTTTCACAACTTTAGCAACAGCGGCCTCGCTTTCTCCGGCGCTATACACGTCAGCTGTATCGATAAAATTAACACCGGCATCTATCGCCTCATTAATTATTCGGGCCGCATTCTTTTCATCAAACGGCTCACCCCATTTGCCACCTACCTGCCAGGTACCCAGTGATACCTCCGACACTTCAAAACCTGTTTTTCCTAACTTTCTATACTTCATAGTTTATTTACTAATATCACATTCTCTAAATAAAACCGCGCAGACCTAGCGGCTATACTCCTCGTTGATGCCGGCTGCCAGGGCAGGTTGCTCTTGCGTGACATACAGCGTGCGGGTAGGGAACGCAATGTCAATGC
Source organism: Pontibacter sp. CAU 1760 (assembly GCF_054482735.1). NCBI lineage: Bacteria > Pseudomonadati > Bacteroidota > Cytophagia > Cytophagales > Hymenobacteraceae > Pontibacter > Pontibacter sp. CAU 1760. Next base: position 39,730 of record NZ_JBTLRL010000005.1, read on the forward strand.
CTCTGCCCTGGAACTCCTCAAAAATCCGAATATTAATGGCCTGCTGTATGTCCATGTATACCCCGTAATCGGAGCTGAGCACGTAGTATACCGTCTCAAAATCAAGGCTGGAATCACCGTAGGAGGCAAAGTGCGAGCGGTCAAACTCTGTGAGCTTCTGCGACTGCACAATGGATTTGATCAAGACCGGAATCTCCTTGATGTTCTGGAGCGAGGTGCTATAGGTTACCCCGATTTTGAATAAGACACGGCGGCGCTGCATCCGCTTGTAATTATGAAGCCGCGACCCCGTCAGGTCGCTGTTCGAGAACACCAGTTGTTCTCCTGAGAGGCTTTTTAACCGGGTCGTCTTGATGCCCACATATTCTACCACTCCCATCTTATCGTCCACAATCACAAAGTCGCCCACCTCAAAAGGCCGGTCAAAGAAAATGACGAAGTAATTGAACAGGTCGCCCAATATATTCTGGGCCGCCAGGGCAATCGCGATACCCCCAATACCCAAGCCAGCGATCACAGTGGTCACGTCATACCCCATGTTGTCGAAGAGGAAGACGATGCCCACAAACCAGATAAACACATTGATCAGCAGCATGAGGCCGCCAAGTTGCTTCACCTTTTCATCGCCGTTCGACTGTTTTTTTACATAAGACCGCAGCGTAAATAGTATCGCCATGGATATAAACCGGATGATCAGCACGGTTACAGCCACCGTTACAGCCACACGCAGCCCACTATTCATTTTATTGGTTAGGGATAAATAATTAATCCCGGCATAAATAACGGCTATGTACAAGGCTGGCACGCCAAACCTTTCTATTCCCTCCACCACGTAATTATCGATGGAGGTATGGGTATGTTGGGTTAACTTCTGTAAGCGTGTTAATACGATTCGTTTGAAAAAGCCTATGAGCACAATCCCCAGCAATATAATGCCTGCTGCAATGAGGTAGTCCTTTACTGAATTATGCCAATAAATTCTCTCTAAAAATTCTGTCATTCTAATTAATTTTGATAAATGCTACTTTCTTCTGGCGGTGTATCAGAAGTTTAAACTTACAATTAACCAATTCTTCGCTTCAGATGCAAAACGCTGTCGCCTCGAATAAAACCTTAAATGACCTGAGGCTGAAAATTCATAAGTTCTAAATACCTGCACACACAACACATCTTCTACGGCAACTTAAGAAGAAGGCTATCCGATAGGGCTGCTTTTTATTGCATTTTTAACCAGGCATCGGCGCATTTGTTGCCAATTATTTAAAATACCCACCTTCACATAAAAATACAGGCGGGCGCTATAGCTGTTTTTTGTAGCTATAGTGCCCGCCTGTAGTATAGGTTAGTAACTTACTTCTCTAAGATCAGCTTGAGTGTTTCGAGGCTTGACTCAGTTTGAATACGCACCAGGTAGAGCCCCGGCTTTAACTCCGCCGCCTCCACCTCCAGGGTCAGGTGCTGCCCGGCCTGGGCTGTTCCCTCGCCCAACTGCCGCACCAGCGCCCCCTGGCTGTCGTACAGCCCGGCGCTATAGGCCCCACCCTGCAGCGCCACGAACGAGACGGTGGCGCGTTCCCGGAACGGGTTCGGAAAAGCGGTCGCCAGCTCCGTTTCCGGGGCTGCCCCGCCGGCCTCCGCCTGGGCCAGGTGCTGGGCAAACAGCGGGTTCATGCCCTGCCCGTGCAGCACCACCTGCCCCAGGCCGATGCCCGGAAGTGCCTGCTCCAGGCTAAGGCGCGGCCCGGACACAGCGAAGTTGTCGTACACCAGGCGCCCGTGCGCCGTCATGTCCCATACCTGCAGGCGCAGCTTGTCGCCCGCGTCGTTCAGCCCCGCCCCGCCGGCATCCTCCATGGTGGCCACGAAGCGGTAATGCCCTTCTCCGTTGATGCTGCCGGTGCCCTGCAGGGCCGCCCGCTCACCCCGCACCACCAGCCAGTCTAGCTTGCGGCTGAAGAGCACGCTGCGCCCCAGCAACAGCAGCGCCGCCCCCGAGGGCTTGGCCTTGGCGTGGGCGTCGCGGTACTGCGCCGCGAAGGCAAAGGCGGTCGGCCCCGCCTCCCCCATCAGGGCTAGCTGCGGGGAGGCGGGCGAATAGAGCAAACCGGCCCCGGACACCGCCCTGGCCGCCGGGTCGAAGATCACCATCTCCTCCCGGTACTCTTCTGAGCCCGGGCGCAGGCAACTCTCTGCAAAGTCGAGCTGCACGGTATGGATGCCGGCAGCGGCGTAGCGGTGCTGCCCTGTGACGCGAGGGTTGCCCGGCAGGGTGTAGGCCACAGAGGGCGCCGTGCCGTCGCCCCACGACCAGCGCACCCCGGCCCCCTGCAACTCCTTGTAGGCGCCGAAGTCGGCGGTGGTGCGCACCTGCTCGCGCACCTTCATGGCAAAGGGCGGCAGGCTTAGCTTCACCGAAACCGGTGTGCTGCATGTTGCGGTAGCAGTGTATTTGTGTAGTGTTAATGTACCTTTATCAGAACCCTGCGGCAAGTGTTCCTCGAAAAGCGCCGCATAGAGGTTATCTTCCAGATCAAAGTTCACCGACAGGCCTGAGGAAATCTGATCTGGCTTTGACGGCATGACCACCACGTCCGTTTCGGTACCCTTTGCATCGTACTGACGGACGAAGAACGTTGGTTGCTCCAGGTACTCTCGAGGCGCAAGCCAAGCCGGTGGTCGCTTCATCAGCCCCAGATGGCCTGAAAGCGCAATGTTTCCTGAGCGTGACAGGGAAATGCGCTTGCCTACTGTTTCACGGATTGTTCCGCCATCATAGCTGTTTAAAGTATGGTACCACTCCTCTTCCCCGTTACTGCTGAACCGGGTCAGGAAATAGTCGAACACATTGCGATATTTGGCTTCTAAACCCAACAAATAAATGCCGCCATCAGGGGAAAACGCTACATCCCGCACAAAAGACTCGTTTGTACGGCCCATTGGCTTGTGCACTTTCTTGTTGCCTTCACTGTCGGTTATCAGCAAAATCACATTGTAAACGTAAGGTTCAGGGGAGGCATTGGTTAATACATTAATAGCTCCCGTGCTTGTTACATGAACAGCGGCCGGAAAGCCTGGTTCATTGTAAGTGTTGAACTTCGAAGTGGCAAACTGATAGGTGTATGTTTTCTCGAAAATAAGGCTGCCATCTTTGGCAGCACAGCGCAGGAGCAATAGATTAGTATTCTCATAAGGGACATGCGATTGTTTGGTTCCTGCGACAATCACTCCCAGCGAAGGGTCTACGGCCAGTTTTATACCCAAGCCATCTGCATACTGCTGTTCCCAGATTACTTGTCCATCCCCATTTAGCTTGCGCAGCAATACGTGGTTTACACCATTGTGTGAAGCATTTCCCAAAACATACACAAACTCTCCCTGCACCAGCACATCTTCCAGAAACTGCATCTTGTGCCAGAGCAATTTCCCTTGCGGGGAAAATTTAGCCAGGACTGCTTCTTTCATGTAACCCTCTGGGTTGCGTGTCTTCGCGAAGGCATAGATGTTGCCAGCTGCATCAAGTACTACTTTCTCAGGCATCTCGTCTTCCCCGGTTACCTGTTGCCTTAGGTTATTTTGCCAAAGCACCTTGCCAGTAGCACTTACTTTGGTGAGAACTGCCTGTGCGCCTACAACTTTTCTTGTACTTAGCAAAAGTAAGTTACCCTCCTGGTCAGTGGCTGAATGCAGCATACTGTTTACCCACATCCCATCTGTTTCCGGAATGTGCGTTTTCCATGATGGGGATAATTGAGCAGCTGCAAGATGCGAAAGGAATAGCAAACCGATTAAAAGCGGTAGCTGCAACAGCATTTCCTTGATATTTTTACAAAATAAGAGAGTAAATAAGGCTTTATGTATGATATGCCCTGGATAAACTGGTAAACGTTTGTTCATAGCCTTTTGAGTATAAGTTAAAGTTCTAGCGGGTACCTAAGGGCGGAGCAATCAAAAACCACAATAGTTGCAGCGCATCCCAAATCGGACACTGAACGTGTGTAGCTTTTGTAAAATCAGCATGATTAAAACAAATTGATTATACTTAAATCACAAATTATTGTTTTGCTTGCTGCGTCTGATTCACAAATTATTCTCTGGAAAAAGACTCAAAACAAAAACCTTAATTTATTGAACAATACTTATACATAGCGAATAAGGCGGTTGTAATACAGACAGCTAAAATTGCACTAATACTTTCAATATATATAAATAAATATTTGTATAACAGTACTTTAAACACAAAGCCATTCTGGTAAATCAGTTGACATTTCTGAAGGGTCTGCGTATAAATTAGAAAGGGAAAATTGTAGTTCACCCTAACCAACATATTCACCTTTAAACCCAATTGCTATGTCAACCTGGATAAAACATAACGAAAAGACCCCCAACTTACGTCAGCACATTCTTGCAACACTCGTTGAGCACGGATCGCCCAAAGTAGTTGCCTGCTGGTATATAGATAATAACCGCATCATGATTAGTGATGCACCTAATTCCCAGACCTATAGTTTCTCGATGGTAAAGGCCTGGCAACCCTTCCCACAACCCTATTCAGAAAGTGTGTAAGTCCATTGAGCACACCTGCCAGGCCACTACCCAGTAGTGGCCTGGCAGGTGCTGTTACAGCATGGCTAGATTAGAAGTCCAGCGCGAGCTGCACGGGTTCGGATTTAACCGCTGCACTGGTGGCATGTATGGTATATACCGGCGTTTCCTCGTAGCGTGAAGCCACAGTAACTTCCACGCCGTTGGCATGTGCCTCGAAAAGGCGTTTGACAAGTGCTGGTGAGTTGTTGTCCTTGGACAGATGCGACAGCAGGATGTGGCTCATGTGCGCTGGTTTGCACGCTGAGAACAAGGACAATGCCTGCTTGTTAGACAAATGGCCGCGTCCGCCCCGGATGCGTTGCTTCAGGTAATACGGGTAGCGGCCCCTCTCCAGCATCTCCTCGTCGTAGTTAGCTTCCAGAAAAGCCGCATGGCACTCGCTTAAATGCTCCATCACATGTTGGCAGGAGGCGCCAATATCTGTAAACACGCCAATGTTCACGCCTGAAGCGCTCACCACGAAGCTATGCGGATCGGCGGCATCATGATATTTCGGAAAGGGCTTTATTGTCAATCCGCCAATCTGCACGGGCACATACGCCGAAAAAGAGTTTATCTCCACTCCTTCGTAACTGATGCGCGAGTTCCACTGTGTATGCGGTGTTATGTATACCGGGATGTTATACTTCCGGGCCAAGACCGGAATGCCCTTGATGTGGTCGGAGTGCTCATGCGACACGAAAATAGCCTTTACGCGCTGCATCGATAGGCCCAGCCGGCTCATTCGCCTCTCCGTTTCGCGGCAAGAGATACCTACGTCCACCAAAACGGCCTCTTTGTCGTTACCGATGTAGTAACAGTTTCCGTTGCTGCCGGAATTCAGGGAGGTGAAAGAGAGGGCCATATGCCTGCAAAGTAAACAGAAATTTGGCTTTTCTTCAACTCTTAAATTCCACTGGAGGTATAACGCCTGTATACCTGTGTTTATAAACCATCGTGCCGGCGACACAGATGCCGCACCCAAACCAAACTAGCAACATGATAGAGGACCTCTGGTATAAAAATGCCGTTATTTACAGCCTGGACCTGGAAACATTTATGGACGTGAACGCCGACGGGATCGGCGACTTTGAGGGACTAGCCCGGCGACTGGATTACCTGCACGCACTCGGCATCGACACGGTATGGCTCGCCCCCTTCCAGCCCACCCCCAACCAAGACAACGGCTATGATGTGTATGATTACTACGGGGTGGACCGTCGCCACGGCTCTAGCGGGAACTTTGTGGAGTTTATGCACCAGGCCAAAAAACGCGGCATCAAGGTGATCATAGATTTGGTCGTGAACCATACCTCCGACCAGCACCCCTGGTTCCAGGAATCGCGCAGCAGCCCCGACTCCAAGTACCGCGACTGGTATGTATGGTCGAAGGAAAAGCCTTCGGATTGGAATGAAGGCATGGTGTTTCCGGGGGTGCAGGAAGCGACCTGGACTTATGACCAAAAGGCGAAGGCCTATTACTTTCATCGGTTCTACAAATTTCAACCTGACCTGAACATGGAAAACCCGGAGGTGCGGGCGGAGGTGCAGCGCATCATGGGTTATTGGCTGGAACTGGGGGTGGCCGGGTTTCGGGTGGATGCGGTGCCCTTTGTACTGGAAACGCCCGCCCCCGGCAAGAAAAAGCACGAGTTACGGTTTGAGTACCTGCGTGAGATGCGTCGCTTTTTGCAGTGGCGCAAAGGGGACGCTATTCTGCTCGGCGAAGCCAACGTGCTCCCGGAGGAAAACACAAAGTACTTCGGCCATGAAGGCGATGGCATCCACATGATGTTTAACTTCTACGTGAACCAACACCTGTTCTATGCCCTTGCCACTGCCGATACCGAACCCCTGCAACAGGCCCTGACTCAAACCAAGGAACATTTCTTTACTTCGCAGTGGGCGCAGTTTCTGCGCAACCACGACGAGTTAGACCTAGGGCGCCTGACAGAGAAACAGCGCCAGAAGGTATTTGCACGCTTTGGGCCGGATGAGAACATGCAGCTCTATGACCGGGGCATCCGCAGGCGACTCTCTCCTATGCTGGGCAACAGGCAACAGACAGAACTGGCCTATAGCCTGCTCTTTTCGCTGCCCGGCACCCCGGTAATAAGGTATGGCGATGAAATAGGTATGGGCGACGATTTGAGCCTGAAGGAACGTGCCGCGGTCCGAACGCCGATGCAATGGTCTGCTGACCCGCAGGCAGGCTTCTCCAGGGCCGAAAAGCTGATTCACCCGGTGGTGTCAGAAGGACCCTATGCGTACACCCATGTGAATGTGGAGGATCAGCGCCGTGACCCTGACTCGCTCCTGAACTGGATGACCGCCATGATCCGGCTGCGCAAAGAGTGCCCGGAAATTGGCTGGGGCAAATGGAAACTGGTAAACACCGGTTGTCCGGAAGTGCTTGCCATCTGCTATACGTGGAAAGACAATTCACTCATTGTAGTGCACAACTTAGAGGAGAAGGCTCATGAAATAAAGCTTCACCTGGATCAAAACGAGGGCGACAAACTCATTGACTTAATGACCAACTATGAAAGCGTGGCAGACGGGAAAGGGAACCAGTTTATCACACTGGACGCCTACGGCTATCGCTGGTTCCGCACCGGCGACCTTAGCTACCAGATGTTCAACGACCCGTCTACCAAGGGGTTAAAGAAAAATAAAAAATGATCCTGTAAGGTAATCCGATATATAAAGGGAAAGTCAAAAAACCTGCTGCGCATGCAGGGTTTATGCAGGTTTTTTGTTTTCTTGTTACACCATACATTTCTGTTCCCGTTTCCATGAAAAAAATCATCCGGTTGGCCTTCATTTGCCTGGTATGCCTTACAAGCCACAATATTTTCGCGCAGGCAAAGAAAGCCGAAGCACCCATTGTATTGAATCACATAGCTGTTTATGTGCACGACCTGGAACAGAGCACAGCCTTCTATAAGGACGTGCTGGAACTGCAGGAGATTCCGGAGCCCTTCCACGACGGCCGCCATACCTGGTTTACACTCGGAGCCGCAGGCCAGCTTCACCTGATTCAGGGAGAGGGCAAAAACCTCACTATCGATAAAAATAACCACTTGTGTTTTAGTGTTCTATCAGTAGCGGATTTTATCAAGAAATTAGATCAGCACCAGGTGGAATACACCAACTGGCCTGGCACAGCCAAAGCCCCGACAGTACGGGTAGACGGCGTAAAACAGGTTTACTTCCAGGACCCCGATGGCCATTGGATAGAGGTGAACGACGATAGGCCAAACAGGAAAACCAAAAACAGGAAATAGATTTTGCAACTGGCACACCTCCCTGCATTGTTCCCTGATGCTGGGGGTACTTGCCCATGGTATACCTTGACCTGATTTTAGCGTAGTTTAGACCATTGGTAACTTTTAACAACACAATCTCATGATGCCAAACTCTACAAAGCCCGAAGAACAGCTTTTTGATGCTGCCCGGAAAGGAGATGCTGCCGCTATCAAAAACCTGCTGGATGCGGGGGCTGATGTGAACATGAAGGATGAACGCGGTTTTGCCCCTTTGGTACTGAGCACGTATGAAGGGCACCTGGAGGCAACGAGAGTGCTGCTTGAGGCAGGGGCCCATGTGGATGCACAGGATTTTAGCGGGAATACGGCCTTAATGGGGGTTAGCTTTAAAGGCCACCTTGAGATTGTTAAAATGCTGTTACAACACGGTGCCTCGCTCGATCTTCAGAACGCCAATGGTAGCACTGCCCTGATGTTCGCCGTCTTGTTTGGTAGAAACGAGCTGGTTAAGTTGCTGGTAGTGCACGGTGCGAATCAAACGGTGAAGGATATGCGCGGGCTGACGGCTCGTGAACTGGCGCAACAGCAAGGCAACCAGGAAGCCCTGAAAATTCTAGACTAGCCTTTTCCCCTTTTTTACCGGAGACCAAAGCGCTCCTGGTATACGCAGCTGCGTATACCAGGAGCGCTTTTTCATTCTTGGCTATCAAATTGCAAATCCATGCCCGAAGGTTAATTTTTAAAAGTTAGCTCCTGTTACTTACAAACCTCTGTCCTATTCCCAATATACTTCAACACCACACAAAAACAAACTATAATCCAGTTAAAACATTATAAATACCATTTGTACTATATAAATGAAATTTAATTTACAAATCAGTTCTATTTAGCAAAATAAGGCTATAAATTGCACTGAAATAGCAGCGCTTAACGCTACAAAACAAAACTTATAAGCAACAGCAGTCACTCTATTGTTATAGTGCTGTGCTACTCTGAAATGGCGAACAAGATGAGATTCTTTATACTCCTTATACCTACGCGCGCTCGCCTTGTATGAGAAAGCTGTTGATTCGCTCTTTATTGGCAGTTGCACTAAGTTGCCCTTGTTTTTTGGCTCAGGCAGGCGCTCCGCATCCATCCCAGTCCAACACCGCCGATACTGCTCATACATTAGCGCATGACCTCGAAGCGCTGTCTACCGCTATGCAGGCGAAGGACACAGTGAGTATGCTCGCTGCCTATCTTAAGCTCGGCGATGCTTACCGCCTTTCGAATACGCACCGCCAGTCTTTAAAGACTTACCGCTCGGCCATTGCGGTGGCCAAGGCAAAGCCTTACCGGGCGGCTTTGGGCAAACTTTATAACAGGATCGGTTTACTTTACGCAACGCAAGGCAAATATCATAAAGCGATCCTATATCATAGAATAGCTTCCGGCACGTATGAGTCGCTGCACAACAAACAGGGAGTCGCCATTAGCCTATACTACCTCGGTGAAAACTACGCCAGGGTAAAACAACACCAGTCAGGCATCACAGCGCTCAAGAAAGCGAAAGGCATTGCGCAGGAAACGGCAAGAACCGACCTTTTTATACCAATTTTGCTTAGCCTGTCTAAGCATTACCTGGCTACGGGCCAGCAACAACCTGCTATCGATTATGCAGAGCAAGCTTTCGGTATGGCAAGGGCCCAGGGCAATAAGAGCGGTATTGCATCGGCCTCTAAACAGCTGGAGCAGTTATATGCTGCCACTCAAAACTACAAAGATGCCTATTACTATTTGTCGGTTTACGAGTCTGAGCTGACAGAAATAGATTTGGCCGCACAGCACAAAAAAGCTGCAGAAACGGCTGTGCGGTACCGGTCAGAGGCCAAGGAACTTGAGAACCAGCAGCTAAAAGCCCAGCAAGCCCTCCAGGCGGACAAAATAGAAATGCATCGTACTATCCTGCTATTGGTAAGTGTTGCTTTGCTGCTATTGCTGGCTATTATGGTGATGCTTTACTTGAACAAGCGTCGCCTTCGGCTAGCGTATACAGAGCTGCAGGAATCGAACCAGCTGATGCACTCACAGCGAAACGAGATACAGAACCAGGCACAGGAGCTTCTGGCTAAGAACGAGGAACTGGAAAAGCACAAGCATTTCCGAACGAAGATCTTCTCAATTATCTCGCACGATCTGCGCAACCCGTTCAATAACATCCGGGGGGTGCTGAAGCTCGTGCAGCATAACGCGATCACAGAGAGCCAGAAAATGCATGCCCTCAAACTACTGAACACCAATATGGAAGCCAGCAGCGCCATGCTCGACAATATACTGCTCTGGTCGAAAGCGCAGTTAGAGGAAACTGAGTTGCAGTTGGTTCCGCTTTCACTTCAGGCTGTTGTGAACCAGAACCTGGAGTACGCCAAAACACAGGCACTTGATAAAGGCATACGGTTTGAGACCAGCATCGAAGCGGATGTCAGCGTGCTAGCCGATCAGGAAAGGTTGAACTTTGTGCTGCGCAACCTATTGCTCAACGCGATTAAATTTACGTTTGTGGGCGGGCTCGTCCAGATTGCGGCTCGCGCCGAGGACGACCAGGTGATCTTAACCGTAAAGGACGACGGTGTGGGTATACCTTCTAAAAACGTGCGGAAACTATTCTCCAGCGAACGTTATACCACACCCGGCACGCAGAACGAAAAAGGCACCGGCTTAGGGCTAATGCTTTGCAAAGAGTTCGTAGAGAACCAGCATGGCACCATTCAAGTGGACAGCGAGGAAGGCAAAGGCACTGTGTTCACCCTAACGCTTCAACGTGCTGGATTAAAGCAAGGCATCACGTTTACGTACGATGCTAAAAAAGTGCAACACAGCAATTAACAGACCTGGTAGGAACTGTTAGTCACTTTTGGCTGATGCGTCCATCCTGTCACGCATATTTTTCTCGCGTCGCCCGACCATAGCGTGCATTGCCCTATTTATACCCAGATCCCCTTCCTGAATTTCATGAGTGAACGACACTTTTTTCAGTGTTTAAACGTTGAGGCATAGAATTTGTACCCTATCTTTACGAAATCACATTTTTAGATACTCGTTTTAGCGGTAACATCGCTTGCACTACCCTGATCTAAAGGTTGATTTTAAGATAAAAATTAAAAAATAATGCTTTAAATTAGGCGGATCAAATACCCTTTTTAAAGCCGATCACAACACTTTCTAATATTTACAAACCTTACAAACACACATGTCTAACTGGAAAAACCACCTCAGGCTACTACTATTCGGTGCTGCTGCCCTTTACGGAACATCAGCCGTTGCACAAACTAAAGGCGAAGATCAGTTCATCGACAAGGCCAACATGGACTTAAGCGTGAAGCCTGGCGATGATTTTTATACCTATGCCAGCGGTACCTGGCTGAAGAACAACCCTGTTCCGGCCAAAGAAACGCGCTGGGGAAGCTTTAACCTGCTGCGCGATTTTAACATTGGCGCAGTACGGTCTATCCTGAACGATGCGGCGGCAAACAAGAGTGCAGCCGCTGGCTCTGTAGAAAAGCGCGTAGGCGACTTCTATGCAGCGGCTATGGACAGCGCAGCGATTGAGAAGGCTGGCTATAAGCCCATCAAGGCTGACCTGAAAAGAGTCGGTTCAGTGAAGAGCTTAGACGCAGTGTTGAATGAGGCAACTGCCTTGCGTGCCTCTGGGTTCGCCTCGCCTATGTTTGGCTTCTATGTGGGCCAGGACCGCAAGAACGTGGAGAACATGGTGCCGCAGCTGAGCCAGGGTGGCACCACCCTCCCAGACCGCGATTACTACCTGAAGGATGATGCACGTAGCCAGAAAATACAGGAGGCCTATAAAACATACATCACCAAGCTGTTTACACTAACCGGGGTAAAAGACGCGAAAGCAAAGCAAAACGCTGAAACCATCTTTAACCTGGAAAAGAAAATGGCCGAGGCGCAAATGGCCCGTGTTGAAATGCGCGATCCTTACAAGACATACAATAAATTCGCGGTGGCCGATCTCAGCAAAATGACTCCAAACATTGCATGGGAGTCGATGCTGGCGAAGATGAAGGTAACGGGTCAGGACACCATTCTGGTGAACAACCCGAAATTCTTCACAGCCCTGAACGATCTGCTGACAGCAACCCCCGTGGCTGACTGGCAGACTTACCTGCAGTGGAACGTGCTGAAGTCTTCTGCCCCTTACCTGAGCTCAGATTTCGTTGATGCGAACTTTGCCTACAGCCAGGCTTTGTCCGGACAGAAAGTACAAACGCCACGCTGGCAGCGCATGTCGCAGTTGACTGACCGCACCATCGGTGAGCTCTTGGGGCAGCTTTACGTGAAAGAGCACTTCAAGCCAGAGGCGAAAGCCAGAATGCAGGACATGATCAGCAACCTGATCAAAGCCTACGAGATTCGGATCAACAACCTGGATTGGATGAGCGCTGAGACGAAGGAAAAAGCCTTGGCGAAACTGCATGCCTTCACCCCAAAGATCGGTTACCCGGATAACTGGAAGACCTACGAGGGAATGGACATCAGCCGCAAGTCTTTTTTCCAGAACCTGCGCAACGCCGACAAGTGGAGCTACAACGACATGATTAGCCAGCTGGGTAAGCCCGTGGACAGAACCAAGTGGGGTATGACGCCTCCAACGGTGAACGCCTACTATAGCCCGGTGATGAACGAGATCGTGTTCCCGGCTGGTATCCTGCAGTTTCCGTTCTTCGACCCGAAAGCGGATGACGCAGTGAACTACGGTGGTATAGGCGCGGTGATCGGCCACGAGATTTCGCATGGTTTCGATGACTCCGGTAGCCAGTATGACAAAGACGGTACGCTGCGCAACTGGTGGACAGAGCAAGACCTGGCCCGCTTCAAGGCAAAGGCACAGCAACTGGCCACGCAGTACGACAACTATACCGTGCTAGATACCATTCATGTGAATGGCAAGCTGACGCTAGGTGAGAACATCGGTGACCTGGGTGGCCTGAACGCCGCTTACGAAGCCTTTAAAATGACAGAGCAGGGCAAGTCCGGTGAGAAGATCGACGGCTTTACGCCTGATCAGCGTTTCTTCCTGTCGTGGGCGCAGGTATGGCGCGGCAATATCCTGCCAGAAAGCGCTGCTCAGCAAATCGTAACAGACCCGCATTCGCCAGGCGAGTACCGTACCATCGGTGCCCCCGTGAACATGGATGCCTGGTACGAGGCCTTCAACGTACAGCCAGGTGATAAGCTTTACAAAGCTCCGGAAGATAGAATCAGACTCTGGTAAGCTTTTGCTAGCACAAAACTAAAAACCCTCCGGTGCATAGGTGCCGGAGGGTTTTTTATTGCATTGGGTTCGTGCGTGTCAGCTATAAAATTAATGCAGGTTCAGGTCCATGCCTGGGCAATTACAGGGGCCCTATTAGAGCACGCGCATTTCGATACGCCGGTTAAGCTGCCTGTTTTCCTCTGAGTTGTTGGCGACCACCGGGCTGCTTTCGCCATACCCTTTGTGGCGTAGCCTGTTTTTGCTGATGCCATGCGTGCGCAGGTAATCTACCACAGCCAGGGCTCTTTGCTCAGACAGAACCTGATTGGCTTTATCAGAGCCCACATCGTCGGTATGCCCGACAATCTCCAGCTTCAACGCTTCGTTCTGCTGCAGAAAACGGATGAGCTTGTTCAGTTCCGTTTTGGAGTTATCGGCGAGTTTGTATGCCCCTGTTTCAAAAAACAAATTGTTCAGCACGACGGCTGCTCCTGCCTTGATGGGCTCCAGGTATACATCCAGCGCCACTGGCGAGAGCGATTTGGGGGAGGTATAATCAAAGCTGAGGCTGTTGAGCAGGTACTGGGGCGCGGTCACGTAAAGGGCATACTGCTTGCCTTCCGTCAGCACAACCGTGTATTCGCCGTTCTCTTTGTCAGAATTGACCTGCTGCACCAGCGAGTCTGTGGCCACATCATACAGTTGCACCTGGGCAGCCAGGGGCTTTTTAGTGCTTTTGTCGAAGATACGGCCTTGGGCATAGGTGCTGTTCTCGCTGCTGCGCCACTCCTGCGGCACATCGAACTGGAACAGTTGGATGCTCGGCGCGCCGGCATCGGTGGTTACTTGCCGCGAGTAATATCCCACCTTGTTATCAGAGGTGATAAACAGAGAGCCTTCATCTGCCTGCGTATTCAGCGGGTAGCCCAGGTTTTGGGGCTCCGACCACGGCTTGCCCTGCTTGCGGGTCACCTTAAACACATCGAGCCCGCCGAGCCCCAAATGGCCATCACTCACAAAATATAAGGTGGACCCGCTGGTATGCACGGAGGGCGCCATGTCACGGCCCGCCGAGTTGACGGTTTTTCCGAGGTTCACGGGCCTTTGCCAGGTCCCGTCTTCCTGCAAGCTCGCTACCCAGATGTCCTCCTTTCCTATACCTCCCCCGCGGGTGGATGAAAAGTAAAGCGTGCGCCCGTCGGCTGACAGGCTTGGCTGAGAGTCCCAAGCCTTGGAGTTGACAAGCTTACCCATATTGCTGGGCTTGCTCCAGTTATCGCCGGTTCTGGAGGAGATATAAAGGTCGCAGTCGCCTTGCCCGTCGGGGCGGTTGCAGGACGTAAAGACCAGCGTCTTGCCATCTCCCGAAATCGTGGCCGCCCCCTCGTTGGCTTTTGTATTGATGTTAGTTGAAATGGAGGCCGGCTCCTGCCATTGCCCGTTCTTACGCTCACTGATATAAATGTTCTCGTCGTGATCGGGGCGTGAGCTTAAGCGGGTGGTATAAATGAAATAGCGCTGGTCGGCGGTGGTGTACGGGAAATACTGTAACCCGAACCGGTTGAGGTGGGCGGGCATTTGCACCGGAGTGAAAGGAACCGGCTTAGCCATCGCCTCAATCGCAAACTCCGCCGATTTGATCTGGTTCCGAGACCAGCTGATCAGCTGCTGGCTTTTTGGCTTGGACTGGAGGAATAATTTGTAATTCTCCATGGCGGCGGCGTACTCCCCGCGCTCAAATTGCAGGTCGGCCAAATCAAAGTAAAGGCCACCGTAGGCGGGTGTAAACGCCACCAGGGGCAGGCCCTTTTTCAGGAGTTCATACACTGCCGTCTTGTTGCCCATCATTTTCTGCAGTTTGGCGGCTCTGATGTAGGCGTCTACAAACTGGGGGTCTTTTTCAATCGCTTCGGCAAGGCTTTGCAGCGCCCGCTCAAAGTCCCGGTTCATGGCGTAAACATCTGCTTTCTCGTAGAGCTTGGCTGCCTTGGATGAGGTGGTACTGAGCTTGTGCTGTTGGGCAAACGCAGCGGTGCACATCGTCAGCAGCAATAAAAAGGCGAGCAGGTGTTTCGTCATAGGTCTGTTACGGGATGTCCATGTATTTGTGCGTCTGAAGGGAAACACGCCATTGGGGGTGCAGCTTCACATACTCTACTATCAGAGGCATGATCTCGTTGGTCTTGCCCCACTCTGGCTGCAGGTATAATTGGCAGCCGGGCCCCACCAAGGCGGCATGCTCCTCGGCCCACTTAAAATCGCTCTTGTTAAAGATCACGACTTTCAACTCGCTTGCGAAGGGATACACCGATGCGTCGGGCGCTTTGAATTTTTTAGGCGAAAGGCATACCCAGTCCCACACCCCACTAATACGATAGGCGCCGGAGGTTTCGATCATGGTACGGATACCGCGCTGCTGCAACTGTTCGGTGAGCGGCTGCATGTTGTAGAGCAAGGGCTCGCCGCCCGTAATCACAATGGACTTGCCCGGATAGGCATCTGCCATCTCCACAATATCGTGCACGGGTGTGAGCGGGTGCTGTTCCGCATCCCACGACTCCTTTACGTCGCACCAGTGGCAGCCTACGTCGCAGCCTCCCAGCCGAATAAAGTAAGCTGCTGTGCCGGTGTTGGCGCCTTCGCCCTGTATGGTATAAAATGCCTCCATCAGCGGAAGCGCGCTTCCATCTTTGGGTACGGTATGGATGGAGGCCGTCTGGTATGCTTTTGTTACTTCCAATTTCGTGCAAATGTGGCTGAGGATTGCTCCCCTGCCCTCTAAAATTTCATGGTTCGCTCCGCAGGGGATGATAGCCCTTTGTACAGAAGGTGCAATTTAGCTAAAAATGCAACAAGCACCGCAGCGCTTAACGTTCCGTTGAGAAAGTATGGCCACCCGCTTCTTTACTCTTTTTACATTAAAAGTTAAAAAATATTAGCAATTGTGTAAAACAGGTAGTACTTTGCCTTCGATATAAATAATGAACGGCTTAAAAAACATATCGCTGCATTTTTTGAACACAGGGAAAACTATGCTTTTTTTTGGCGTTACAGCGATCACCATTATTACCCCTTGTGGGGTAAATTTATACATATCGTCCCTTCTCTAATATCGCGCAACCTGCGGTTTAGGCCTCCTGTAAGGCATATTTCCTATTATCAAGTTTATATATTATCCCCATGCTGGTTTTAAAATTTGGCGGCACCTCTGTGTCTAACGCAACTGCAATAAATCAAATTGCCGCAGTTATAAAAGAAAAGCAATATCCGAAGCAAATGATTGTGGTGGTTTCGGCCATGTCGGGTGTCACAGACATGCTGGTGTCGTGCTACCAGAAAGCCGCCGGGCACGACGCCAGTTACCATGAGGTGATACAGCAACTGGAAACCAAGCACATGGAGGCCATCGAGGAGTTGGTGCCGTTCAGCTACCAGGTGGACGTGAAAGGAAAGGTGAAGCTATTGCTGCGCGAACTGGAGGATATCTGCCAGGGCGTATTGCTGCTCGACGAACTGAGCGACAGCGTGAAGGCCCGGGTGATGTCGTATGGTGAGCTGCTCTCCTCTTCTATCGTGTCGATTGCCTTTCATCATAAAGACCTGCCAAACACACTGATAGACAGCCGCGACTATATCATCACTGACAGTAATTATTTAAACGCTAAAGTAAACCAGCTAAAAACCTATGGGCGCATCAAAGACACGATGCCTGACGTGGCGCTTGTAGTAGCCCCGGGCTTTATTGCTAAAACCGAGGCTGGCAAGACCTCTGTGCTGGGCCGCGGCGGTTCAGACTACAGTGCCTCTATCTATGCTGCTGCCCTGGACGCGGAGCGGCTGGAGGTATGGTCGGATGTGGATGGCATGTACACCGCTGACCCGCGCAAGGTAAAGGCAGCGCACTCCATTAAAGAGCTGAGTTATAAAGAGGCCATGGAGCTGGCATATTTTGGGGCGAAGGTGCTATACCCCCCTACCATCGCTCCGTTGGTCTCGGCCAACATTCCTCTGCTGCTTAAGAACACCTTCAATCCTACGCACATCGGCACGCTGATCACAGCAAACCCGAAACCGGGACCGAACATCATTAAAGGCGTTTCCTGCATCGATAATATTGCCCTGATCACGCTGAGCGGCAGCGGCATGGTGGGCGTGCCGGGTATTGCCATGCGCCTGTTCAAGGCGGTGGCCACCCGCAACATCAACATCTATTTTATCACGCAGTCGTCCTCGGAGCAAAGCATCACCATCGCCATGGCCGATACCGAAGGACAAGCCGCGCTGGAAGCCCTGACACAGGAATTTGAATACCACATGGCCGCTGGGGAGGTTGACCCCGTGAACCTGGAGCAACATATGAGCATTGTAGCCATTGTAGGCAATGGCATGATACAGCAGCCAGGTATAGCCGGCACCATGTTCTCTATCCTGGGCGACCACGCCATCAACATCCGGGCTATTGCCCAGGGCGCAACCGAGCGTAACATCTCCCTGGTAGTAAGCGGAAAAGACTCCGTGCACGCGGTTAACCTGTTGCACAACAGCTTCTTTCTGGCGAAGCACGAAGAAACAACAAAAGAACTGGCCTAAAGGCTTACGATATGAATGCATTGAAGTACACAAAAGTATTTGCCCCCGCCACTGTAGCCAACGTCTGCTGTGGGTTTGACGTGCTGGGCTTTGCCCTGGACCAGCCCGGCGATGAGGTATGGGTGCGAAAGGTAGAGGAACCGGGTGTCACCATCTCTGAGATTCACGGCATCAGTGGCTTGTCTACAAACCCCGACGAGAACGTGATCGGCGTAGTGGCCCGGAAAATGCTGGAGACGCTGCAGGTCCCTTTTGGCCTGGACATGCAACTGCACAAAGGAATGCCCGTGGGCAGTGGCCTGGGCAGCAGTGCCGCTAGTTCTGCCGCCGCAGCGTACGCGGTGAATGAGTTGCTGGGCAAGCCGTTTACCACCGAAGAGCTGGTGCCTTTTGCCATGGAGGGCGAGCGCCTTGCCTCCGGTTCGGCGCATGCCGACAATGTGGCCCCTTCGCTGCTGGGTGGGTTTGTGCTGGTGCGCAGCTACGACCCGCTGGATGTGGTGCCATTGGGCGTGCCGGTGGAGTTATACTGCACGGTAGTGCATCCGCAGGTAGAGCTCAAGACCTCCCTGGCTCGCAGTATTCTCAAAAAGGAAATCCCGTTGCAGAAAGGCATCCGGCAATGGGGTAACCTGGCTGGGCTGATGGCCGGTTTGCTGAAAGCAGACTATAGCCTGATCAGCCGCAGCCTGCACGATGAGATATTCGAACCGGAGCGCGCTTTTCTGATCCCGCTGTTTAAACAAGCCAAGCAGGCAGCCCTCGATGCCGGCGCCCTGGGTTCGGGCATCTCTGGTTCAGGCCCGTCTATCTTCGCCCTATCGGCAAAAGAGGCAGATGCGGTGAGGGTGCGCAAGGCCATTGAGCAGGTCTACCAAAACAGTGGCATCGACCTGCACGCCTATGTAACCCAAGTGCCTGAGCAAGGGGCACGATTGATTCAACAACCTTCTTTAAAAGCACAAGCATGAAATATTACAGCACTAACCGCCAATCCCCTAAAATAAGCTTCAAGGAAGCGGTTGTAAAAGGTTTGCCACAAGACAAAGGATTGTTCTTCCCGGAGAAGGTGCCCGCTTTAAGCGCAGATTTTTTTGAGGCACTGCCTGACATGACCTTACCGGAAATAGCCTATAAAGTGCTGCAGCCTTATGTGGCTGAGGACATCTCACCGGTTGCCTTGCGGCAGATATGCGACGAAGTCTTCACTTTTCCGGTTCCATTGGTAAAAGTCGAGGATGGCATTTTTAGCCTGGAGCTGTTCCATGGCCCTACCTGTGCCTTTAAAGATATCGGCGCCCGGTTTATGTCGCGTTGCCTGCAAACCTTTGCCGAGCCCGGTAAACCCGTGACTGTGCTGGTTGCCACTTCCGGCGACACAGGAAGCGCGGTGGCCAATGGCTTCCTGGGGGTTGACAATATTGAAGTAGTGATTTTGTACCCAAACGGCGGGGTGAGTGACATCCAGGAGATGCAGTTTACCACGCTGGGCCAGAACATACATGCTGTTGCGGTAGACGGCACCTTTGACGATTGCCAGCACCTAGTAAAACAGGCCTTTGCTGACCCTGAATTATCCAAAGAGATGCAGCTTTCCTCGGCCAACTCGATCAACGTGGCCCGCTGGCTGCCGCAAATGGTGTATTACTTTTATGCCTGGGGGCAGTGGCGAAAGCAGCAGGATGCAAGGGCAGAAGTCACCTTCTCGGTACCAAGCGGCAATTTCGGAAACTTGGCTGCCGGCGTGCTGGCCAGACAGATGGGCCTACCAGTTAAGTTTTTTGTGGCTGCCACTAACCTGAACAGGATCGTACCGGCATACCTGGAGTCAGGGGAATATACCCCCGCCCCTTCTGTGGCCACCATTGCCAACGCCATGGATGTGGGAAGCCCGAACAATTTCCCACGCATCCTGGAGATATTCGGGAATACGTATGAGAATATGAAAGCTGTCGTGAAAGGCTATTGGACAGCTGACGAGCCTATTCGGAATACTATTAAAACAGTAAAGGAACATGGCGGATACCTACTGGACCCGCACGGAGCGATTGCTTACATGGCCCTTAAAGAGCAGTTGCCAGCCCTGCAAACAGATGGCATATTCCTGGAAACCGCACACCCTGCTAAATTCAAGCAGACAATAGATGAGGTGCTGGGAGCTGACATTGCACTACCGGCTCAACTGAAGGCTTTTCTTGGAAGAACAAAACTGGCAAGCCACATTCCAAACGAATTTGAGGCATTGGCTGAGTTATTACAGGAGCAACATAAAACTCATACTACCACTGGTAATTAACATGTTATCCTATTACGATTTAACTAAGCATTAAGCAACATTTCAAGCACAAAGCCTTAGCCGCTTTACGCTCTATACCTTAAATATAAACAACCTGCGAGGCAAAACTTCGCAGTGTCACCATAGCGTATTAAATCTATGAAAGTCCTGAAATTCGGGGGAACAACCGTTGGCTCTGTCCAAAACATCCTCACCTTGCTAGACATACTTGCCGACGAAGCGAAATCAGAGAAACCGGTTGTGGTGTTATCGGCCATGAGCGGTGTGACCAATCTGCTGGCAAGCATGGCCGACATTGCTGCCGACGGCAAAAACTACCTGCATTACCTAGAGGAACTGGAGCAGCAGCACCTGGAAGTTGCTCGTGGCCTGCTGGACAAGGAGCGCTACCAGGCAGTGAACAGCCAGCTGAAGGAGTACTTTATAGAGTTGGAAGGATTGCTACAGGGAGTTTCTTCGTTGCGTGAGCTTACCCCCAAAACTAAGGATTTGGTGCTTAGCTACGGCGAACGCTGCACGACTCTGCTTGTGAGCAAAGCGGCTACAGCGCGCTTCCCGGAAGCCCGGTATGTGGACGCGTCGCAGTTAATCAAGACAGACAGCAGCTTTGGGCATGCACGGGTGCAACAGGAGACCACTGACCTGTTGGTGCGCTCCTTCTACCACGAGCACAAAGATGAGCTGCTTTTCGTGACAGGCTTTATTGCCAGTGACGACTACGGGCAGATCACCACGCTTGGCCGTGGTGGCTCTGATTATACCGCCGCGCTGATAGGTGCTGCCCTAGGCTGTACTGAGATCCAAATATGGACCGATGTGAACGGTATGCTGACCGCGGACCCAAAGATGGTGAAGAAGGCGATTCCGCTCACGGAGCTTTCATACATCGAGGCCATGGAACTGTCGTACTTCGGTGCGCGGGTAATCTACCCACCTTCCATGACCCCGGCCTTTATGAAGCGGATTCCGCTCAATATCCGCAATATCAACAATCCAGGCTTCCCCGGAACGGCCATACGCCATGACACGCAGAAGAATGGGACCAGCATCAAAGGGATCTCGTCTATAAACCAGGTTAGCATCATCAACCTGCAGGGCAGTGGCATGGTGGGCAAAGCCGGGTATAGCGGGCGCCTCTTCTCGCTGCTGTCCCGCGAGCAGATCAATGTGATCCTGATCACCCAGGCTTCGTCAGAGCACAGCATCACGTTTGCCTTGCACCCGACAGACGCACCCAAAGCGAAGCGCCTCATTGAGCAGGAGTTTGAACTGGAACTGAGAGCCGAGAAACTGGAAGTCCCTACGATTGAGCAGGACCTGTCGGTGCTGGCCATTGTGGGCGAGAACATGAAGGAGACACCGGGCATTTCGGGCAAGCTCTTCCATGCGCTGGGCCGTAATGGCGTGAACGTGCGCGCCATTGCCCAGGGCTCTTCGGAGTATAACATCTCCGTTATCATCCTGCACCAGGACCTGACCAAGGCGCTGAACAGCGTACACGACGCGTTTTTCACTGAGCTCAAAAAGTCTTTGCACCTCTTCTGCCTGGGAACCGGTAACATTAGCAGCACTTTAATCAAGCAGTTACAGGAACACCAGAACTTCCTGCAGCAGCACAATGGCATACAGGTAAAGGTGGTCGGCATCAGTAACAGCCGCCAGATGGTCTTTGACGCGGATGGGTTGCCTCTGGAAAACTGGAAGGAGGTGCTCGAGGCAGCCGGTGAGCCCGCAGACCTGCCGGAGTTCATCTCGCGTATGAAGCAGATGAACTTGCCCAACTGCGTGCTGGCAGACAATACCGCCAGCCCTGCCCCTATCCGCTATTACGAGGAAGTGTTTAAGTCAAACATCTCCATCGTTACTTGCAACAAAATAGGAAACTCGTCTGATTATCAGCAGTATAAACTTTTTAAAGACACTGCGTTTCAGCACGGTGTAGACTTTTATTACGAGACGAATGTGGGTGCTGGCCTACCGATTGTCCGCACCTTGAAAGACCTGATGATGAGTGGTGACCGGGTTCAGCGCATTGAAGCGATCCTGTCTGGTACGATCTCGTTTATCTTTAACAACTTTAAAGGCGATGCGTCTTTCCATGACGTCGTGAAGTCGGCGCAGGAGAAAGGGTATACCGAGCCGGACCCGCGCGATGACCTGAGCGGCATGGATTTCATGCGTAAAATCCTGATCCTGGCACGCGATGCTGGTTACCCATTGGAGGCAAAGGATGTGCAGATCGATAATATCCTGCCCCCTTCCTGCCTGCAGGCGACGTCGGTTTCAGAATTTTATGCGGAGTTAAAGGCGGCTGAAGGATACTTCCGATCGATGAAAGACACGGCGGAAAGCCAGGGCAAGGTGTTACGCTACATTGGTACGCTGGATGAAGGCAAGGCATCCATCTCCCTGCAGATGGTAGACGAAAGCCATCCATTTTACACCCTCTCCGGCAGCGACAACATCATCTCCTTCACCACCGACCGGTATAAAGAACGCCCAATGGTGGTAAAGGGGCCGGGAGCAGGCGCTGAGGTAACAGCCGCAGGCGTATTCGCCGATATCGTGAACGTAGGCGCACATTAAGGCCCAATGCCGTCAACCTAAGAAAAAACTGTCATTTCGAACGCTAGTGAGAAATCTGACACATGGCTCTACTGTATCTTAATTTAGATTTCTCACGTGGGTCGAAATGACAAAATCTATACATTGACTCCTTAAGTTGACGACATTGCATTAAGGCCTGTCTGTGTAAAAGCATGCTACCGCTTCAACTATGTGGAAAATCGAACTAATCAGGGGCAATCAAACTACCCAGATTTCTCCCGTAGGTCGAAATGACAGCGAAGCCTAAAAGTTAGAACAAGTGTTAATTAAAAGCCCCCGCTATTATGACAACAGCGGGGGCTTTTTTTTATACTGTACTTGATACTTGCGTATCACGTTTAGCTAGGTGCAGCTAAAACTTAAGCGTATACCTCGTTCTTCGCTGCTTTTAGCGTATTTTTGAGCAGCATGGCAATCGTGAGCGGGCCAACACCTCCTGGCACCGGTGTGATGTAGCTGCTCTTCGGGGCCACCTCGTCAAAGTTAACATCTCCTTTCAAGCGGAAACCTGATTTGCGAGAAGCGTCTGGCACACGGGTTGTGCCCACGTCAATCACTACCACGCCGTCTTTCACCATATCGGCAGTAACAAATTCTGGTTTACCGATGGCAGCAATGATGATATCAGCCTGGCGGGTATAAGACGGCAGATCCACGGTGCGGCTGTGGCAGATGGTTACGGTGCAGTTACCTGGGTAAGCACTCTTTGCCATCAAAATACTCATAGGAGAACCCACAATGTTGCTGCGGCCAATCACCACGCAGTGCTTGCCGCTCGTCTCGATCTGGTAACGCTCCAGCAGCTGCAAAATACCAGCAGGCGTGGCAGGCAGGTAAGCCGGCAGGCCTGCCACCATGCGTCCCACGTTGGTTGGGTGAAAGCCGTCCACATCCTTCCGTGGGTCAATGGCCTCCAGCACCTTCTCTGGGTCGATGTGCTTGGGCAAAGGCAGCTGAACGATAAAGCCATCAATGGCATCGTTCTGGTTCAGTTCTTCAATTTTATTCAGCAGCTCGGCTTCTGTGATAGTGTCTTCGTAGTGGAACAGCGAGGACTCGAATCCTACGAGCTCGCAGGCCAGCACCTTGTTGTTCACATAGGTCACGGAGCCACCGTCGTTCCCGACGAGTATGGCTGCCAGGTGTGGGGCACGGGCACCACCGGCTTTCAATGCAGCTACCTCAGCAGCTATCTCTTGTTGTATGGCTTCAGATGTTTTTTTGCCGTCGAGCAGGGTCATAGTATACTTGCGAATTTTTAATTACGAATGGTTTGAATACGTGATTTACCAGGAAGTTGCATTAAGTAAAAAGCCCCGCCGCGCGGTGGCACGTTGGGGCTTGGTGTATTTAGTCGAGTTTAAGCACAGCTAAGAAGGCTTCTTGCGGAATCTCCACGTTACCTACCTGGCGCATGCGTTTCTTACCTTTCTTCTGTTTCTCGAGCAGTTTGCGCTTACGCGAAATATCCCCGCCGTAGCATTTTGCCAACACGTTCTTACGCATTGCTTTGACCGTTTCGCGGGAAATGATCTTCTGCCCGATAGCTGCCTGAATGGCGATCTCGAACATTTGGCGCGGGAGCAGCTCGCGCAGCTTCTCGCAGAGGCGTTTGCCCCAGTCGTATGCCTTGTCGCGGTGCACGATGGCGCTCAGCGCATCTACCTTCTCACCGTTCAACATAATGTCCAGCTTCACCATGTTCGATGGCCGGAAACCGATCAGTTCATAATCGAGAGAGGCATAGCCGCGCGAGATAGTCTTCAGTTTGTCAAAGAAGTCAAACACGATCTCTGCGAGCGGCATTTCAAAGCTCATCTCCACCCGATCGCTGGTCAGGTATGTTTGGTTCTTCAGGATACCGCGCTTGTCCATACAAAGCGTAATGATCGGACCCACAAACTCAGACTTCGTGATGATCTGCGCTTTAATGTACGGCTCCTCAATATGGTCGATGTAGTTCGGCTCAGGCATTTCTGAAGGCGCATTCACCTTCACCATGTTCTCTTTGGTGGTATAAGCATGGAACTGTACCGATGGTACCGTGGTAATCACAGTCATATCGAACTCGCGCTCCAAACGCTCCTGCACGATTTCCATGTGCAGCATACCCAGGAATCCGCAACGGAAACCAAAGCCGAGTGCCGCTGACGTTTCAGGTTCCCATACCAGGGAAGCGTCATTCAGTTGCAGCTTCTCCATCGAGCTGCGCAACTCTTCGTATTCACTGGTCTCTACCGGGTAAATGCCCGCAAATACCATTGGCTTCACGTCCTCAAACCCCTGTATACCTAGCGCCGGGCGGTCTACGTGGGTGATGGTATCCCCAACTTTTACTTCCTTGGCGTTCTTGATACCGGAAATAAGGTAGCCCACGTTACCGGCCCCCATTTCCTGGCGCGCCTCCTGGTTTAGTTTGAGTACCCCAATTTCGTCGGCCTCGTAGGTTTTTCCTGTGTTGATGAACTTTACCTTCTGCCCTTTTTTCAGGGTGCCGTTGAAGATACGGAAGTAAACCTCGATGCCGCGGTAGGAGTTGAAAACAGAGTCGAAGATCAGGGCCTGCAACGGTGCCTCCGGGTCGCCCTTTGGAGCCGGGATGCGGTCACAGATGGCATTCAGGATATCTTCTATACCAATGCCTGATTTACCCGAGGCCAGGATGATGTCCTCCTGGTCGCAGCCAATCAGCTCAATGATCTGGTCTGACACCTCCTCTGGCATGGCGTGCGGCAAGTCGATCTTGTTTAGCACCGGAATGATCTCCAGATCGTTGCCGATGGCCAGGTAGAGGTTCGAGATGGTCTGTGCCTCGATCCCCTGCGAGGAGTCCACGATCAGCAAAGCGCCTTCGCAGGCCGCAATGGAGCGGGATACCTCATAAGAGAAATCGACGTGACCAGGCGTGTCGATCAGGTTCAGTACATACTCCTCCCCTTTATAATGGTAGTTCATCTGGATGGCGTGGCTCTTGATGGTGATGCCGCGCTCGCGCTCCAGGTCCATGTTATCCAACAACTGGTTTTGCATCTCACGCTCTGCCACCGTAGAGGTAAACTCTAGCAGGCGGTCGGCCAGGGTACTTTTGCCGTGGTCAATGTGGGCGATGATGCAGAAATTTCGGATGTTCTTCATAAATATCTATACGAAGAACAAAGTTAAGAAGAAAGTGCGTTTCTCACCGGTTTCAGCGCTAAGATTTATATAATAGGCGCCCCGCCGCTTACTATTGCCATGGATTACAAGCATTAACCCTCTACCGGGCTACATAACACACATGCCTGATTCCCGTTCATGTAATGAATGATCTATAATTTGTAAAACTATATATTTATGGATCGAACAATGAGGCAATTCAATTTTGTGTTTTGAAAAATGACTTGCATCCGCACGGAGTGCTACCCTATGAACGAACGCCTAAATAAAGAACTAACCGAGCAGGAAATCGCTGCCCTGCAGTTAGAAGTGAAAAAACTAAAACAGAAATGCGCTTTCCTGGAAAAGGTAGTGCACGAGGTACCTGCCAATATTTATATCTCTGACTTGCAGGAGGGAGTAGTTTGGTGCAATAAAACGAATGAAGAAACTCTGGGATATACCCTGGAGGAAATCAAGGAAATGGGCGGCATAAAGTACTTTGAAAAGATAGTGCACCCCGAAGACCAAAACATACCCGAGGACAGCGTGATCCATTATCAGCATATGGAAGAGCCCCAGTTTGGCGGCTTATTTCGTGCAAAACACAAGAACAGCTCCGAGTATAAATGGTATATGGGTTGGTCGAAGGTGCTGAGCAATAACCCCGATGGGACAGTGAAGCACATCATCTCGGTGGACGTGGATATGAGCCAGCAGATGAACACGGACACGCAACTCACCATCGCGCTGAAAGAAAGCCTGAAGCTAAAGAACAAGCTGCTCATCAACAGCCTCCGAAAACGGGAAGTGGAAGTGCTTGACCTGATTTGTAAAGGCTATAGCACCAGCGCCATTGCTGATGAGCTTTACATCAGCACGAATACCGTCAGCACCCATCGGAAAAACATCCAACGCAAGCTCGGCACCAAAAATGTGGCCGACCTGGTAATACTGGCAAAGGAGGCCGGGCTAGGCTAAGCAGCCTTTCAATTCTATTAAAAGCAATCTCCCTAAAGCTTTGATTTCGTGCGGAAAAGGAATGTAGGTACTCACTTGCTATCCTGGCGGCTGCAGGATTCTCTGCTTTAAATGACTATATTCGCATCAAAATTTGAAAAAACTTGTTTCGTAGACATGCAAGCAACTACTGTAGAACCATATAAACCAGTCAACCATATCCGGATTGTCACAGCGGCATCTTTGTTTGATGGCCACGATGCGGCAATCAACATCATGCGCCGTATCATACAGGCGTCAGGGGCTGAGGTGATCCACTTGGGCCATAACCGCTCGGTACAGGAAATCGTGGATTGCGCGATCCAGGAAGACGCGCAGGCCATTGCCATCACCTCTTACCAGGGGGGCCACATCGAGTACTTTAAGTATATGTATGATCTGCTGCAGGAACGCGGTAGCAGCCACATCCGCATTTTCGGCGGCGGCGGCGGGGTGATACTCCCTGCTGAGATCGAGGAACTGCATGGCCACGGCATCGCCCGCATTTACTCTCCGGACGATGGACGCGCCATGGGTTTGCAGGGTATGATCAACGACATGCTGCACAAGTGCGACTTCCCGACAGGCCAGAACCTAAACGGCGAGGCCAAGCACCTGCAGGATAAAGACCCGAAGGCCATTGCCCGCTTGATCTCGGCTGCCGAGAACTTCCCGGAAGAGGCCCGCGTCATTCTGGATGAGGTGAAGGAGCAGGCAAAAGCAGTCAAAACCCCTGTTTTAGGCATAACAGGCACGGGCGGTGCCGGTAAATCGTCGTTGGTAGACGAGTTGGTGCGCCGCTTCCTGACGGACTTCCCGGACAAAAAGATCGCGATCATCTCTGTAGACCCGTCGAAGCGCAAAACGGGTGGAGCGTTGCTAGGCGACAGAATCCGCATGAACTCCATCTCTAACGAGCGGGTATACATGCGCTCGCTGGCCACCCGCCAGAGCAACCTGGCCTTGAGCAAGTATGTGCAGGACGCTGTGGACATCGTGAAGGCCGCTCAATTCAACCTGATCATACTGGAAACATCCGGTATCGGGCAATCCGACACTGAGATCATCGAGCACTCCGACACGAGCCTGTACGTGATGACACCAGAGTACGGCGCCGCCACGCAGCTGGAGAAGATCGATATGCTGGACTTTGCCGATGTGATTGCCCTTAACAAGTTCGACAAGCGCGGTGCCCTGGATGCCCTGCGCGACGTGAAGAAGCAGTACAAGCGCAACCACCAGCTTTGGGACGTGAGCGACGAGGAGATTCCCGTGTTCGGCACCATCGCCTCGCAGTTCAACGACCCGGGCATGAACCAGCTCTACCGGGCCATCATGGCGAAGATAGCAGAGAAGACGGGTATAGCGTTTGACTCTAACCTACAAACTTCAAAGGAGATGTCGGAGAAGGTATACATTATC
The DNA here is from genome assembly GCF_054482735.1 of Pontibacter sp. CAU 1760. Taxonomy (NCBI): domain Bacteria; kingdom Pseudomonadati; phylum Bacteroidota; class Cytophagia; order Cytophagales; family Hymenobacteraceae; genus Pontibacter; species Pontibacter sp. CAU 1760. The sequence goes on from NZ_JBTLRL010000005.1 coordinate 67,892, forward strand.
CCTCCTGCCCGCACCCGCTACTTGTCTGAGATATCTGAGACCATCCGCAACTACGACAAGTGGAGCAAGGACCAGGCAGAGATTGCACAGAAGCTGTACGGCATCAAAAAGTCTATCGAGGCGGTACAGGGCATCGAGGTAGAGGACAAAGACCGCCTGGTAAAGCAGCTGGAGCACGCCTACGCTGAGGTAGAACTGAACCTGGACGGGCAGAACAAGAAGATACTTGAGAACTGGAACGAAAAGGTACAAGCCTACAAAAATGAGTTTTACATTTTTAAGGTTCGCGACAAAGAGATCAAGATCAAAACCCATACAGAGTCGCTTTCTCATTTACAGATTCCGAAGGTGGCCACACCGCGCTACGAGGCCTGGGGAGACCTGCTGAAGTGGAACCTGCAGGAAAACGTGCCGGGTGAGTTCCCATACACCGCGGGGGTGTTCCCGTTCAAGCGCGAAGGGGAAGACCCCACCCGTATGTTCGCGGGCGAGGGCGGACCGGAGCGCACCAACCGTCGCTTTCATTATGTGAGTCTGGGTATGCCAGCCAAGCGACTTTCTACAGCCTTCGACTCTGTGACGCTTTACGGTGAAGACCCGGACCACAGACCGGACATCTACGGCAAGATCGGTAACTCGGGCGTAAGCATCTGCTGCCTCGACGACGCGAAAAAGCTATACTCCGGCTTTAACCTGGCTGACCCGAAGACATCGGTATCCATGACCATCAACGGGCCGGCTGCTATCCTGACAGGCTTCTTCATGAACGCCGCCATCGACCAGCAGTGTGAGCTATACATCAAGGAGCATGGCATGGAAGCGGAGATTGATGCCAAAATTGACGCGATCTATAAAGAGAAAGGTTCACCACGCCCACGCTACCAGGGGCCGCTGCCTGAGGGCAACGACGGACTTGGCTTGATGCTTTTGGGAGTAACCGGCGACCAGGTATTGCCAGCTGAAGTATATGAGCCAATCAAGGAACGCACACTAGCAGCCGTTCGAGGCACTGTACAAGCAGATATTTTAAAGGAAGACCAGGCTCAGAACACCTGCATTTTCTCGACGGAGTTCTCACTGCGTTTGATGGGTGACGTGCAGCAGTATTTCATCAACCACAATGTGCGTAATTTCTACTCAGTCTCTATTTCGGGGTACCACATTGCGGAGGCTGGCGCGAACCCTATCTCGCAGTTGGCCTTCACCTTGGCAAATGGCTTCACGTTTGTAGAGTACTATGTGAGCCGTGGCATGGACATCAATAAGTTTGCCCCGAACCTAAGCTTCTTCTTCTCCAACGGCATCGACCCGGAGTATGCGGTGATTGGCCGTGTGGCCAGAAGGATCTGGGCAAAGGCGATGAAGCAGAAGTATGGCGCAGATGCCCGTTCGCAGATGCTGAAATACCATATCCAAACCTCGGGCCGCTCATTGCATGCGCAGGAAATCGACTTCAACGATATCCGAACTACTTTACAGGCGCTTTATGCGATCTATGACAACTGTAACTCGCTGCATACCAATGCATACGATGAAGCCATCACCACGCCAACAGAAGCATCTGTGCGTCGTGCCATGGCCATACAGCTGATCATTAACCGTGAGTTGGGCCTGGCCAAGAACGAGAATCCACTGCAGGGTTCATTCATCATCGAAGAGCTGACTGACCTGGTGGAAGAAGCCGTTTTGGTTGAATTCGACCGTATAACAGAGCGCGGTGGTGTGTTGGGCGCGATGGAGACAATGTACCAGCGCGGCAAGATACAGGAGGAGAGTTTATACTATGAAACGCTAAAGCACAACGGCGATTACCCGATCATCGGAGTAAACACCTTCCTGTCGTCTAAAGGCTCTCCAACTGTTATCCCGACAGAGGTTATCCGGGCAACGGAGGAAGAGAAGCAATACCAGATCAACATGGTGCATGGGCTCCAGAACCGCAATGCGGATAAAGCAGCCGAGTTATTGAAGCAATTACAACAGGTTGCGATCACCAATGGTAACATATTCGGTGAGCTGATGGAAACGGTGAAATACTGCTCCCTTGGCCAAATTACCAACGCTTTGTTTGAGGTTGGCGGTCAGTACCGCAGAAACATGTAAAGGATACATTAACATAGTATACACTACCCGCGAAGCCCTACCGAAACGTATGGCTTCGCTTTTTTTAGAGCTTGGTTGGTAATTAACTAACCATACCCTACCTCCTGCCGTAAGAACGAGCCAACACCTTCTGAATGGCACCAACCATGAAATCATCAAACACTAACATCTGGTCGTTCATTACACTGAGCGCATCCTTCTTTTTGCTGGGCACTATCGCTTATTACTTCTTCACGAAGCATGTGAAAGAAGTAAATTTTCAGATCGATTCGTTGGATGAAGACTCTGAGGATTATAGTTGAATTGCCCCAATCAAACGGGATGTCCGCACGCCCGAATAGGCCTAGGAACAGCTAAAAAGGAGGTTTAAAAGCAGTAAGTGCGTGCTCACTAGAATAATTGGGTTAATTTTGAGTATCCCTAGAACTAATCAGGATAGGTTTCCGTTAATGCTAAAAAATATGTCTCAGCATGCGTTAACTCCACCCATATGAAAAGCATTACTACCCTATCCTCTTTTTTCCTTATCGGCACCACGATTAGCCTTCTAATCACGAACTGGATACAGCCCGTTAAACACAGCAGCAAAAGTGCGGAAGATGACTTCCACCTGTACTTATAAAAAATAAATAGCTTCACAAGCTATATGAGAAGCCGCAGGCCTTACTAAAGGGTGCGGCTTTTTTTATAAATCCAATCAACATTTGCACCTCTCTTGATGGGTGTTTTTTGAGATGCCTCATTATACCATGCCCTCATAAAAGGAAAACACTGGAGGGAGCTTCTTCTGTTTGCCTCAAAATTGGTAGCTTTGCAACTTTGCCGCTACCAAGCGGTATACTTAATTTTTGATAGCGCCATCTGGTGCAAAAAACTATACTATGGATTTAAAAGAGAAAATCAGCTACATTATTGGCCGGGACATGGCGAGCAATTTACAAAAGCAGGGTATTTCCATCGATGCCGATCCGTTTATTAAAGGCATGAAGGAAGTGTTGGAGGGCAAGCCATCCATCCTTTCGCAGGAGGAAGTGCAGCAGGCCATGATGGCCTTGCAGCAGGAAATGGCAGAAAAGCAGAATTCTGCCGGCTCTGATAACAAGGAAGCAGGCGAGGCATTTTTAGCTGAGAACAAAGAGAAAGAAGGTGTACAGACCCTACCAAGCGGCTTGCAGTATCAGGTACTGAAAGAGGGCACGGGCAAATCGCCATCACAAACGGACACCGTGACCACCCATTACCACGGCACCCTGATTGACGGCACTGTATTTGACTCAAGCTATGAGCGCAACGAGCCTGCTACCTTCCCGGTGAACGGTGTTATTGCGGGCTGGACAGAGGCATTGCAGTTAATGAAGGAAGGCGCCAAGTGGAGACTATTTATCCCGTCTAACCTGGCTTACGGCGCACAGGGCGCAGGTGGAGCTATCGGCCCACACTCTACGCTTGTATTTGACGTAGAACTGCTGAAAGTTAAATAAGCTTTAGCTTCGCAACATAAAAAAGGCCGCCACGGGTATTTACCTGAAGCGGCCTTTTTTACGTTTACATGATTTTTAAAAGTTAGGCCAGGCACGAAACTGGTTGCATATTGCGTAGCCAACGGAAGGCTTCTTGCTGGTACAGGGTATGCTGAATGATGAGAAAATTGTTATCCTGCATCAGTTCATCCCCGTTCATGTCGGCAACCAGGCCATAGTACATGGTAATGGGCAGCACGATAGCCATGAAAACAGTATCTCCCACCAAACGCAACATCTCCGGGAATACGCTTCCGAACACCCATTGCTGGTCGTTACGGCGGATTCTGTGCCTGTGCTGGAAGTCTAAGAGCATTTTACGCGGCTTATAGGTATAAACTTCCTGTAGTAAAAGCCTATACCCCGCCCGCACATCCGTCGAGTCAACGTCTCCTTTCCATTTTACCACCAACACCTCTTCGGTGCTGTCGTAGTGGATCTCAAAATTATTTACCGCATCTGTAACCAAATGCGTGTTGTCTAGTGATAGTGTAGTATTGGAGCAGGTATTTAATAACATCAGTTTGGTAGATCAAAAGTCATCAAACAATGGCAAACGCAGTATGGCAATCGGCGCACAGAATAATAGTAACTTATACTTGCAAAGCTGCAATTTTGGAAGTTAAAAAACAAGTTTATAATATATTTCTATTATTTAATATGATAATTAATTACGTCTTTGCATATATATACTAATAAGATATAACTTGTGCCAATTGGGTGCTGGGCCTCGAAAAGGTAAATCAAACAAAACCCAATAAACACCGTTCTAAATCATCATACCACTATCAAAAAAACTACACACACGTATGGCAAACGATCCTAATGAAGGGAAAAAATTCTTAGACAGCGTTCATCAGTTTTTTGACCACGCTGCCAGTTTTTCAAAGTTAAGCCCCGGCATACTAGCCCAGATAAAAGCCCCCAACAGTGTTTACAAGGTGTCTTTCCCTGTGGAGATTGAGGGCAAAATTGAAGTTATTGAGGGTATCCGCGTGCAACACTCGCACCACAAGTTGCCGTCGAAAGGCGGTATCCGCTACAGCATGCAGGTGGATGAAGACGAGGTGAAAGCGCTAGCCACCCTCATGACGTTTAAATGCGCCGTGGTGGACGTGCCTTTTGGAGGTGCCAAAGGTGGTGTGAAGATCAACCCGCGTACAAGTTCTGTTAAAACCCTGGAGAGTGTTACCCGCCGCTATGCCACTGAGCTTATCAAGAAAAACCTGATCGGACCGGGCATTGACGTACCTGCGCCGGATTACGGTACAGGCAGCCGTGAAATGGCTTGGATAGCGGACACCTACCAGACATTTAAGTATGGCGAAACCAGTGCCTTAGGTTGTGTTACGGGTAAGCCCGTAGGCCAGGGCGGTATACGCGGAAGAGCGGAAGCGACCGGCTTAGGTATATATTATGGCATCCGGGAGACGTTAACAGACACTGAGCTGCTGAAAGGCAAGGGCCTGGAGGGCCAAAGCCTGCAGGGAAAACGCATAATCGTGCAGGGACTCGGTAATGTGGGTTACCACGCAGCCTATTTCTGCCAGCAGGATGGCGCTGTGATTGTAGGTATCGCTGAACGAGAGGGTGGTATATTCAACTCGAATGGCATAGATGTGGAAGAGGCCTTCAGCCATAGAAGCCAGAACGGTTCTATCCTTAACTTCAAGGATTGCAAGAACTACGATAATTCTACTGAGCTTTTGGAAATGGAGTGCGACATTCTGATTCCTGCCGCACTCGAAAACGTGATTCACAGCGGTAACGCTGCCAATGTGAAAGCCAAGATTGTAGCAGAGGGAGCCAATGGCCCGGTAACGCGCGAAGCTGAGGAGATTCTGATACGAAAGGGCATAATCATTATTCCTGACTTATACCTGAATGCAGGGGGTGTAACGGTATCTTACTTTGAGTGGCTGAAGAACTTATCAAATGTACGCTTCGGGCGTATGGGCAAACGCGCGGAAGAGGCAAGTTACCTCCGTCTGGTAAATGCCATTGAGTCTTCGTCCGGTAAGAGCCTGACACCGCAGGAGCGTGCCTTCCTGACTCAAGGATCGGATGAGATCAGTTTGGTTCGATCAGGCTTGGAGGATACCATGATCAATGCGTACCATGAAATCCGTGACGTGATGCAATTGAAGAATATCCCGGATTTGCGTACGGCAGCCTTCTTAACGGCCATCGAGAAAATCGGCGTCAGCTACGAGTCGTTGGGTATCTTCCCTTGATTAGTAAAAGTAATTAGCCACAGCATAGCAAGGTCAGGACTTTACAGGCAACACAGCCAGGTCCTGGCCTTTTTTTATGCTTGAAAGCCAGTGAAGCGCCTCTTCCTGGTCTGTAAAATAATTAAAGTGCACATAGTCCTGGTGATTGCTCGACGAAGAAACAATATAATTTGACACTACTGCCTTAAAGTGCTCCTCAGTGAAAACTACGGCTACATGGATGTCATGCTGCAACAGATTGTATGACCTTTTATAGCATTCTGTAGCTAGCCAAGCCTCCTGCTCCCGGTTTAGAGAGCCAATTAATGTTAGATTAGTGCAGATGAGCGTAATGGGGTTATTCGTTACAGAATATTGCAAGGCGGCCAGATGTGCACTAACAAACTCTGAATTATCTGGTTTATACAACCATTTAATAATTAAAACATTGCATGCTATAACGTGCGATATCTTTACATATGGCGTTTCGTATATCACCATCTGGATCCATATAATTTTTATGTATGAACACGTAAGATAGAGTATTAGTAGAAACCCACAAAGGATTTTTATTGAAATTATATTAATTCATATCACCTAATATACTAGTGCAAAAAATTGCACAATATTATTCAAGTCCTCTTAAGATCTGAGTCCATCAAACAATAGCTAAGCTGCATTTAACGCCTCTGAGCAGAAGGCCTGGTTATTGTTTTGCCCTAACCGTTTGCAGCCGCAAACAAAAAAGGCGATTGCAGAAAGTTTCACCTTTCTGCAATCGCCTTTAGCAGCTCAAAAACCATTAACTAGCTGTTATTGATCGCCAGCCATTTATTGTAGATTTTATCTTGCACCTTGCTTGGATTAGCGATCCGCTCAAAGCGGTAGCGTATGCTGTTGTCCTTTAGCAATGGGATATTCAGCGTCTTCACTTTGCCATCACGCACGATCAGCACTTCGGCCGTGTCGCCAATGCGCATCCGTTCGATATAGTTGTCGACGTCGCTTCCGACACGATACCCATTCACGGCAATGATCTCGTCGTTCACGTTCAGGCCGCCTTCGTAAGCACTGCTCCCGCGATTAACGCCGCGCACCAGCACTTTGCCATCCGATACAGAAGTAGATGCTCCCCAGCTTACTGCATTGTTCCCTTCGTTCACGTTTACTAACCTAAGACCAGCTGCGTCAAAATAAGCGTTATAGTCCGGGGTTTCGGTGCCGTTCACATAGTTCTTGAAAAAGCTGTCCATGTTGCGGCCAGAGATACGCTCAACGGCCTCCTTAAATTCCGCTTCCTGGAAGCCTCGGCCAAGCTTCTTGTAATACCGGTTATACATATACTGCATCACGTCATCCAGAGACTTATTGCCATCTGTGGCTTCCATAACCTCCATGTTCAGCAAATGCCCCAGCACTCCGCCTTTGGAGTAGTAAGACACCTCGGCATTGTTTGAATTTTCGGTGCGACGGTAATACTTAATCCAGGCATCAAAACTTGCCTCTGACACTGCCTGCACTTTATTGCCTGGGGTATTCTCTACAGCATGTATAGTACCCGACACAATATCAAGGTAACGTTGCGGGGAATAAAAATTAGCACGGCGCACAATCAGGTCGTCGTAATAGCTAGTGATCCCTTCTGACACCCAAAGCAGGTCTGTATAGTTCTCCTGGTTATAGTTAAAGGGGCCAAGCGGAAGCGGGCGCAAGCGCTTCACGTTCCAGAGGTGGAAATACTCGTGCGCCACCAACGCCAGAAAGCCATTGTAACCAGATTCGGTGCCATAGTTCCAGCGTGATGCCTGCAACGTGGTAGAGTTTAGGTGCTCTAAGCCGCCGCCGCCACGGTTCAGGTTATGCACGATGAACAGGTAACGGTCTACCGGCAACTCCCCTATCACCTTGACAGCCTCTTCTGTCACCTTCTGCATGTCCGCTAGCAGACGTGACACCTCAAAGTTGCCTTCGCCGTAAATGGCCACTTCATGTGGCACGCCGGCAGTGGTGAAGGTATGGACCTCATGGTTGCCGATTTCCAGTGGTGAATCGGCCAGGATGTCGTAGTTGGGGAATGCATAGGTAAATTTGGCTGTGTTCTTGAGGCCCGTTGATACTTTGCCCCATCCCTCAAATGGCTTCACAACCAAGGTTCCGTTCAGGCTCTCATACCCCTCCGGGTACATAAACACGCTGGTACCGTTTACATAACCATGCGAAGCATCCAAAAAACTGGTGCGCACGCTCATTTCAAAGGCATACACGTCGTAAGATGCGCGCACTATGTTGGCTTTGTTGCTATATACCCGCCATGTGTTCTTATCGATTTTCTCTGAGCGTAGCGCCTTGCCGCTCTGGTCGGTTGCCTTGAAGTCCTCTATGTTTTTAGCGAACTCCCGCACCAGATAAGAGCCTGGCGCCCAAACGGGAAGCGTGAAATCAACATAGTTTTTCTTGGCGCCCGTCAGTTCTGCCTCTACCTCAAAGTAATGGGTATGGGGGGCAGGCATAGAAAGGGTATAGCGTAATTCAGCGGCAAGTGCCGCTGCTGTGTTAGCTACACTAATAAAAGCAAGCAGTAGTAGAGAAAGGGTAAATCGCTTTCGTTTGAGCATATGTTAGTATGAGTTTTAATGAAAATACAGGCATTATACCACAAATACCGTGATTTTCAAAATCACTCGCTACTCTATACCCCCAAAGTGCAACTAAGAGGCTTGAGAAAATTGCTCGCCGTCCAGCCAAGCTTCGGCAGAAGCGGCAGTGCAAAATGTGTTCATTATCACGAAGGAATTATAGGTATGCATCCCGCTTGTACCCACCTCATTTAGCAGTTTATTGTAACAAGCCTCTGGCAACACATAAGCCACATAATTACCTGTTCCCAACGCCATCATGAGCCTTGGAAAGAAATCCACTTGCAACCATCTCTCTTCTGACTCGTGTAGGCATCCAGAAGCTGTAAAATCTAAAACCCACTGCTTAATATGTGATTCAACTGCAAACGCCAGCACTTGCAGAAGGCTTTCCCTGAACAGATCCTCATCCTGCACTTTGGCAGCAAAATTCAACGTCACACGACCTCGATTTGTATCTGATGTCACTTCCAAAGTATCTGTAGACAATACCCTCATCACCTCTCCTTTTATAGCAGTTTATACAAAAATATACTTTTCTATATAAAAAGGCTAAACGTTTATTAAAATGTTTCAAATTAGCTCAATAAATAAGTAAGCAGACTCCAATGCATTGTAAACGGTCAAATTTGGCAAGCCAAAATTTAGCCAAAGCATGTATGCCTTGAATACCCATCACCTTGAATTCGATAAAATCTGACTTTGGCATGGTTCTTCCATATTGTTGTCAGCACATCAATACAAAACGCTATGAAAAAGACGTTCGCCATGCTCGCTTTCCCTTTATTAACACTGGCCATTCTATCCTGGACAAACCCAACGCATTTTACGATTTCTCAATCAGCCGAAAAAATCAGTGCCACGCTGCCGCACGAGGTCACTTCTCCTGAAATCATTGATACCCATAACAAGAAAATACAACCCCAACGCTCTAAGCTTGATCCTGAATCCACGAAAGTTGTGACGTATGCCCTTAGCCTCATGGGCGCGCCCTATGTGTATGCCGGCATTACGCCCGACGGTTTTGATTGCTCAGGTTTTATCACCCATGTTTTTGACAGCGTCGGAGTGGATCTGCCGCATTCCTCGGCAATGCAGGCTAGTGAAGGGCAGCAAATTACCCCGGCAGCGGCGGTTAGTGGAGACTTGATTATTTTTACTGGAACAGACGCGACCATACGCGAACCGGGCCATGTGGGTCTGATCATTTCCGGATTGGGCGAGCCGATTGAGTTTGTGCATGCATCATCAAACGGCGGCGTGAAAATAAGCCAGTTGGACGGCACCGGTTATGAAAACCGGTTTTTGGAGATAAGGCGTGTGCTTTAAATCATACCTCCTACAACAAGATCGGCTCCTTTATACGTACACAAAGCCATAGCACAGCTAGCAACTTGCTGTTGTATAAACCCGAAAAGCTATGGTACACCCCTACCTTATCAATACACTCAATGCACTGGTCCTTATAATAGCCGGCTTAGTGGTATATTTTACAAATCCGGCCAAGCCACCTACCGCCCTGATCGTCCCGCTTGTGGGCTTGCTCCTGTTGGCCTGCACCTACCATCTGCGTAAGCACAATCGCTTCGTGTTTAACACGGTAACAGCACTCACACTACTGGTGGGGTTCATGATTGTATGGTTGTTAAATTTGAACACTTTTAGCTGGAACTTGCGCCACCTCCTGCTGGTGGCCATGGCAGCCAGCTGCTTTTTGGCCGTTGTGGTCTACGTTGGTACTTTTATAAGAGAACGTAGACTGCGGGACAACCGGATTTATAAAGACGATTTGTAACAGGGCTGGGTATAAAAAGAAACACCTGATGTAGCCCGTCAAGATACATCAGGTGTTTCAGAATCCTAAAAAGTCTTACCAAGCGGCTTCCTGTGATACAGGTTACCATCCGAAGACCAATGTAATGCATGCTGTGTAAACAGCAAAATCCCGTTTACGAAGCCATTTCACGGTTTAGGTGAATACTATTACGTAGGCTTGATAACACTTGTTTGGGATTAGACATCAGCACCTCCTTTCTCGTTAGTCCAACATAACACCACCTTCGCAACCAGCATGTAACTAGCTTTGATGACAGTGCTGTAGCACTCGCTACTTATTGTAAAGATATATTTTTAGCTGAAAGTTCACAATGAAATGAATATTATTTTTATATTTTTTCGAGAACGCGCTATTATCGACTTTTAGGCTGCTGTAAACTACTCTATAATAAACGGCCTGATAATTGCCTCCTTTAATTGGATCGATCTTTTAGGCTTTTTTATCTACGGTTTTACCTGACTTAGATTATTTTTCTGCAAAGGATCGCATCAGCGGATGATATTATTCATTATATTTCGATTCACTCACAACTAACTTTATATAAAATGAAAAAGCAGTTCTTAGCGCTCTTTGTATTTATGTTTTTTGCAAGCGCTGCCTGGGCTCAAACGGTATCACCGCTAGGGGTGTGGACGAACCAGGATGGCAAGGCTAAATTTGAAATCTACAAATGCGGCGACAATCTTTGCGGAAAGATCGTTTCTCTGAAAGAGCCCAATCGTAACGGCAAGGCTAAAGTAGACGAACATAACCCGGATACAAAATACCAAAACAGGCCACTGATGGGGCTAGTCTTTCTGAAAGGCTTTCAGTATGATGGCAACAACAAATGGGATGATGGCACTATTTACGATCCGGAAAGCGGAAAGACTTACTCTTGCTACATGAAAATGCTTGGCAAAAACGTGATGGAGGTGAAAGGTTATATCGGCATCTCGCTCATTGGCAGAGCCCAAACCTGGACAAGGGTAGAATAGCTTATAAAACACAAAAGGGATTGCGCAATGCAATCCCTTTTGTCACCCTTTCTATATTATACTGTTAATCAAGTCATTGTGTTTCAAATAATAAGAAATTTAAAACACATTCAGTATTAGGTAAGTCTTATCCCGGAAAGTAAACTCCTCTCCTATAGCTTTTCCCATCATTACCTTAAACAACGGTGACATTCCTGAGATAGCAAAAAAGGATTCTCCATCCACTTTGATTTCCCCCATGCTCACGCCGATATAATAATGCTGTAGCTCGGTTTGCACTACAGCCCCCATTGATACTTCCTTATTTATCTTAGTAGCGTTGATATTACGCAGTATACTCATAGTCCGGATCAGTTCATCCAGCTGCCGGGCATACATATCCCGCTGTATCTGACAGTTCTCCCTAAACGACTCAAACTTATCTTCCATAGCCCCCTGGTGCTCATTGGCGCTTTGCTGCGCTTCATCCATGGCAGCCTTCGCAGCTTTAATCTGCTCATTAAGTATTCTAGTGCATTCCTGCAGCAGCCGTTTCTTCGTTTCTAGTTCTTGTGTTAGCATTTCCATAGTTTACAATTCTCTCTATAAACAGTCTTTTCAATGGTGAGCGGCGGCATAAAAGCAGCAACAAGGTAAGCTACTGTTGATGTTTTCTTTATCTGAAAGTCGTAATGATTTTGTGTCCTGGTGTTAGCACAAAGGCTGCCTCCACTCTATGCCTAAAACTATTTTACCCGCAGAGTGTTTAAGTGGTAAATTATCAAATGTCATTAAACGATTTTTTTAAACGAATGTTGGGCCACGGTACTGGCCAGGCAACCTGCCAGAAGCTGCTCCGTCCCCAGAGATACAGAGCGGCCTATCAGGCTTGGATGGCAGAACAGGTATACCTGCACTGGACTGGGCCTTTGTTTAAGTCGTACCATTACCAAAAAGCTACATTGCAAGGCCCTTTGCGAGTACAGCTGGTAAACGAAGCCAACAGGAATGGGCTGATTTTTTTCTATGCGCCCCAAATCAGCCCGCGCAATTTTACGTTTTTTTTTGACTTTTTAAAAGACCGTGTGCAGGAACAGGGCTACCAGCTGCACAGTTGCGATACGTTGGAAGTAAAGCACGAGCGATATACCGAACAGATAGAGAAGCACTTGCTTACCCCCCCGGCTTCCGACTTGCCAGGCACGCAAATCTGTAACCAACAGTATGGCAATGTGCTGTTAGATTACATTAAGGTAAACAAGCAACCAGGATATATCCGCTTTGTCACGAATGCCTATAACGACAGCTACTTTTCAAAGCCCCTCCCCTTCGACGAACTGCTGGAGAAAGTGCTAGCGCCAAATCAGACAAAGAATGCCTGAATGCGTATAAACCCCTAACAGATTCTATCTGCGGGCGCAAATCACCGCTTTCAAATCCTATTAATTTTGGATACATTTATAGAGTAATCAGATCGGTCACCCCTATATGTTGCGTATGCACCAACGTTTACTGTTATTGGTATTTGCTTTATTGTTTTCACTCGTTGCAAAAGCCACACACATCGTCGGCGGCGAGTTTGAACTGCAGCACCTCAACAACTTCAATTACAGGATTACGCTAAACCTGTATTTCGATGCCGTGAACGGAAGCCCCGGTGCGCTCGATCCTTCCATTACCGTCAACTTCTTCAGCAAGGCGACTAACCAGCGTATTGCTTCGCAGGAAATGTCCATACAGCAGCAATCTTTGGTGCCCTATACCAATATCGACTGTACGGTAGGGCAATTGGTTACCCGTAAAATAGTTTACTACCAGACCATTTACCTGGACCCCCTGAAATTCAACAACCCCAGCGGCTATTATGTAACCTGGGAGCGCTGTTGCCGGAATGGAACCATTAATAACATCATCTCGCCGCAGGACGCTGCCCAGACCTTTTACATGGAGTTTCCGCCAGTGGTACGCGACGGCAATTTTTTCCAGAACTCATCTCCTATTCTGTTTCCACCACTCAGTGACTATGCCTGCGTGAACGAGATGTTCTATTTCGATTTTAATGGTACTGACCCCGATGGGGACTCTATTGTGTATGACATGGTTACGCCCTTAAACGGGTTTACCAACCAGGCCATGCCTATTTACACGATTCCCCCACGCGCGGCCCCATACCCCCTGATCCGGTGGCAGAACGGCTACGGCGAAAATAACCAAGTCAGAGGCTCCCCTCCCATTAACATCGATCGCAATTCTGGCCTGCTGACCATGAAGCCCAGTCAAAAAGGGTTGTTTGTGTTCGGCATTAGGGCCCAGGAGTTTAGGGCAGGGGTAAAAATCGGGGAAGTGCGCCGCGATTTCCAGGTGCTGGTACTGGATTGCCCACGCAATAACACCCCCATTATAACTGCCCGCGAGCAGGGCAAAGAGGATTTTTATACCCGTGGCACGGTACTGCGCATCGGCCCGAATGATAACCGCTGTGTCGATATTTTCTTTACAGACCCGGACAAGAATGAATTTCTGGAAGTGCGCGCCCGGCCAGTCAATTTCGCAGGGCAGGAATTCACGTTTCAGGGTCCTGTCTCCGGCACGATCAATAAAGGCACTGCGCTAGACTCGCTGAAAGCCACACTCTGCTTTGCGCCTTGCTTTGATACCGGAGGCAAAGTATTTGAGTTGGACCTTATCGTGAGGGACGATGGCTGTAGCCTTCCCCGCCAGGATACCGTTCGGTTGAGCATAACCGTAGACCCTATACCCGATACTCCACCCAGCATTGCTCTCTCTACACCCAACCGGGTATTTCAGGTAAAGTCAGGAGATCAACTCTCGTTTGATGTGCTGGGCATAGACCCCGATGAAGACATAGTTTCGCTGACTGCCGAAGGCGAAGGCTTTACGCTCGCCGAGTTGGAAATTAAATTTGAAGGCGGAAGTGCCACCGGAAGCATACGCAGGCCTTTTGTATGGGATATTGATTGTAGCTCCCTCCAACGCGACTCCTACAAAGTGAACTTCAAGCTAACGTCTACCGTCTGTGGCAAGCCCGTTACCCGCACCCTGGCCATCGAGGTACAACCCGATAACTCCAACAACATACCAACCCTTACAACAGATCAGTTAAACCGCGTCATCGAGTTAGAGGTGGGGCAACCGTTTACAGCCCAGTTTTTAGGAAGCGATATCGACTTGGATCTTCTGGCCCTTATGGCGCAGGGCGAGGGCTTCGACCTGGCAACTTATGGCATGGCCTTTAACAGCACAGGCGGCAATGGCGAAGCAAAAGGCACCTTTATTTGGACGCCAACCTGCGCAGCCGTCAGCCAAAACCCGCTGCGCGTGAAGTATACCTTGACCGAGGATGCCTGCGCTCCGAACACTGCCCAAGACCTGGTGCTGGAGTTCAAGGTAAAGGACACCAACAACGCACCTGTGCTTACCTCCGACCAATCAGTGCTGGTGTTCGCCCTGAAGTTGAATGAAGACTTCGAGGCAAATTTTGCAGGCACAGACATAGACCTGGACAACCTGATATTGTCGGCTGCCGGAGATGGCTTTAACCTCGAAGACTATGGGATGAGTTTTGAAAGCACACCGGGCAAAGGTAATGCTGCCGGTGTTTTCCGGATGAAGGGGCTCTGTATAGCAGCAGAACAGGAGGTGGTGCGTGTTAACTTCCAACTAAATGAGGATGCCTGTACCCCTGCGCCTCAAACACTAACCATGGAGTTCAGAGTGGAAGCCCCCAAAATAGGTGATTTTATACCTGCAAACATCTTCACGCCAAACAACGACGGCAAAAACGATTTCTTTGAGGTGCCGGGACTGCCCCAGGAATTCTGCTCTGCCGTGTTCTCAGGCATCCGTATCTTCAACCGCTGGGGCAAGGAAGTATACCGCAGCCAGAACAGCGACTTTAAGTGGGATGGAAAGGATGTAAACGCCGGGGTTTATTTTTACGTGATTGACTATCAAAGCACTCAATTCAAAGGCTCTGTTACTTTAGTCAGGTAGTATATTAAAATCGACATTGGTGTTTAAAAGCAGCAGCCTCTCCTGAAATGAATCAAGAGAGGCTGCTGCTTTTTTATGTTTATCTGATGTGAAAGTTTGCGTGAGAATCTTTTTTCCAGAATTGCTTCGTTGGACGATATACCTCCTAGAAATTAGGCGATGAAAAGGAAAACCAGGTATAGCCCCAGCCACAGGAAATCCATGAAATGCCAGTAACTGTTGAGCATGGACAGCTGCAGATGACGAAAAGGGTCGCGGATAAAGATCAAGCTCCTCACACCGTCCGAAGCTACGTAAAGCGTCTTGAAAAGCATGAAGGACAAGAAGATGATACCTCCTAACAGGTGCAGGATATGGAGCGCAGAGATCAGGTATAAATAGGTGCCTGAGGCTTTACCGGAAAAGTGGATGCCTGTTTTAGACATCTCGTTCCAGCCGATCAATTGCGCCCCTATAAACAGCACGCCCAGTACCATGGTGAAGGCCAGGTAACGCACCATTTTTTTGAGCTTCTCCTTTTTGTAAAGGCCAGGCACCTTAGACATGGTATAACTGCTGAACAAAAGCAGGATGGCACTCACACTGAAAAACTTGGGTAATTCAAATGCATCTCCCGGAAAACCACCCGTCCTGGCAAAGGCTACTGTCAATATAAAAAACAGAACACCGATACCGATCATACTCAGGTAGAGCAGCATCCGGATAGGGTGCATTTTCTCGATCCTGCGGAAGGCAGAGCGTTGCGTTTTATTTACTTGCTTTTTCTTATCTGAATCCATCCTCAGCCCCGTTTTCACCTTTGGGAAGTCCTGCGGTTCATACAGTTCCGCAGCCTAAAAATTTAATTGTCTATGCCTGTTCATTTATACCTGTACAGGGCGTTTTGGTTTTGTATTTCTGTTATTTAATTTTCTCATACACTGTTCTTATAGTACAAACTTCAAAAACCATGAAAAGTTATGATTAAATTGATTTCAGGCTGCTTTACTGTCTATTAATCCCCGGTTAAGAACATCCTTGCCATCGAAACTGCGTTTAGCAATAGTATAGCTCCTTTGCTTATGAAAAAAACAATACTATTTATACTATCGCTGGCACTAGGCTGCCTTACACCCACCCTGTATGCGCAGGCGCAGGACGACCGCACCAGCTATACCGGCAACAACACCATCATGGTGTCGCTCGAGGGCCTCGATCATCGCTACGAGTTTATCTCCAAGCAAATGCTCGTGCGTTTGAACAAAAAGGCCCAGACCATCGAATGCGTACTGCCGGTTGCCAGCCTGTTACCTGTTCGCGCGGGTATACCTCCTGCGATGGCCTACGAGGTGCTGTTTGGTGCTAAGTACCCAGAACTGGTTATTTCGATCTGGTTGCCGACCCGAAACGCCGGGACTACCAGCCTTACGCCTTTCAATGAAGACCGGACAGCCTCGATTACCCTGCAGGGGGTAAACAATGAAACCGTGATCCCTGTCGCCTTGCTGCCCGACACGGATCAGGCGGTATACTTTTCCACAAATTTTGACTTGATGCTAGACAGCTTTGAGGCCTCGCTACCAGCTAAATACCTCCCGCTGCTCACAGGCAGGGTGATGCTGTCCATCAACAAGGCATACTGGTATAACCTGGGCATGCGGTAGTTTTAATGGCTACAAGAATTTTGTTACTTTGGCATATACATTTGCACGGACTCATGGAGAAATCAATTCTTAGCATTTTTGCTCTCGCACTTGCCTTAGGCTGTAGCCAACCCCAGCCGCACACCACTGACAGCCTGGGCCCATCAAGAGCTCTAAGCTTCGGGGCTCCATTCGAAGCTAAAGGCGCTATTTCATCCACTGCGCTGGAAATTACGATTGCCGGCAAGGATACCGTACAGGCCACCCTCACCGGCGAGATTGTGCAAAGCTGCCAGGCAAAAGGCTGCTGGATGGACGTAAAGCTGGCGGACAACCGAACCATGAAAGTGACGTTCCGCGATTATGGCTTCTTTTTACCGGTACAGGATCTTAAAGGGCGGCAGGTTGTTTTTACCGGAACCGCCATACGCCAGGAGACCCCAGTAGAGGAACAGCGCCATTATGCCAAAGACGCCGGTAAAACTGCCGATGAAATAGCTGGCATCACTGCACCGGTGCAGGAACTGCGCTTTGTCGCGGACGGCGTGATCCTGAGGTAAACCTTCGTCTATTCGGCTTACAGTACCCGCATTGGCTATAATCTTCACTGAACCTGGCTTTTGAGGGACTTCTGCGGTTATATTGGCACAAGAACAAGCTCCCAACTGCTGCTTATTGGCCAGCGTTTCCTATTTTTACTTCTGAAACCAAGTACCAAACATGGCAGCAGATAAAAATCCAGCGCAGCAGATACAGGAGCTTACCGATTACCTGAATCACCTGAACTATCAATACTATCAAAACAGCATTTCAGAAATACCCGACCCGGAATTTGACAAACTGTTAAAGCAGTTGCAAGACCTGGAGGCGCAGCACCCGGAATTGCGCCAAACTAATTCCCCTTCGCTTCGCGTTGGCGGCACCATCACTAAAAACTTCGCCACGGTATACCATCGTTGGCCGATGCTCTCGCTTAGCAACACTTACTCAGCAGAAGACCTCCGTGAATTCGATAACCGGGTGCTTAAGGCCATTGGAGGCGAGGTGGAGTATGTATGCGAGCAAAAGTTTGATGGGGTGGCCATTAGCCTTACCTACGAAAATGGCCAGTTTGTGCAGGGCGTTACCCGGGGTGACGGTACCCGCGGCGACGATATAACGGCGAACGTCCGAACCATCCACGATGTGCCGTTGCACGTGCGCGGGGAAGGCTACCCCGATCTTTTTGAGGTGCGAGGCGAAGTATTTTTGCCCCTGCAAGTGTTCGAACAGTTAAACACAGAGCGGGATGAAGCAGGCGAGCAGCTATTGGCCAATCCGCGGAACGCCGCCTCAGGTACCCTGAAGCAGCAGGATTCGTCCATTGTGGCAAGCCGCAAACTGGGATGCTTTTCTTACTCTTTTCATTGCGAGCCTAACCCTTTCGAAACGCATGCCGAGAGCCTGCAGGCTGTCCAAGGCTGGGGCTTTAAAGTATCGGATACCTGGCGCAAATGCCGCAACATCGATGAGGTACTGGCTTACATACAGGAATGGGAAACCAAGCGCTTTGATCTGCCCATCGCCACGGATGGTGTGGTCGTGAAAGTGAACAGTTATGCCCTACAGCAGGAATTGGGTTATACTGCCAAAAGCCCCCGCTGGGCCATTGCCTACAAGTATGCTGCCATGAGCGCGGCCACGCAGTTACAGGGTATACAATACCAAGTGGGCCGCACAGGTGCTGTTACACCTGTAGCCTTACTCGCCCCAGTGCATCTGGCAGGAACAGTAGTGAAGCGTGCCTCGGTGCACAACGCGAACGAGATTCAGCGCCTTGACCTTCGCTTGGGAGACACTGTGTTTGTAGAGAAAGGCGGCGAAATCATACCCAAGATTACGGGGGTGGATCTTAGCAAGCGCCCCTCCGATAGCCAACCCATCGTTTACCCGACCCAATGCCCGGCCTGTAACACGCCCTTGGTACGCACAGAAGGAGAAGCGCACTTTTACTGCCCGAACGACGAGGGCTGCCCTCCACAGATCAAAGCCAAACTGGAGCATTTTATCTCCCGCAAAGCTTTGAACATCGATGGTTTGGGCCCAGAGACAATCGAGCAGCTTTATACCACCGGTTTGGTGCATAATGCCGCTGACCTTTACGACCTGACATTCGAACAGCTGGTGCAGTTGGAGCGCATGGGCGAAAAGTCCGCCAATAACATCCTCCAAAGCCTCGAGAAATCGAAGGAAACACCTTACGAGCGCGTGTTGTTTGGTTTGGGCATTCGGTTTGTAGGGAGCACGGTAGCCAAAAAACTTGCTGAGCAGCTTCCCGACCTTGAAGCCTTGCGGGGCGCCACTTATGAAGAACTGCTTGCCATCAACGAGATCGGGGACCGCATTGCAAATTCCATTCTGGAGTACTTCCGCCATCCCGAACACATAGCACTGGTGGAGCGCCTGAAAGCAGCGGGACTCAGGTTTAAATCCGACAACACGGCTCCTGAAATGCAAAGCGACCGCCTATCTGGCCATACCTTTGTTATTTCGGGCGTCTTTCAAAGCATTAGCCGCGACGAGTTGCAGCAGCTGATCAGCAGCCATGGCGGTAAAGTTGTGTCTTCTATTTCGGCCAAACTCAATTACTTAGTGGCTGGCGACAAAATGGGTCCTGCCAAACTGGAAAAAGCCAACAAACTAGGCATCAGAATATTGTCGGAGGATGAATTCCTGTCGCTGGTCCAGGGGGGGGTATAGCTTTATCAGTAACGCTGCTTTATCACCTGAGGAGGAGTTTACAGGAGTTGTTTACCTTATCAGCCTGATTTAACGCTATGGCTACAATCGCAACTTGAGCTATAACCGCCGCTACATAGATTAGCTGGTACTGTAATTTTGAAATGTGTATGCCAATAGCTGTTCCTTACAACTGGTTTGTTAACTTTAACATGCCTGTGAAACTACGATGGGTATAAAAGCAAATGGCGCAAGTCGCATGAACAGAATACTTCCAAAGCCGGGCACAAACAGAACTTACCAGGTCGCGCTGCACGTGGCTGGTTGGTTGCTGTTCGGCGCCTGGATCTTTTATTTTGTGTATGCTAATCGCACACTGTCTTTTAGCCGGGGTACTGATATATTGGTGGGCTTGCTGTTTCATCTCTTTATCTTTTACCTCAACTGGTACTTCCTCATCCCTAAGTTCCTAGCCCGCAACCGGATCATGCAGTATGTGGCGGCTGTGCTGGCCATGCTGCTTTTGCTGGCTTTGGCAAAAGCTCCCCTGGACTTCTACGTGTTCCCCGAGTTCAACCCCGGCATGCTCACGGTGTTTAATTACGAGCGCTTGCTGCAGTATATGCTAGGCGGCCTGGTCACCGTGTTCATCAGCTCGGCCTTGAAAGTAACGGGGAATTATATCCGGAACGAACGCCGCAACAAAGAGCTTGAAACACAGAAACTGATTACGGAGCTGGCCTATCTTAAATCGCAGGTAAACCCGCATTTTCTGTTCAATACCCTGAACAATATCTATGCGCTGGCTTACAAGCAACACCCCGAAACCCCCGATGCCATCATGAAGCTCTCGCTGCTGATGCGCTATATGCTCTATGAGAGTAATGATGCCTTGGTTAGCCTGGAACGGGAAGTGGAGCACATCAACAATTTCATCGACCTCCAGAAACTACGCCTGCGCGAGCAAACCAGTATACAATTGCAAGTGCAAGGCAACCTGCAAGGCAAGCAAATCGCCCCGATGCTGCTGATGACGCTGGTTGAAAACGCTTTTAAGCATGGCCTTGTCAGCAAAAACGAGGTAGGGATAAACATGCACCTGGATGTGCACGAAGACCATCTGCTGTTCAGCACCCTGAACAATACCAGTTCGCACAAGAAGCGTGAGTTTGGCGGGATAGGCCTCGAAAACCTGCAACGCCGCCTCGACCTCCTCTACCCTGGCCGACACGAACTCACGCTCAAAGAGCAAGAGGGCACTTTTTATGCCGGCATGAAAATTTACTATCAACCTAAGGCCCCATCAAAACTATGACCATCCGATGCATTGCCGTGGACGACGAACCACTTGCCCTCGAGATAATAGAGAGCTATATCAGTAAGCTGCCGTTCTTAGAGCTGGTATGCACCTGCTCCAGCGCCACCGAAGCCATGCAGGTGCTGCAGGAGAAGCAGGTGGACCTGATGTTTCTGGACATCGAAATGCCCGAACTGACCGGTATACAGTTTCTGAACATTTTGAAGCACCAGCCCCTAATCATTTTCACGACGGCCTACCCGGACTATGCTTTAGAGGGCTTCAACCAGGACGCTGTGGACTATCTCCTGAAGCCCATCCCGTTCGACAGGTTCCTGAAAGCCGTTACCAAAGCCCAGGAGCGCCTTCAGCGTGCCTCCAAAACCACCGAAACGCATATGGCCCCAGAGCAGGATTTCATTTTCGTGAAGGCCGATTACAAAAACATACGCGTAGACTTTAAAGACATACTCTGGATCGAGGGGCTGAAAGACTACATCATCATCCAGACCAAGGACCAGAAAATCATCACCCTGCTCTCAATGAACAAGATGATGGAAAAGCTGCCAGATGCTAAATTCCTGCGTGTGCACCGCTCTTTTATTGTATCGCTGCAGAAAATAGACAGCATCGAGAAAAGCCGTATACGCATCGGGAAAAAGGAGATACCGATTGGAGAGGTATACAAGGAGCAGTTCCTGAAATGGGTGGAGGAGAACAACATCCAGTAAATGGTGTTCTCCGGGCAAATTAAATTGCTGCTTGTACTCATTGCCCGCTCCTGTTGAGCCCGGCATAGTTTGGGTTAAATCAGCATTTGTTGGGAAGCAGTATTTGCAGATATCAATCCGAAGTTCGTAATTCGTGGTTCGTAACAGAAGATAATGGCTAGAGATATTTTTAGAGGAACGGGTGTCGCGTTGGTAACGCCCTTTACGAAAGCGTTAACAGTAGACTATGATGCGATCCGAAAGCACCTTGATTTTGTGCTGGATGGCAATGTCAATTATTTAGTCGTAAATGGCACCACTGCCGAGTCGGCGACCACCACTGCAGCTGAGAAAGCGGAAATCCTGAAACTGGTTAAACAGCACGTGAATGGCAGAGTACCGATCATGTACGGCCTTGGCGGAAACAACACCTTACAGGTCACTGAGACAATTGCTTCCACGGATTTTGAGGGTATAGCTGCAATTCTGTCTGTGAGCCCGGCTTATAACAAACCTTCCCAACAAGGTATTTATCAGCACTTTATCCATATTGCAGAAGCCTCGCCGGTGCCAGTGATGCTTTACAATGTGCCCAGCCGCACAGGCAGCAACATGACTGCCGACACGACGCTGAAACTGGCCTTACACGATAACATTTTCGGCATAAAAGAAGCCTCCGGAAACATGGAGCAGTGCATGGCCATTGCGAAACACCGCCCTGAAGGTTTCCTGTTGATTAGCGGCGACGATATGCTAACTGTCCCGATGGTGTCGTTTGGGGCCGAAGGAGCTATCTCGGTATTGGCTAACGCCTTTCCTGAGAAATTTAGCCAGATGGTGCAATACGCGCTGGAAGACAATTTTAAGGAAGCCGCCTCTCTCCTGCTGAGCCTGACAGACATAAGCCCCTTGATGTATGAGGAAGGGAATCCGGTTGGTGTGAAAGTCCTGTTGGAGCGTTTCGGAATCTGTAATGCCCATGTCAGGCTTCCACTCGTGGATGCCTCCGCTGGTTTGAAAGACAAAATTCATAAATTGATCTAAATGCACGTTAAGCAAAGTCTATCGATTACTGAAAACCTATCAGAAGGCCGGTTAGCTACCGGCCTTTTCGTTTTTGGTGAGTTCCCAGCTCGTCCTGGCACCAAATGCATTTCGTCGTCTAGCATAATATAACAATCCACACCTCATGTCTAGCATGCCCTAGAGTTTAAAATCCATACCTGCTGCACAGCCAACTATTTCCAATCAGGCACAATCATGAAAGCACAGCTAATTGAATTTGCACTAAAAAGGCACTCTAAAACAGGCTCTATTCAGTCATTCACCAAAATGTAAGCTGTTTCGCATTAATAGATTGCATTAAATATCACTGGGTTTTATACCTTTGACTCCAGTTAGGCCCTCTCTTAGTCAACATAAGGCAAATAATAATCCCAGAGACGATAAGAGATTGTACCTGCCACACCTGCCATCTGGCATACAGACATTTTGCATTTATTCAACTTCTTTTTCCCGATGCCGCGCAACTATGTATGCTGGTTTAATAATTGAAAGTACTGCTTTGATGGCCTTGACTAAGCAAAAGCTTCAACAACAGATTTCAGCGCGTACTTTCCTATTGCCAGGCATATTGGGTTTGGTTGTGGTCGGTTTTATGCTATACCATACCTATGTACCTGGGCAGTTTAAGGCGTTGCTAAACGCCAATTTTCTCTGGATTGGTATAGCCATGGCTGCGTTGCTGGTCCGTGACTTTGGCTATGTCTATCGGCTGCGGTTCCTTACAGACAAGGTGCTTACCTGGAAAAAAAGTTTTCAAGTGATTATGCTTTGGGAATTTGCGTCATGCGCTTTGCCTGCTGTAGTGGGTGGGACCACTGTGGGTGCCTACATCCTGTATAAGGAGAAAATACCTTTGGGCAAGTCTGTTGCACAGGTTATGGTCGCCTCTATGCTCGACAATAGTTACTTTGCATTGGCTGTGCCGCTTGTCCTCTATTTCACGCAGGGTAATCTTTTGCCTGAAATGGCCGGACTGAACGAAACGCTTCGCCAAAGTTTGGGGATAGCATTTTTGGTGAGCTACACGTTAGTTGCTTGCTATGCCTTTACCCTGTTTTATGCGATATTCATCAACCCCAAGGCGGTAAAAAGAGTGCTTATGAAGCTGGCCGGCTGGAAGGCGATGCAACGCTGGCAGGTGGCTATGCAGCGCCACGCCAACGAGTTGTTTCTATCATCCAGGCAACTGCGTAGTAAAAACCTGGCGTATTGGCTCCATGCAGGTAGCTCCACCTTCATTGTTTGGACTGCCCGCTACGTTGTTATCGGCTGCCTGATTGCTGCATTCACGCATCTAAACCTGCAAGAGCACCTGCTTATATTCAGCCGCAACCTCATCTATAAGATCGTGCTGCTTGTTTCTGTCACGCCAGGGGCAACGGGTATCGCCGAGCTTGTATTCCCTGCTTTTTTCGGCACTTTCCTGGGTAGTTTCACAACAGTGGTGGTGCTGCTGTACCGGCTGCTGACGCATTATGTTTACCTGTTCATCGGCACAGTTGTTTTCCCGGGGTGGGCAGCCCGGGTTTACAAAAACGGTGAACTACAAGCATCTGAGCACGCGCAAAAGCTTGCAGCGACACAAGCCAGCCAAGTAGCGTAACGTTTGGGCAAAAATGAGAAGGGCTGCCACGTGCTGTGGCAGCCCTTTTTGAGGAAAGTCGTTTTATCCTGGTCAGTTAGTATCTCTCATCATTCCTGTTCGACCTGTCCATGTTCCCATAATGGTCGTTCCCAAAGTCTCTAAAATCCCCTTCATTTCCATAGCCCCCGCTATGCCTGAACCCATGGTTGCCTCTGCTGTCGAAATCGCGGTAGCGGTCCCCCTCAGCGGGATTGTCATAGTTGGGGTTGTTGCCTGGGCTGTAACTGAAGTTCCGGGGGTTTCGGCCGTAAGGGCCTTCATTGTACGGAAAGCGGTCTACATAGTCCAGGTCGTTTTCAACGCCATACGGCAATCCGTAGTCTGATGACCTTGGATGGTCCGAATAATTGGAGATGTCATACATCTGGTTATACCGTTCCTCACGGTTCCCTTGCACGGCGCCTTGCCGGCCATACTGCCTGCTTTGCTGCAGCCGGTAGTGCTCGCCGGGTTCGTTACGGGTGTCGCCCAGGTTTGCATGCACCCTACCTTGAAAGCGGAACCCGTGAGAAGGCTCGTTGGCATGTTGCTGGTAATCCCGGTTGAAATCACCATAACTCATATCTCTGTCATTTCTCATCTTCATAAATTTGTGGCAGAAAGTCATCCGCCGGTTTAAACGTATTCATAAGCCAGTTTCACTACAGATCACCGTCTGTCTCTTTGCCGCATATATTCCTCATACCCTTGCCGGTCTTGTCTGCGTCTCTCTTCAAAATCCCTGTTCCGGCCTCCTTCACTGTATGGGCTTTGGCCACTAGAATAGTTCCGACCAGCAAACCCGCCGCTGTAGTCATTGTCGTAGTTTCGGTTGCCCTGCTCATAGCGTCTGTAGGACTCATAGTCTCCCCGTGAGCCGCGGCTCCAGTTGCCCTCATGGTCTCCCTGTCGTACGTCATGCCCAAAGTCCCGGCCAACGCCACTGCGGTTTTGGGGTGCTCTGTTTTCCCGGAGATCCCTGTAATCGTGATCGGAGTAATCTGCCCGCGGGTCGAAGTGGCGCCCGGAGTTATAGCGGTCATCCTCGAAATAATTCATGCCATAAGGATTGCTTTGGTTGCCAGTTCCCCTGGTAAAGTCCTCTCCACTGTATGAAGCTCCCCCGCTCCGGAAGCGCCCCTGTGGAGACATGTAGCCTTGGTCGGCATTGGTGTTGAAGCTACCATTGTCGCCGTACTGGCTGTTGGCATTATCGCCATACCCTCTGTTGAAGTGGCTATCAACCGTATAATTTCCTCTATCAGAATTTTGTCCGTGGTGGTGCCCATGCAGCCAACGCGCATCTCTTTCTCTTGATTCGTCTCTCATAGCTTGGTCTTAAATTGAACGTGGATTTTAAGTTTATTCTTCCTTCTTGTACGGGAGCATAAGGCCAAGGGATAACCCAAAATGGCATTAACGATACAACCCAAGTGTGCTAAAGGCGTTAAATAATAGTACAACAAACCACACGTAAACTATGGAAAGAAACAACGATTGGAACAGTAGGCGACATGAAAAGCCATACCCTCACCAGGACAGAAGAGAGGAGCGCATGGCAGATGAAGACAGCTACCGCAGTTCATACCGCATGGACAATTCCAGCCCACCCCGAAACGAGTCTACCTGGAATGACTCGCATCGAGCAGAGGACCGACGCCGTTCGTCCACGGATTATAATAGAAACTATAACCGGGACTACAACAACGATTATAACCGCAATTACAACGACATGAACCGCAGTGGGTCGTCTGGACGTCGCGACGATTACAGGCGAAACGGCTCACAAGGTTACCAACAGGGTGCAGGGCAGCAGCGCCACGGCAGCGTTCACGACAGAATAGTGGACCAAGACCCTTACGGCTCGGGCAATTTCTCTGCTGATTATCGCCCTGACAGGTATGGCCGCGGCGGAGGCGAGAACTACGGCAACATGGCTGGTTCTTTAAGCTATGGCTACGACGGAAACAACATATCAGACCCGGATTGGAACAGCCGCTACGAGCCAATGACAGGCAAACGGCGCAGTTACCATGGCAACTATGAAAGCCGGCATCCTGACTACCAACGCTTCAGAGAGAACGACAATTCGCGCCATGATGACGCGCACCGTGATAATAGCAACGACTGGTATTAACCACCACGGCGTAAAATGAGACTCACCAATATTTGTACTTACTTAATTTCAAAACTATGAAAGATAAAAATAAAGATATCGATAAGCTGAACAACGAAGACGTGAACAATACGCTGAACAAGGGAAACAGCGTTCCGAACATCAACCCAACCGGCATGAAAGAGGAAAAGGTAAATGAGGAAGACATTATGAAGGGTAAAGTAGGCGGTGCCCCTTCGCAAAAGAGCGGAAGCAGAGGCAGTGCCGATGTGCAGGATGGTGGACAGGATATTGGCAGTAGCGCCGGAAGCCACTAAGCCAAAATAATGTTAATAAAAAAGGAGGGAAGGCCACCCGTATGGGTGGCCTTCCCTCCTTTTTTATTAACTAATATAGTATAAGTCTATTGCAATTCTTCCTGCTCCATGTACTCCCACATGGCATCTTCGCTTGAACCGGTTTTTGCAGCATAAACAAGCATGGTTGTATATACACCTATTAGCAAGAAGCTCAAGGGTATAGAAAACACGAACGATACTACCAGCGTTTTGACCGGATCCGGCTTCGAACTCATTTTAGTCGAGGCGTACCAGAAAAAAAGGATATTAAAAATACCGGAAAGCGCTACAAAATTGATAATGTCTAACATGGGCTAAAAGTTATCGTCAGGTGTTTGAATGCTATTCTGTTTGGCCTTACTCAAATTGTAAAGTAAAAAGTATCTGCTTTGATATATGTGTTGTTGATACCTGCTTTATCAAAATAGCATAGTGCAATTTAATTGGCTGACTTATAAAAGACAAGCTTTCCAGTGAAAAATAAAGCAATTAATTAATAACTCACTTAAAAAAGCGGCTGATCCCTCGTTTATGCCTGTTTAAAACTAATTACCACTTAGTTATAAAGTAAGTGATAACTCACGTTTTAAATGAGCTATACGTTTTTGTGAAGTCGGAGTTTTGAAACATATGTTTTATTTTAAATAATTTTTATGTAAAATAGTACAATTTATACGTCCTAAAAGCAATTAGACGATTTAATGCATCATTTGTACCATCAACAACGGAAATTGAACTCTGAACTGATTCTGCTAAGCTGATGCTATTTTAAGCCAGGCTCCCACAGATTAGACATGAACTTCAAAACAAGTTTGTAACAGAAAGGCCCATTTGCAAACAGATGCAAATGGGCCTGTCTTAGATACTCCGGTAGACTAGGTAATGGAACCGGATAGGGAATGCAGCAGATCCTATAAACTCATCAGCAGGATCTGCTCCACATCCTCTACCTGAATATCGGCTCGCTCTCCCAGGTTTTTCACGCCCCGGTTTTTAAAGCGCTGCACAATCGTTTGAATTGTGTCCTCTCCCACTTGGTAGTCAGAGAGCTTTGTATCGATACCTAAAGACTCGAAAAAGAAAATAGTGGCTTGAAGGGTTGCCTCCAGTCGCTCATCTTCAGTGCCGGCGTTTACGCCCCATACGCGTTCACCGTATTGCAGCAGTTTTTCCTTTTTGGTCGCGATCTTGTAACGCAATAATGACGGTAGTACAATAGCTAAGGTGCGTGCGTGATCGATGCCATGCAACGCCGTCAGCTCGTGCGCGATGTTGTGTGTGGCCCAGTCAGTAGGAACCCCTACCCTGATCACGCCATTCAACGCCATTGTGGCGCTCCACATAAAGTTGGCCATGGTGTCGTAGTCCTGCGGGTTTTGCATGGCCCTGGGGCCTTCTTCCTTGAGTGTCAGCAGCACCGCCTCAGCCATACGGTCTTGCAGCGGCGCGTTTACAGGATAGGTCAGGTATTGCTCCAGCACATGCGTGAAGGCATCCGCTATACCATTGCTGATTTGGCGGCTCGGTAAGGAGAACGTTGTTTCAGGGTCAAGCACTGAGAACTTAGGAAAGGTAAAAGGACTGCTGAAAGCCAGCTTCTCTCTGGTTGACACCCTGGTGATCACCGAGCCAGAATTCATCTCTGAACCTGTAGCCGGCAGCGTCAGAACAGCTCCAAACGGAATGGCGCTTTTTACGGGTTCTCTTTTAGCAAGGATGTCCCACGGGTCTTCGCCTTCATACGTCATGGCTGCCACAATAAACTTTGTTCCATCTACCACTGAACCACCCCCTACGGCCAGCACGAAGTCGATCTCTTGTCGCTTTCCGATCTCAACAGCCTGCATCAGCGTCTCGTAATGCGGATTTGGTTCGATGTTGCTAAACTCGAAGACGGTATGGCCTTTAAGCGCTTCCATGACCTGTTCGTATACCCCGTTCCTTTTGATACTACCGCCACCGTACGTGATCATCACCCGAGCATTGTCCGGGATCTCATTGGTGATGGCACTGATCTGCCCCTTACCGAAAATGATCTTAACCGGGTTATAGAAATTGAAATTATTCATGTTTTATCTCTTTAATTACTGAATCTTAATTTTGAAGGGCAACATCAAAAGATGAAACCCCTGTATGAGGAGCTACGGACTGTATAAGCATGTGCCGCTAAGCGCCACGCTCCGCTACTTTCACCAACTGCTTGCCGGTGTTCTGTCCCGTGAATAGCCCGATAAATGCCTCTGGAAGCTTTTCGAAGCCCTCTGTCACTGTCTCCTGGTAATGGAGTTTGCCCGCTGTAACCCATTCTGCCATGTCCCTGGCAGCAGTCCCGAACTCACTGGCATAATCAGTCACGATAAAACCCTTCATCAGGGCGCTTTTCTTTAGCAGGGTTGGCTCAACGCGCATTCCCATAGGCGGGGTAGTGTTGTTATAATAAGCGATTTGCCCGCATATGGCGATACGCGCAAACTTATTTATGGCTAGTAAAACGGCATCAGAGATTTCACCGCCTACGTTATCAAAATACACATCTACCCCGTCTGGGCAGGCGGCAGCCACGGCGGCATTGATGTCAGAGGTTGTTTTATAGTTGATGGCCTCGTCAAAGCCAAGTTCCTCCTTTAGGAATGCTACCTTCTCGTCGGAACCAGCAATTCCCACGACACGGCATCCTTTTATTTTAGCCAGTTGCCCTACAATGGTACCAACCGCACCTGCTGCACCTGACACCACCACCGTCTCTCCTTCTTTCGGTTTGCCTATGTGCAACAGTCCAAAATAAGCGGTTTGGCCCGGCATGCCGAGTATACCCAAATAATAGCTCAATGGAGCCACGTCCGGGTCTACCTGCAAGAGGTCTTTATCAGTGTGTACGATGTATTCCTGCCATGGCAGGCTGCCCACCACTACAGCACCTTGCTGCCATCTGCTGCTCCTGCTTTCCACCACTTCAGCCACAACGCCACCCACAATGGGTTCGCCCACCTCATACGGGGCCACGTATGATTTTGCATCACTCATGCGCCCGCGCATGTAAGGGTCTACTGATATGTAAAGCACTTTCAAAAGCACCTCGCCCTCCTGCAGCGGGCGCAAAGTTGTTTCCGAGAGCCTGAAATTTTCCTTTGTCGGCATCCCGACAGGTCGGTTGTTTAACAGATATGTCTTGTTAGTCATGGTCTAGTCTTGCTTTTCGTACGAATCAGGGTAAAACAGGTCAGTCCCGGTTTTGTTCCCACATTTGATTATAACCGATCATTTGTTTCCGCTACAGTTTAGTGCTCAGCTAATCCTATAAGTATGACCGATTTATATTCTGCCGAACGCATAAGCCGGGATTAAAGCTCGTAATGCGCTCCGCCTTGTGCAGTCAGAGCCAATGTTTTAACACTTTTCAAAGAGGCCTGTAATAATTAAAAAACACTATGTATGTTGGCAACATTTATAGCAGAATCACTAACTTTACTTTGCAAGACAGCAAAAACAACTTTACTTTTACCCTTTGTTTAAAGATATACTATATTAGAGTTTACCTGTATGGCAACTACCGCTGATATTAAAAACGGAGTGTGTATTGAGTTTAACCATGACCTTTATGTGGTGACTGACTTTCAGCACGTGAAGCCAGGAAAAGGTCCTGCGTTTGTAAGAACCAAGCTTAAGAGCATTAGAACCGGCAAAGTGCTTGATAACACGTTCTCAGCCGGCCATAAAATCACGACCGCCCGTGTAGAGCAGCGGCCGCACCAGTTCATTTTCAAGGATGACATGGGGTATAACTTCATGGACATGAACACTTTTGAGCAGGTGACGCTGCAGGCGGACATGGTGCCTTTTGCCGATTTGATGAAAGAAGGTCAGGAAGTAACCATCCTGTACCATGCCGAAACAGAGATGCCCTTAACGTGTGAGATCCCCCCTTTTGTGGAACTGACCATCACGTATACCGAGCCGGGCCTGAAAGGCGATACGGCCACCAATGCATCTAAACCAGCCATCGTAGAAACAGGAGCCACGATCCAGGTGCCTTTGTTTATTGGCCAGGATGAAAAAATCAAAGTAGATACTCGTACCTATTCATACGCAGAGAGAGTTAAATAAAAACATGAAAGCTAAAGAAATCCAGGACCTAATCGACTTCATCGCCAAATCTGGCCTGAACAAAGTAAACATCGAAACGGAGGAGTTTAAGATTGCCGTACAGCGTGAGCCAAACCAGAAGGTGAAGTATGTGAACGAACCGTCGCATGCCGCCCCTGCCCCTCAGGCACCTGCTGCTGCGCCACAACCAGCACCTGCCCCGGCAGCACAGGCCCCGGCTCCGGCTGCTGCACCTGCAAACGAGGAGAGCAAGTATGTGGCTATCAAAGCCCCTATGATCGGAACCTTCTACCGTGCCTCTAGCCCGGAGTCCCCTATCTTTGTCAATGTTGGAGATGAGGTGAAAAAAGGCCAGGTAATCTGCATCATTGAAGCCATGAAGCTGTTCAACGAAATCGAGTCTGAGGTATCAGGCAAGATTGTGAAGGTATTGGTGGACAATGCCAACCCAGTTGAGTACGATCAGCCATTGTTCCTGGTAGATCCTTCTTAATTAGAAATATAATTCAGAATTGACAGTAGCAGGGGCTGTAACGCAACGCGGCTGCTCCCACTGGCTATTTCTAATTGTGCATTTCTAATTTATAATTTACAAAGCATGTTTAAAAAGATACTTATCGCCAACCGTGGCGAGATTGCCCTGCGCATCATCCGGACATGTAAGGAGATGGGCATCAAAACAGTAGCTGTATACTCTACTGCCGACAAGGAGAGCCTGCACGTGCGCTTTGCCGATGAGGCTGTTTGCATTGGCCCGCCGTCCAGCACACTGTCTTACCTCAACATCCCGAACATTATAGCTGCCGCCGAAATCACGAACGCAGACGCTATCCATCCGGGGTATGGCTTTTTATCTGAGAACGCAGAGTTTTCGCGTATTTGCGCCGAGAACCACATTAAATTCATCGGTGCTTCTCCTGACATGATCAACTCGATGGGTGACAAAGCTTCGGCCAAGGCAACCATGAAAAAGGCAGGTGTACCGACTATCCCCGGATCTGAAGGATTGCTAAAATCCATGGAAGAAGGTGTGAAGCTGGCAAACGAGATCAAGTACCCGGTTATCCTGAAAGCCACGGCTGGCGGTGGTGGTCGCGGTATGCGCATTGCCCGCAACGATGCCGAGTTTGAGAAAGGCTGGAAAGATGCCCGCACGGAGGCGAAAGCGGCTTTTGGCAACGATGGCATTTACCTGGAGAAGTTCGTGGAAGAGCCACGCCATATCGAGATACAGCTGATCGGTGACCAGCACGGCAACGTGGCCCACCTCTCGGAGCGTGACTGCTCTATTCAGCGCCGTCACCAGAAACTGGTGGAGGAAACGCCTTCCCCATTCATCACCGACGAGCTGCGTGAGCAGATGGGACAGGCTGCTGTGGCCGGTGCCAAAGCCATCAACTACGAAGGCGTGGGTACGATCGAGTTCCTGGTGGACAAGAACCGTGACTTTTACTTCATGGAGATGAACACGCGTATCCAGGTGGAGCACCCGATCACGGAAGAGGTGATTGACTATGACCTGATCAAGGAGCAGATAAAGGTGGCTTTTGGCGAGAAGATCTCCGGGAAAAACCATTATCCGAAAATGCACGCGATCGAGTGCCGTATCAACGCCGAGGATCCGAAGAACAACTTCCGCCCTTCGCCAGGCAAGATCACGACCTTGCATTTGCCAGGTGGCCACGGTGTGCGCGTAGACTCGCATGTATACTCTGGCTATGTGATTCCGCCCAACTATGACTCGATGATCGCAAAGCTGATCGTGAGCGCCCAGACCCGCGAAGAAGCGCTGGTGAAGATGAAGCGTGCCCTGAGTGAGTTTGTGATTGAGGGAGTGCACACGACAGTTCCTTTTCACCTGAAGCTGATGGATGACCCTGGCTTCAAGGAAGGTAATTTCACAACTTCATACCTCGATAATTTCGATTTCAAGGCTTTATAGAAAGCATTGCACATACCATTCAAAGCCCCGGCCTGATAAAGCCGGGGCTTTTTTTATCCACTGAAGCGTATCCCCTATAGTTTCAACCCATTAAAACCAGGGTAAACTTGTCAGGTAGATCGGAAAAGAAAGAAACCATTTGCAAGGGTGCAGACACAAAAAAGCCTGACACGAGCATGTCAGGCTTTTGGTATGCAGGTAAACCCTTAAACTAAGCGTTGGTTTCTTCTTCCATTATTTTCTCTAATTCGCTATACCATCCTTCGCCATACTTGCGTATAAGCGGCGCTTTCAGGAATTGGTAAACACGCACACCCAGGTCCTGCCCGAAGTTACAGGCAGCACTGCAGATGCCCCAGCGGTCATAGTTCAAAGCTTCGAAGTCATCGTATTTTGTCACACGGATGGGGTATAGATGGCAAGAGATGGGCTTGTGCCAACCAATCTTTCCATCTAAATAAGCCTGTTCGATGGCGCACTTAAGCGTTTTATCCGCATCGTAGATGGCATAGGCGCACTCGCGGTTGTTAATGGTTGGCGTAGAATAGTCGCCTTCCCAATCTTTGATGTAAAGCCCCTGCTCCTCTACTGCGTGCTGGCCTGCACCTGTCATGTAGGGCTTTATCTGCTCATAGCTTTGCTCCAGTATGGCCAACTCTTCCTCCTCGAGTGGTGCTCCTAAGTCTCCTTCCACACAGCAGGCACCTTTGCACTTCTCAAGGTTACATACAAAAAACTGGTCACGTACGTCATCACTGATGACTGTATTCTGAAGTACTATCATGCTGCTAAAAGGAACAAAAAGCGTGATGGCTGCAGGCAAACCTGGCTGCAGCCGCAATAGATTTAATGAATGACAAAGGTAAGGAGAAAATAGTTTAAAGCCGGACCTCTCACTATAAGCCTATGCATAAAGGCACAGGCTTACTTAGCCGGGCTATTGGCCCTTGGGTGGGCGTGAACCGGACGCCAGCAGGATATTCTGCACGTTATGGTGTTTGGTATAATCGATGGCAGCCTTTTCGGCGTTGTCCTCCAGCTTTGGGTTAGCACCGGCTTGCAGCAGCGCTACAATAACTTCGTAATTCGCGCCCATTTCACAGGCGAGCATCAGCGGGGTTTTGCCAACTTTATTCTTGATGTTGGGGTTAGCGCCTGCCTTCAGCAGCTTCTCCAGTTCCATGATGCCGATGTGCTGCCCTATGGTAGCTGTGAGGGCTTGCGCCAGTACCGTGTTACCTTCCGCATCCTGTATATTCAAATCGGCTGCGTTATTAATTAGCGTGTCCAGCAAATTCACCTGCTCCATCTCAAACAGCTCCGATTTGATTCTGGAGGAGCTGACTACGTAGTGTAAGGCCGTTTTGCCGTCTTCGTCCTGTGCATTCACATCCGCCCCGTTTTTAAGGAGTTGGGCCACCGTCTTGAACCGCACATAGGGTTCATAGGTTGTGCCATAGTCTTCCAACAGCATGGGCACATAGACCGTGTGCATCAGAGGAGTGCGCCCATGCAGGTTGGCACGGTACTCTTTGGGTACAGCACGAGTGTTCACATCTCCCCCGGCGGCAATGGCACGCTGCAGCATGGCAGGATCGCGGTTGATGGCGGCGATAACCACTTTCTGGTCAGGCGTTTGGTTGATATAGATTAACTGCTCGTAAGCATTAATGCTGCCCTTGGCAACGGCCTTGCGGTATAGTTTGCGGGCCTCTTCTACTTTCACTTCGCCCAGGGTACCTTCTTCGTGCAGCAACGCCAGGGTATAGGTTGCCTCGCGGTCTCCGGCCTCCACGCCTTTTCTTAGCCAATAAGCGGCTTTATCAAGGTCTTTGCCTACGCCCTCCCCGTTCAGGTATAAATTGGCCAGCGCGGTATAAGAAGGCACGTCTTTAGCCGCTGCTGCCCGGCTCAGGTAATTAAAGGCCAGTCCCTTGTCCATCAGCTCACCGAAGCCGTTGTAGTACATCCCGCCCAAAATACGATTGCTGAAGGCATCACCATCCACGGCTTTATCCCGTATTTCCATGGCTGCCGTGCGCATGTGCTGGGTGAAAACACGCACATCCTCTTCAGAATGCAGGACCATCATCTCCGCCTGGCCCAGGTGCCCGAGCAGGCTTCCTTCATCCAGCGCTTTTTGATAATAATAGCTTGCCGAATCCTCGTCTGCACTGAAAAAGCGCTCTACATCCCTTACTTGCTGAATGGTATCTATCCGAACCGAATCATACTTCAATTCCCGGAACTGGTGCATGCGCCCAATGAAATAATAACCATCTTTATCGCCCTGCGCGATAGCCTCCCTGAATTTGGCATAGGCCTCCTTAAAACGCACGGCTTTGTAATACGCCATGGCCTCGTCCATGGCCGGGGTGCGCCATATGCGCTTTGTTACTACCGCAGGGGCAGGGGTTGTGGCTGCCTGCTTCACGGCTGCCGTAATGCCTGTTGGCTTTGTGGCGGCTGGTTTGGCTTTGGGTGCAGCCGGGGCAGGCTTTGTTGTTCCCTGCGCATACACCAAATGGCTGGCACTGCCCAAGAGCAACATGAGTAGTAATCGTTTCATATAAATTTTGTAACCGAATAAGGTGATCGCAGTCTTGTATCGCTCAGAAATTCCACAAAGAAACCAACTCTGCCGTTTTAAATCAAAATCCTGCCACACCTGAAGTCCGCTCATGGATTCAAGGTGCAAGATACAAGCTAATTTCTAAACGCTTTCGTTGCTGTTCCTGTTCATTGGGCAAGACTTATCCAAACATTTAGCTGCATGCGCCGTGCCAAAATGGTGCATCCGTTCTGAAAAAGGATTAGTATTCGTAAATTGCATTCACTTTAAGTAGCACGCGGAAGAGAAGAAATGGATTATATAAGCTTATTGAACGAGTCGCAGCGCAATGCGGTACTGCACAAAGAAGGCCCGGCCATGATTATTGCAGGTGCCGGCTCCGGCAAAACAAGGGTACTGACCTTTAGGATCGCCCAACTTATCAGTCAGGGTGTCGATCCGTTCAACATACTGGCCCTGACCTTTACCAACAAGGCGGCCAAGGAGATGCGCCACCGAATTGAGAAGGTGATTGGCAACGAGGCCAAGAACATATGGATGGGTACGTTCCACTCGGTTTTCTCCCGTATCCTGCGCGCGGAAGCCGAGAAGATCGGTTACCCGAAGAGCTTCACCATTTACGACACGGACGACTCCAAAACACTTATCCGGAACATCGTGAAGGAGATGAACCTGGACGACAAGCTGTACAAGCCCAACGTAGTGCTCGGACGTATCTCTTCGGCCAAGAATAAACTGATTTCGGTAAAGCAGTACCTCAACGACCCGACCATACAGGCAGACGATGAGGCAGCCTTGCGCCCGAAAATCGGGAAGATATACGAGATGTACCAGAGCCGCTGCTTCCGGGCCGGGGCCATGGACTTCGATGACCTGCTGTTCCAGACCAACGTGCTATTCAAAGACCATCCGGATGCGCTGAACAAGTACCAGAACATTTTTAAATATGTGATGGTGGATGAGTACCAGGATACCAACTACTCGCAGTACCTGATCACGCGGAAACTAGCAGCCCAGAACCGCAACATCGTAGTGGTGGGCGATGATGCACAGTCGATTTACGCATTCCGTGGGGCTGATATCCAGAACATCCTCAATTTTGAGCGTGACTACCCGGAGCTTGAGGTATTCAAGCTGGAACAAAACTACCGCTCCACCAAAAACATCGTGAACGCGGCTAACTCGGTAATCAAAAACAACCAGGCACAGCTCCGCAAGGATGTGTTCACGGACAACGAGCAGGGCCCGCTCATTGAGGTCATCAAGGCGAACTCCGACAACGAGGAAGGTAAACTTGTGGCGACCTCTATCTTTGAGGAGAAGATGAGCAACCACCTCTCCTATGACGACTTCGCGATCCTATACCGCACCAATGCGCAGTCGAGGGCGATGGAAGAAGCCCTGCGGCGCATGAACATCAAGTACAAGATCATCGGCGGACTCTCCTTCTACCAGCGCAAGGAAATAAAGGACCTGATTGCCTACCTGCGCCTGACGGTGAACCCGAACGATGAACAGGCGCTGCGCCGTGTGATCAATTACCCAAAACGCGGCATCGGCGAAACCACCGAGCAAAAGATCTTCGTGATTGCCAATGACACCAACCACGCAGTGTGGGAAGTGGTGATGAACGGCAGCGAGTTTCTGGGTAACCGGGTAGGTATGGCCATCGAGAACTTCTCGATGATGATCCGTGACTTTGCCCGCATCTCCGAGCACAGTGATGCGTATGAAACCGCCAAGCATATTGCCAAGCATTCCGGCATCGTGGACGATTTATACCAGGACAAAACGGTAGAGGGATTGGCCAGGTATGAGAACATCCAGGAATTGCTAAACGGTATAAAAGAGTACGTGGACAACCCGGAGAAAGAGGATAAGAGCCTTTCGGCTTTCCTGCAGGACATCGCCCTGATCACGGACGCAGATACCAAAGCCGACGACGACGGCGAGTTTGTGACGCTCATGACCATTCACTCCGCCAAAGGGCTGGAGTTCAAAAACGTGTTTATCGTGGGGATGGAAGAAAACCTCTTCCCGAGCCAGATGATGCTCAACTCCCGCGCTGATCTGGAGGAAGAACGCCGCTTGTTCTATGTGGCCATTACCCGTGCCGAAAAGAAGCTGTACCTGACGTACGCCACCAGCCGTTATCAATGGGGTAACCTGCGGGCCTGCGAGAAAAGCCGCTTCCTGGATGAGATTGACCCCAAGTACGTTAACTTTAAGTACGGCGACACGGCAGTTGCCAGCAACAACGTGTTTGACAGGGTACTGCAGCGCAAAAGCAGCCTTGTGGCGGCCCCGGTCCGTAAGCAGGTGGCCACCAATTATACTCCTCCGGCCGACTTCCAGGCCAGCGATACCTCTAACCTGCAGGCAGGGATGAAAGTAGAGCACCCGAAATTCGGGTTTGGAGTGGTCGCTAAAATCGACACGCAGGGCAACAGCACCAAAGCCATCATCAACTTCGATGAGGTTGGCGAAAAGACGCTGCTGCTAAGCTTTGCCAAGCTAAAGGTACACGCCTAGCGATTAGTAGTTTGCCGCCGGCATCAGACCCTCCGGGGCTTGTTGCACGTCTGGTTCGCCCAGGCCCTCTTTGGCCCTAGCTTTAGACTCCCGAACGCTTAGCGTGTCTACCACCACCTCGTAGAGTTTATCCATTTCGTCGAGGTGGCGGAGGTAATAGCGGTAGGTTTTCTTAAAGTCCTGCTCTTTTACCTGGTAGCCTTTGAGGATGTTGGCATGGCGCTCCGCGAATACCACCAAGGCAGTGTCGGGGTAGGGCACATTCCGCTCGATGATGGCCTCTGCGGTATGGATGTCTGCCAGAATGCGCACCATCTTCGCCTTCGGTACCATGGAGTCGGGCTTTTCTTCCGGTTGCTTTGCACAGCTCAGCAGGCAAAGGCAAAAAAGTATATAGAAATGTCTTATCACGGGTGTAAATTACGTGATATAGTTATAAATTGAAAATTACACCGCACGGCTGCCGCCCATGAAAGAGCTCGTAAAAAAGCTACGCAAGTACGAAATCCGGATTCGCAAGGCCATCACCACCCAAATGCAGGGCGACTTCCACTCTGTTTTTAAGGGTACCGGGCTCGAGTTTGACGATGTGCGGGCCTACCAGTATGGCGATGATGTGCGGTCCATTGACTGGAACGTGTCGGCGAAAGGGCACGGCACCTTCGTGAAGACCTACCGCGAGGAAAAAGAGCAGTCGGTGTTTCTGATGCTGGATGTCAGCGCCTCGCAGGCCATCGGCACGGGTAGCCAAAAGAAAATTGATGTGGCCAAGGAGATCTGCGGCGTGCTGGCCCTCTCGGCGGCCCGGCAGCAAAGCCAGATCGGCATCATCTGCATCAGCGACCAGAAGGAAAAATACATCAAACCGGCCAAGGGCATACAGCAGGCTTACAGCATCATCAAAGCGCTGACGGAGTTGCAGCCCAAGTCAGCCAAAACAAACCTGTCAGCTGGTATAAGGTTAACGCTGGACATCATCAAGCGCCGCAGCATTATCCTGCTCCTTTCTGATTTTATCGACAACAACTACGAGAAAGAACTGGCGATGCTGGCAAAGCGCCATGACCTGATTGTGCTGCACCTGGTGGACGTGCGGGAGCACCATTTGCCTCCCATGGGCATTGTGCCGGTGCTGGACAAGGAATCCGGCCGCACCCTATGGCTTAATACTTCCGGAGATGATTTTCAGAAACAGTACCTCGAGCGCTATACCCAAAACCAGGATAACCTGATGCGCCTTTGCCAGAAATACCAGGCCAATTACCTGACCATCGAAACAAACGAGGACTATGTGCCCCAACTGGTCAACCTATTCAGGCTCCGCAACAAGTCTTTCAAGAAACGTGCTTAGATCTGCCTTCATCATTTTGCTAATGCTGCTGCAGTGGCAGGCATCGGGGCAGGTGCCGAAACCTGTCGGCAGCTTCAGCCAGGATACCGTGCTGTTAGGCGACCTGCTCCGGTACACCCTGGTGCATCGGCACCCGGCCTCACAGGAAGTGATTTTGCCTTCTGAGAAATATAACTTCGCCCCTTTCGAATTGGTGACCAAGGAGTTTTACCCGACCTATACCCTGGCAGGCATCAGCACCGACAGTGCCGTTTATACCCTGCGCACCTTCGAGACGACTGCGTTTCAGCCTTTGTCGCTGCCCGTTTACGTGCTGGGCCCGACAGATACACAGATGGTATACGCACCGACTGACACGGTGGTCCTGAAGCAGTTGGTAAGCCTGGTGCAGGAGCCGCTGCAGGTGAAGGCAGATACAGCGCTGGCTTCGGTGGAGCGACGCTTTAACTGGCCCTCGCTTATCCTGTGGCTGGTTGCCTCCGCCACGTTCATCAGCTTGGTATGGTTGATTTTCGGGCAGGCCATAAAACGCAAATACAAGCTTTACCGCCTCCGGCAAGACCACGTGTACTTTGCCTCTCGCTACAACTCCCACGAAGACCGCTTTAAAAAATCCGGGGCAGCCCAGAGCTTGGAGAAAGGCGTATCGCTTTGGAAGAACTACTTAACCAAGCTAGAGCGAAGCGCGATCAACTCCTTCACTACGAAGGAGATTGTGGAATTTTACGAAAACGACGAAGAGGTGAATACCGCCCTGCGCATCTGCGACAAAACCATATATGGCAACCTGCAATCAGAGTATGAGGGGGAAACCAACCTTGCGCTCGGAATGCTGCGCCGCTTTGCGAAAACTCGTTACAAAACTCACCGAGAAATAATCAGGAATGCAAGGAATAAGCGATAACTTCTGGGAGTGGCTTAGCCTGGAGTGGTTCACGCTCGGCACGTTCCGCTCCTTCGACTGGGTGTACCCGCTGGTGTTATACGGGTTGCTGGCTGTCCCCTTGCTGTTCCTGCTCAAATGGCTTTTCACGCTCAATTCCAGAAATAAACTGGACCTGGCGCTGTTTGAAAGCAAGGTACGTTGGCAGTGGACCAGCCTGCTACGGTATATACCACAAGTAGTGTTTATGCTGTTTATCATGCTGGTGCTGGTCGCCTTGGCCCGGCCGCAGCGCGTGAACGAGCAGGTAGAGCAAACCGCTGAGGGAATTGACATTGTGTTAGCGCTGGATGTATCAGGATCCATGGAATTGCAGGACATCGCCCCTGACAGGCTAACCGCCGCCAAAGAGGTAGCCATGGACTTTATAAAAGGGCGGGTACAGGACCGCATCGGTATGGTGGTTTTTGCCGGCGACGCCTATTCAC
The DNA here is from genome assembly GCF_054482735.1 of Pontibacter sp. CAU 1760. Taxonomy (NCBI): domain Bacteria; kingdom Pseudomonadati; phylum Bacteroidota; class Cytophagia; order Cytophagales; family Hymenobacteraceae; genus Pontibacter; species Pontibacter sp. CAU 1760. The sequence continues at coordinate 108,533 of NZ_JBTLRL010000005.1, forward strand.
TCTCCCCCCTGACCACAGACTACCAACTGCTGCGCGAGAACATCAGCTCCATCGGTTTTAAAATGATTCCTAACGACGGCACGGCCATTGGCAGCGCCCTGGCCGTGGCCATTAACCGCATGCGAGACTCTGAGGCGAAAAGCAAAGTGATCATCCTCATCAGTGACGGAGAGAACACGGCCGGTAGTCTCGACCCGGAACTGGCGGCCCAACTGGCCTTTGCCTATGGTATAAAACTTTATACCATTGGTATCGGTAAAGATGGACAGGTGCCTTACACAGACGAGGAAACTGGCAAAACGATGTTGGTAGAGACACAGCTGGATGAGTCTACGTTGCGCAAGATTGCCACGCTGGGAGAAGGCAGCTTCTTCCGGGCGGCCAGCAAAGATGCGCTTCAAGAGATTTTCAGGAATATAAACAAACTGGAGAAAACGGAGGTAACCGAAAAGCGCTTCCGCGACACCCAGGATTATTACCAGGTATACTTGAAGTGGGCTCTCCTGATGCTGGTGCTCTGGATGCTGCTTAAAAACACCTTTTTAACCAACGTGCTGGAAGATTAAGCTGCCCGCGACCAGCTTACGGATTCGGCTCAAGCAGTACCACCATCAGGTATGGGCTTTAAACAAGTGCTGTTATATTCATAACTATATCATTAACCCTACGATCAAACAACATGTCTATCGCTGAAAATATACTTTACTTTGATGCTCAACTCCGGACCACGCCTTGCCGCCTGGTAGTGGTTTCTAAGACCCACTCTGTGGAGAAAATAAAAGAAGCCTATGATGCCGGGCATCGCCTGTTCGGCGAAAACAGAGTGCAGGAACTGATCGAGAAACGTGATTTGCTGCCGCATGACATTGCCTGGCACCTGATCGGCCATCTGCAGACAAACAAAGTAAAATACATTGCGGAGTTCATCGACACGATCGAGTCTGTGGACAGCCTGAAACTGCTAGTGGAAATCAACAAAAGGGCGGAGATGTTTGGGCGCACCACTCCCATAAACTGTATGCTGCAGCTCTCCATCGCGGATGAGGAGACCAAATACGGGATGACGTATGACGAGGCGGTGGCCCTGTTGCAAACCGATGAATACCGCCAACTGAAATATATCAGGCTGACCGGCGTGATGGGCATTGCCACCAACACAGAAGACCAAAACAAGCTGCGACAGGAGTTCATTTATCTCCGCGAATGCTTCCAGAACCTGAAGGAAACCTTCTTTTTCGCCAACGACGACTTCAGGGAAATATCTATGGGCATGACTTCTGACTGGAAACTGGCCGTGGAAGAGGGCAGTACCATGATTCGGGTTGGCAGCGGCGTATTTGGCAGCCGCAACTATAATTGATCATAAATGTGTATTAGTTCTGATGTATAGATGATTCGAAGCGCTTTGCTTACGGCAGGTGTAGCTCTGCTCCTGCTTACTCTAACCTCCTGTTCTCAGCATATGCAAACGGAGTCTGCCAGCTTACCGGCATTCGATACGGAAGGGCACCGCGGGGCACGCGGCCTGCGCCCAGAAAACACCTTAGCAGCCATGGTGACAGCTTTGGAGCTGGGCGTCACGACGCTGGAGATGGATGTGCACATCAGCCAGGATGGCCAGGTGCTGCTTTCGCATGATCCGTACTTCAACCCCGACCACGAACTGCTCCCCGATGGTGCTGAGATACCGGAGGCAGACGCTGGTAAATTCGTGCTGTACCAAATGCCATACAGCCAGATCAGGGGGTTTGATGTAGGCTCTAAACCCCATCGCCGCTTTCCGGAACAGGTATTGGCCCCCGCTTACAAACCCCTCCTGGCTGAAGTGTTCGATACTGTTCAAACCTATTTGCAGGCGCACCAATTGCCGCAGGTGTTTTACAACATCGAAACAAAATCAAAGCCTGCAAGCGATAACAAATACCACCCGGAGCCGCAGGAGTTTGTCGAAAAATTAGTTGCCGTTATCAAGCAAAAGGACCTGCTACCCTGGGTAATAATTCAGTCGTTTGATGTGCGTACGCTCCAGGTGCTGCACCGAAAATATCCAGATGTTAAAACAGCGCTGCTGGTTGAGAATAAGGCTACCTTAAAAGAGAACCTCTCCACTTTAGGCTTCACCCCAACCATCTATAGTCCTGCCCATGGGCTTGTAACCCCGGAATTAGTGCAGCAAGCGCATCAAAAGCAAATAAAAGTAATTCCCTGGACGGTAAACGATTTGGAGCAGATGCAGCAGTTAAAACACATGGGAGTAGATGGAATAATTTCAGATTATCCGAATCTGTTTCAAAAATTATGATTTAAAATATATACTTTTGATCTTCATAGGCCATTAAGGCTAATATGCTGTGCGCACCACGACCCTGCTACCCAACTGAAGCCATAACCTTGGCGAAAACAAGCTGATTGACCTCTTGAGACTTTAACTAAAATTAAAAATACCTAACCATTTATGATGCAACCTGCCGCCACGCCTGACAAAGTTTATGAAGCGTTTGTGAAGCGAATTGTCGAAACAGATGCCGTGTGGGGACTAACCAAAGACGAGACCTGGGCAACTTCTAACTCCGCAGAAGACGCGGAAAATGAAGTTATTCTGTTCTGGTCGACACAGGAAGGCGCTGCCGCCTGTTCTGAAGATGAATGGGAAAACTATGTAACTGAAAAAATATCACTCGTTGAGTTTCTGGAAAACTGGTGTGTGGGTATGTATGGCGATGGCCTTTTACTCGGGGCCGACTGGGGCGCTGACCTGAGCGGGAAAGAGGCTGAGCCTTTAGCCGTTGCCTACGATGTGATTAAAGAATTGAAAGCAAACAATAAGAAGCTTGACTTCGAGCAGTATGAGAGCCAGGACGAGTTTGAGGAACAGGTTGTCGAGGCGCTCGACCAGGAGTAATTCTTCGGGCGAAGCATTTCTGAATGCCGGGTGCTGTAGCCCTTATACCTGCTGCACTACAATCAACAGACCTTCACATCACATACCCTATTAGCGTGACACAAAAAACGATATTATTGATCGCCACAGCCTTTGGGGCGTTAACGGTAGCCATCGGGGCTTTCGGGGCGCATGCCTTGGGACCGATGCTTCGAGAAACCAACCGAGTAGACACCTTTGAGACTGCTGTTCGCTACCAGATGTACCACACGCTGGCGTTGCTGGCCATTGGCCTGCTTTTGTTCCGGGTAGAGCAACCGGCCCTGCAGGTAGCGGCCTGGTGCTTCTTTCTGGGCATCCTAGTCTTTTCAGGCTCTCTTTATACCCTCTGCTTAACAGGCATCACTTGGTTAGGCGCGATAACGCCTATTGGCGGCACAGCGCTGATTGTGGGTTGGGGTGCCCTGTTCTATGCCGTACTGAAAGCATTTTAGTGAACGAACGTTCCAAACCCATCTGGATTTGTAGCATCATTCCTCCCAAAACAGAAAGAGCCACTCTTATCGGAGCGGCTCTTTTTGTTGGTAGCTGCAGTTGCAGCGATACTTATTGTTTTACTGCACTGGCAGTAGACTTGTCTTGGATATTGGTCACGATATACACATACTTGGCGCCATCGGCCGCATTAGAGTGCACAGTGATTGCTTTTTTCTGCTGGCCCATTTTACCGGCACTGTTAAACTTGGCCGTAACAAAACCAGTCTTACCTGGCATCACAGGCTCTTTGGTCCAGTTTGGCGTGGTGCAACCGCAGGTTACATCTACGCGCTCAATAACCAGCGGCTGTGTGCCCGTGTTCGTGAACTTAAAGGTATGCTCTACCACATCTCCCTGCTTAATGTCGCCGAAGTTGTGCTCAGTCGCCTCAAACGTAAGCCCTGGGCCGTTAGTAGCCTGCACTTGTGGAGCAGTAGCCTTAGCTTTAGGTTGCTCCTGAGCCATGGTGCCTCCAGCTACTAGCGCTGCAAAAGCAAAAGAAAGAAGTACTTTTTTCATCTCTGTCTTGATAAAAGGTTAAGGTTATTGCAATAGCTTATACTGAATTTTACATATAACGATGCAAAATAAGATTTTCTTTTGTTACGTAACTAATAATTGCTGATTAAAGTTCAGGAGGTACAACTCCTCCGAAGAGCGGGTGAGCGCTGTGTACAGCCAGCGGGCAAATTCCTCGTTGATCATATCGTCTTTCAAAAACCCCTGATCCACGAACACCGCTTTCCACTGCCCGCCCTGCGCCTTGTGGCAAGTCAGGGCATAGGCAAACTTGACCTGCAGCGCGTTCAGGTATGGGTTTTTCTTCAGTTCTTTGTTACGCTCCCGCTTGGTTTTGATATCCATGTAATCTTCCAGCACGGCTTCATACAGCTTGCGGTTCTGGTCGGTAGGCAACGCAGGCGTATCGGTATAGAGGGTGTCAAGCATAATCTTGACTTCCTCTTCCTGCGCATCCGGGTAGTCCACGAATCGGATCCGGACATCGGCAAAGCGGAAGCCATACATGTCCTCGTAGCGGATAATTTTGGTGACCTCCACAAAGTCGCCGTTGGCCATAAAGCCAATGTCCGATTCTTTGGGCAGCCAAAAGTAGTTGTTACGGACAATCATCAGGTAATCCCCTACCCCAAGCTCATCCTCGGCAAAAAAGATGCGCCGCCGCACATGCTGGTTATAGAGGTTTGCCGCCTTGTTCGAGCGACAGATGATAATGGTGTTCTCAACTCCAAACTTATCATAGGCATACCGCAAGCCGTCTTCCAGCTTCTCTCCCGTCATCCGGAAAATGTCGCGCCAACCTTTGGTAAAAAGTTTGATCTCGAGAGGTTCCTGCTTCATCTGATCACGCAGCTTGGTGGCGTTCATCAGTATACCCGAGGCCTCGGCCTGGCGCATCACCTGGCGCAACTCCATTTGCTGCACGTTACACCAGAAGTTCTGCTTCAGGTATTCAGCATCCAGCGAGGGGCTGAGCGTTTGCCCTACCGGGGGCAACTGGGCTGTATCCCCGATCAGCAGCAGCTTGTTGTTCTTCTTATCAAACACATAACTCAGCAGGTCCTCCAGCAATCCCTTGTCCCCGAATCCACTCTCATCTGAGATCATAGAGGACTCATCGACAATGTAAAAGGTATTGTCCGTTTTGTTGGGTTGCCTTGTAAAGGAAAGGCCTTCTGAAAAAGGGTTGGCCGTTTGGCGGTAAATTTTCTTGTGGATGGTTTGCGCTGGCCGGCCACTGTAACTACCCATCACCTTGGCAGCACGCCCGGTGGGTGCCAGCAACACATACTTATACCCAAACGTGTTAAGGATTTTCACCAGCGAGGTTACCACCGTGGTTTTTCCGGTACCGGCATACCCTTTCAGCAGAAAAACCTGCCGCTCTTCCTGCTTCGCCAGTATAAACTCCTCCAGCTTCGTGAAGAGCTGGGCCTGGTCATCGGTAGGTTCGAACGGGAAGTTATGCTTTAAGGCTTCTAGGGGGCGCATGCGGTAAGTTAACAGATAATGGTAATAGCCGGCGTTGGTTGCCGTGGCGACTAAGGTAAAGATACAGCCGCAAAGTGTAAGGCACAAAAAAGCCCTACCATAAGGCAGGGCTTTTTGAGTTTTTTAACTAACGTGTATGTCTAAGAACTAAGCTCTTTTAACGTTCACAGCGTTTAGTCCTTTTCTTCCTTCTTTTAACTCAAAAGTTACTTCGTCATTTTCTCTGATCTCGTCAACAAGACCGCTAACGTGTACGAAATACTCTTGTCCTGAATTTTCATCTTTAATGAAACCAAATCCTTTTGTCTCATTGAAGAACTTTACTACTCCTTTGTTCATGATAATAATTTTGTTTTCCCTAAAAGTACATAAAACAAGATCAAAATGTTCAGCTTTTAGCGTTTATTTCTTCTATTTCCTGAAAATAAATATGAAAGTGCCCTTACAAGCGTTTAAAGCCACTATTGATTCAGCGCCTCTTGGCGGGCCTGCAGGTCGGCTGGCGTAATGGTTGCCATCGTGGCCGAGGCCTTTGCGATCAGCAGTGGTTCCGAGTCGCCCTGTAGCGCATAAACCTCGGCCTCGCAAAAGTTAAGCTTGCGCCCTGGCTTGATCACGTACCCCTTCGCCACCAGCTTCTCGCCAATGCCCGGGTGGAAGTAAGAAACCTTCAGTTCGGCGGTTACCACCTGGTGTTCTTTGGGAACGAGGCTGACGGCAGCAAAGCCCGCCACAATGTCGGCAAGCGTGGCGATCACGCCACCGTGGGTAAAACCTTTATGCTGCAAATGCCTTTTCTCCAGTTTCAATTCGCCTTCTATCCTGCCAACTTCTATCTTTGTTACTTCGAAGCCCATCAGCTTCATAAACTCCTGGCGCTCCAACTTCACCCGAATGTCCTGCTCAAAGTCAGGATTAAATGTTTGTATCATGCAGTAAAAGTACTGCCCGGATCAAAATTCACAAAATATGGCTACAATTAACCCACTTGCCGCTAATTACTCCGAAAAGCTTCGGGTGCGGGTTTGCGGCATCTGCATTCAAGATGATAAGCTCCTGTTAGTGAAGCACGGCCACACCGTTGGCAACGACTCGTTCTGGTCGCCGCCCGGAGGCGGCCTGGAGTATGGCGAGACCATGCAGCAGGGCCTGGCCCGCGAGTTCAAGGAAGAAACCGGCTTAAACGTGCGTGTCAACAGATTCCTCTTCGTGAACGAGTTTTTACGCTCCCCCCTTCACGCCGTGGAGCTGTTCTTTGAGGTAAGCGTGGTAGGCGGAAGCCTTGAGACAGGCCTGGACCCTGAATCGAATGCCGGTGAGCAACTGCTGGAGCAAGTCGATTGGCTCTCTTTGAAGGAACTAAATGCTATCCCCTTACAGGACAAGCACCGCACGCTACAACTGCTTTATTCCCTTGACGACCTGCTAGGTATGAATCATTATTTTCTGGCATAACAGCACGTTGCGGCCATTTGCCATAATTTTTATATACTTGCAATACCTTGCCAGCTGCAAAAAGGCACCTTAAATCTGACAGTTTGAATACCATCAACACCCATTACCGGCTTTCCCATAAAATCCAGGACGAAGCATTTGCGCTTTCGCAGGCTTCTTACTGTAATTTATACCTTTCGCTCAGCCAAAAGGCCATTCGGTTGGCTGTAGTAGACACCGTACGGAATAAGTTTGTGGTGCTTGAGGATTATGAGCTGATCACGGTATTCACACCTTTGCAGATGGCTGAGCAGTTGCGCCTGATTGCCTCAGAGAACCCTTTACTACAGGAAACCCAGTGGAATGCAGTGCGGGCTTCTTTCAGCAACCAGCACTTTACGCTGGTGCCTGAAACCCTTTACGACCCGGCACACCGGGAAGATTACCTGCGCCTGCACAGCGAGTTGAACGAACTGCAGGATGTTGTGCTGGCCCATCGCCATGGCGGCTTAGAGGCGGTGAATATCTTTTCGGTGGATGCGGCTGCTTACGAGGCGCTGCAGGATATTTTCCAACGATCCCAGCCAAAGGTGCTGCACCAGACCAGCGTGCTGATCCGAAGTATTCTGCACCATACCGGCCGTAGTGCTACCAGGCAGATGAATGTTTTCGTGGAGCGCAATTTTGTAACGATACTCATTGTAAGTGAAAACGGGCTGGAGTTCTGCAATGTGTTCCCGTACCAGAGCCCCGAAGACTTTATTTACTTTATCGTGTTTGTGATGCAGGAGCAGAAACTGAACCCGGAGCAGGAAACCATTCTAGCGTGGGGCGACATCACCCACGACTCTTCCCTGTTCCATATCCTGCAGAAGTATATCCGGCAGGTAAAGCTAGGCAGGAAACCAACCGATGTGGAGTATAGCTACAAGTTCCATGATATGTTTGAGCACCGGTATTTTGAGCTATACAGCCTGCATTTAAGCGAATAGCATCAATCCCGAATCGAGATAAAAGGAGTAATCGGGTGTTATTAGAATTCCACCCACGTTCGAAACTCTTGGCCACTTATACCAGACTAAATTTAACTAGTCAGCATCCAGTAATCAGAAATAACTTATGAAGAGAATTGCCCTGTTTCCCGGCTCTTTCGACCCTTTCACGAACGGACACTACGATGTGGTGATGCGGGGTGCCAAACTGTTTGACGAAGTTATCGTGGCGATTGGCAATAACAGCAGCAAACAGCGCTACATACCTATTCAGAAGATGTTTGAGGTGATGACAGCACTTTTCAAGGACGAGCCTAACATCAAGGTGCAGACATTCAAGGGGCTTACGGCAGAGTTCGCGCGCGAGGTGGGCGCCCAGTTCCTGCTGCGCGGGCTCCGGAACACCACCGACTTTGAGTATGAAAACACCATCGCGCAGGCGAACCGCCACGTGAACAATGACCTGGAAAGCGTTTTCCTGATCACATCCCCTCAATTGGCGGCCATCAGCTCGTCCATTATCCGGGAAATTCACCGTTTTGGCGGCAACGTGGATCAGTTTATACCTTTCCGGTTTTCAGAGATTGCAGATAGTGTCGGACAATAAAGGCGATGGAGGTATAAGCTTTCGGCAGCACCTCTAGCACGTCCTCCGGTGTCATCCAGCGCACTTCCTCGATAAACTCCTCGGCCTGCGGCTTCATCAGGCTGTCGTCGGTGCAGGTCATTACGTACCAGCTGGTTTTCTTGAGTATTTTCTTGCCCTTGTAGGCATACGAGTGCCAGGTTTTGGGTAGCTTCTTGGCCACTTCCACCTGGATGTTGCACTCCTCCTCCACTTCGCGCAAGGCGCCTTCCTGTACTTTCTCTTTCTTGTTGAGCTTGCCTTTCGGCAGGTCCCATACCCCCAGGCGGTAGATCATCAGGATCTTGTCGTCTTTCAGCACAAGGCCACCGGCTGCACGCACAATCTTAAACTGATCTTTCAGGTGCTCGATGAGTTTTTTCTTTTTATCGGTCACCAGCGTCAGCGAGCGTAGCTTCTTCAGCTTCTTCACCTCCATCAACCGCACGATACGGTCGATCAGGTGGGCATCAGCGTCCTTGATGATCACATCCCCTACCAAATCCTTGGAGGTGAAATGATCGGAAGCCTTCAGCATCAAGTCATACTCATGCTTGTACACCTTTTCTGTCGCCTTCTTAATGATCAAAGGGATATCGTTTATAAAAACATTCATGCGCTTGGGTGCTTCTGATGAAACCGTATTTTACACAAAGCAATAAATAAATCAACTGAAACAAAATCAGCAAGCTGAAAAAGGAAGAATATTTATGTAAATTCGGCCATGGATTCTACAAACACAGCACTACAGGTGGCCTCGTACCTGCTGGAAACAGAGGCGGTTAAACTCAGACCTGAACAGCCGTTTAAATGGAGCAGCGGCTGGAATTCGCCGATATACTGCGATAACCGTGTCACGCTTTCCTTTCCACATATACGCAGCTACATCAAGCAACAGTTAGCAGAATTGATTAAAACTCACTATCCGCAAGCGGATGCTATTGCGGGCGTGGCCACGGCTGGCATTGCGCAGGGAGCCCTGGTGGCCGACCTGCTGGAGATGCCGTTCCTATATGTGCGACCCGAGCCGAAGAAGCACGGCATGGGCAACCAGATTGAGGGAAGGCTGCTGGAGGGCCAGAAAATAGTGCTGGTGGAAGACCTGATCTCGACGGGCGGAAGCTCTCTGAAGGCCGCCGCCGCCGTGCAGGCTGCCGGCGCTGAGGTGATCGGTATGGCCGCTATTTTCACGTACGGCTTTGCCGTGTCAGACGAGAACTTCCGGCAAGCAGGAATCACCCTGCACTGCCTTAGCGACTATAGCGCCCTGACCCAGGCAGCCCTGTCAAACGGTTACATCCCGGCAGACGCGATGGACACCCTGGCGCAGTGGCGCAAGTCTCCTGAAACCTGGGGGGTATAGCTTCGCGACAGCGCAAGGGTTGCAACAGTTCACATCAAAGGGCGGGGCGAAGGCTTCGCCTTCATTTTTCCTGGCAGTGCTGTCTACTCTAAAATGGGCAGCAGCGAAAACGTTTAGGCATAAAATCTCAGAAAAAGCATGCGAAAGATAGGTCTCCTCTCCGACACCCATTCTTATTTAGACGACCAGATACTACGGCTGCTCTCGGACAGGGATGAGATATGGCATGCCGGCGATTTCGGCACAGCAGAAGTGTCCGAGCGCCTCAGCGCTATAGCGCCGTTGCGTGGGGTATATGGCAATATCGACGGGGCCGATGTCCGCCAGCTGTACCCGAAGGTAGAACGCTTCGCTGTGGAGGGCCTGGATGTGCTCATGACGCATATCGGTGGCTACCCCGGCAAATATCACCCCGATGTGCGCGAACTGATCAAAGCAAACCCACCGCAACTTTACATCACCGGCCATTCCCACATCCTCAAAGTGATGCCAGACAAAAAGTTGGGCAACCTGCTGCACATCAATCCAGGGGCTGCAGGCAAGCACGGCTTCCATAAGGTGCGCACTATGGTGCGTTTTGCTATAGAAAACGGCAAGATACAGGACCTGCAGGTGATTGAGCTTGGCAAAAGGGCATAAAAAAAGTGTGCCTGCCGTAGCAAACACACTTTGAAATCTTTTTAGTAAGCCGCCGCCATTTGTGCTGGAATAGCAGCGGCAGGCAGATGGGCTTACATACCCCTAAAAAGAACTACTCAGCAGAAGCTTCTTCTGTTTTGGCAGCGGGCTCCTCGGTGTTTTCCTTCTTGTTCTTAGGTGCTTCACCGAACTGAGCTCTCAGCTCGTCCATGTCAACGTTCTTAATTACAGGCGTTAACAGCAGCTGCTTGATACGCGCTACCTTGTTGTTTGCTCTTGCCTTGTTCTTGCGATCTTTTCTTTTTAATCTAGTAACTCCCATCGTTGCAATATTTAATTTGAACGGCAAAAGTAAGTTTTTAATTTTACAAAGTAAAGTATTTAGAGAATCTAATTGATATGCAAATAACAGACCTGCGTTCTGACACCGTTACCAAACCCACGCCAGCCATGCTGCAAGCCATGTTCGGTGCCGAGGTGGGCGACGACGTGTACGGGGAAGACGCCAGCATCAATGCACTGGAGGTAAAAGCGGCAGCCATGTTCGGGATGGAGGCTGGCCTCTTCTGCCCTTCCGGCACCATGACCAACCAGATCGCCATCAAAGTGCACACGCAGCCGCTCACCGAAGTCATCTGTGATATCACGGCCCACATCTACCAGTATGAGGGAGGCGGCATCCCGTTCAACTCCGGCGCTTCGATGGCCCTGGTATATGGCAACCGGGGCAAGATGACACCCGAGCAGGTAGAAGCCCACATCCGTCCGCTGGACAACGTGCACTTCCCGGAAACTAAGCTGGTGGCCCTGGAGAACACCTGCAACAAAGGTGGGGGCACCTTTTATACCCTGCCCGAGATTGCGGCCATCGCTGAGGTATGCCAGCGCCATGCACTGGCCTTGCACCTGGACGGCGCCCGCGTATTTAACGCCCTTGTGGCCTCCGGCGACAACGCATTGGCGTACGGCAAGTATTTCGATAGTATCTCTGTGTGTCTCTCTAAAGGGCTCGGAGCCCCAGTGGGCTCGGTGTTACTGGGCAGCCATGCCTTTATCAAAAGAGCGAAGCGGGTGCGAAAGGTGCTGGGAGGTGGTATGCGGCAAGCAGGATACCTGGCTGCCGCCTGCACCTATGCCCTCGACCACCATATCAGCCGCCTGCAAGCGGACCACCAGATGGCCAAAGCTCTGGAAGAAGCACTGCTGCAGACAGACTATGTGGAAAGCGTACTGCCCGTGGAAACGAACATCGTCATATTTAAACTAAACCAGCGGTATACCGATAAGGCTTTCGTGGATTTGCTGGCCAGCAACGGAATTCGTGCGTCCAGTTTCGGGCCACAGATGATCCGGTTTGTCACCCACCTGGATGTGACTGAGGAAATGTTACAGCGTACCTTAAAGGTGTTGCAATCCCTGAATCAAGTGACCGCCGCCACGCTATAGTACAAAACACCATAAAATCAGAAAGGGGGAACGCTGCCAGGTCAGCGTTCCCCCTTTCTGATTTTATGGCTCCTCTACAGGATCTCCTAATTTCGTTGTTCTAGAAATTTCTCTGATATCCCCCTACTTTTTAATACCCCCATCAGATGATTTTAATAGTTATTTATTAAACAACCATATCCAAACACTACCATATCCTTACATAGCTTCATATTTATACCCATACCCCCTTTATTTGCTTAGTATTCATGTTTTGGAATGGTTTACATGAATATCGAATATGCTAACAAACTACTCTTTTCGCTAAAAGGGTCCCAACCATACACCCATTTTTTTAAAACTTTTGTAAATTTTTACACATACCCCTATTGTTTTATATGGGGTCAGTGTATACATTAGCATTATAATTAAACATACCCCCTATAAAAACAACCCCTAACTAAAAGATCGTAGAGAATGAAGAAAATTGAAGCCATCATCAGAACATCCAAATTTGAGGAGGTTTATGAAGCCCTTACAGAGATAGGGATCGCCTTTATGAGTACTTACGATGTGAAAGGGTTCGGAATGGAGCACAGCTCATCGCAGGTATACCGGGGCACCACCTACAGCGTCGGGTTTATACCAAGAACCAAAATCGAGTTGATCGCCACCGAAGACCATGTGGATGACGTGGTAGCCACCATTCTTCGCATTGCCAACACCGGAAAGGTAGGCGATGGCAAGATCTTCATCATGGATGTTGAATCCGTCATCCGCATCCGAAATGGCGAGGTAGGCGAATTAGCCCTTTAACCCCTTGGCCCTCCCCCTGTAGTTACAGGCAATTCTCAAGCACTTTTAACCAATTTCAAACATAAATTTTCAACCATGTCACAAGAATTATTTGTCACTAACAACGTCTGGATGATGGTTTCCATCTTCCTGGTATTTGTGATGCACCTTGGGTTCGCCACGCTGGAGTCGGGGCTGGCCCGATCAAAAAACACGGTAAACGTCCTCTTCAAGAACAGTATGATTCCGGCCATAGGCCTGATCACGTATGCGCTCTGGGGTTTTTCCCTGATGTATCCGGGCGGTGCCTTCGAGGGCAGTTTCTTCGGCTTCTCGGGCTGGGGCATCCCACTGCCAGAGGGCGGCGAAACATCGGCCTACAACGAAGGCTATACCTACTGGACTGACTTCCTCTTCCAGGGCATGTTTGCCGCAACAGCTGCCACCATCGTTTCAGGTGCTGTAGCCGAGCGCATCAAACTGTCGTCCTTCATCATTTTCTCTGTCCTGTTTGTGGGCATCTGCTACCCCATCGTAGGCATGTGGAAATGGGGTGGCGGCTTCCTGAACACGCTTTCTGTTCCTTTCTATGATTTTGCAGGTTCTACGATCGTGCACTCTGTGGGCGGCTGGGGAGCGTTGGCGGGTATCATGCTGCTGGGGCCAAGAATCGGCAAGTACGTGGATGGCAAGATCAAGCCTATACCGGGCCACAGTATTCCGCTGGCTACCATTGGGGTGTTTATCCTGTGGTTGGGCTGGTTCGGCTTCAATGGTGGCTCTGTGCTGTCTGCTGATCCGGGAGCGGTATCGCGGGTACTGGTGATGACCAGCCTTGCAGCTGCAGCTGGTGCCATCGGGGGATGCATCTTCTCACTGATTCTCTTTAAAGCAAGCGACATCACGATGGTGCTGAACGGTATTCTGGCCGGCTTGGTAGGCATCACGGCTGGTGCTGACCAGATGGGCGTAACCGACTCCATCATCATCGGTTTTGTGGCAGGTGCGCTAGTCGTGATGGCAGTGGGGTTCTTTGACCGCATCCGCCTGGACGACCCGGTAGGCGCGCTTTCTGTACACCTGGTGTGTGGCATCTGGGGAACGTTGGCCGTGGGTATATTCGGCGGGCTCGCCGGCACAGACCAGTTGATCAGTCAGTTTATCGGTATAGGTGCGATTGGTGTGTTCAGCTTTGCTTTCGCCTTCCTGCTGTGGTATGCCTTAAAGGCAACTATCGGAATCAGGGTGAGCGCCAGAGAAGAAGTGGAAGGACTGGATATCCACGAACACAAGATGCACGCCTACCCAGACTTCAGCGGAACGGGTTACGAAATGAGCCTGGACGAAAAGGAGATGATGATTGCGATGAACACACGCAATGCCAAAGAGGCACAAAAAACCGCGGTGATGAAATAAGCAGTACGAACGAATTCTATTGACATGGAAGGTAAAACAGGTGGTAATGTGATCAGACATTACCACCGTTCTACCACCAAAGCGAGCTGAGCGACAGCATTCACGCCCAGGCTCTAATGTCGGCACTTATACCCTTCCTGCATGAGTAGGTGGCTTCTGAGACGGCAATCTCAGGAACGGCACCCGCAGAAGGAGCATTACAAATACTTTTCCCAAAATATTCCCAACACTAAAAGCAAGAACATGAAAAGATTTCTATCACTCTTTGCAGCTACGTGCTTTGTAGGTGCAAATATAGCAAATGCCCAGGACATAGCGGTAGATGAAGCTGCCGACAAGGGCAAACTGACCATCAGCGGCTATGTAGACACCTATTACCAGTATAACCTCAACAACCCGGAGTCCGGCTTCAACCAGGGGCGCATCTTCGACACGAAGCACAACGACTTCTCCCTTGGCCTTGTGCAGACCATGTTCTCCTATACCAAGGGACGCGCGACAGTGGTGGCTGACCTTACCTTCGGCCCGAACGCGGAACTGGGCAACTTCGGAAACGAGGGAACTGCCCGTGTCATCAAGCAGGCCTTCCTTTCCTATGAGCTGACTAACAAGTTAAACTTCACTATTGGGCAGTATGGCACGCACATCGGTTATGAGCTGATCGATGCTCCTCTTAACTTTAACTACAGCCTGTCTTACCTGTTTGGCAACGGCCCGTTCTACCATACCGGCGCGAAGCTTGACTATGCTGTAAATGATAAGCTTGGCCTGATGCTGGGCGTAGTGAACGGTTGGGACGGCCTGACAGATTTCAACAGCAAAAAGTCCATCACCGCGCAGGCGCACCTGGCACCGGTAGCTGGCCTGGATGTGTTTGTGAACTGGATTGGCGGGGACGAATACAACACCCTCTCTAACTTCGGTGACACCAAAGGCTCTTATACCAGCCTCTACGACCTTACCACCAGCTACCAGGTGAACGACGCCCTGAACCTTGGCATTAACGCAGCTTACGGCGCATTTTATACCGGCAATGCCGAGGCCGAGGCAGGCAACGCCTGGTCTGAGGACGCAAAGTGGGGCGGCGCGGCCATGTACATGAACTACGCCACCAGCCAGAATTTCGGCATCGGAATGCGCGCCGAATACTTCTCTGACCCTGAAGGAGTTCGTTACTTTGGCCCGTTGCAGGTAGCCTCGCTTACTTTAACCGGCGACATCAAGCTGGCAAGCGGAAACTTTAACATAAAGCCGGAAGTGCGATTCGATAAATCAAACGATGCATTCTTTGAGAACTCCGCAGGCGCGTATTCCAAGAAAAGCCAAACTACAGTCGGAGCTGCTTTCATATACTCTTTCAGCACAGAGTAGAAGCTGCCTTTCCCTCCCTTCCCTCCCCTTGCAGTGAGAGTAGTTCCAGTGAGCAGCCGAGGCCTGAATTGACAGGCACTCAGCTGCTCACTCCTCATATATACCTCTCCCCAAGTATGTATCTCGCAAGCTATCTCTAGGCCTGTTCGGGCGCATTCTCTGGCAGGGTTGCAGCCATACCTGTTGCCAGCCTCCGTTTTTTTTAGCTTCTTGTCGCAAACAAGCTTACTACATGAGTTTAAACACGCTGCCTTCCGAAGCACATTTAGTCCTGAGCAAAGACCCGGTGCTGGCTGGCATCATCCGCCAGGGGAGCCCGCTTGCCTCATCAAAATCAAACGACCTTTATCTGAGGTTGCTGAGCGCCATTGTGTCGCAGCAACTGAGCACGAAGGTAGCCGCTGTCATTTTCCAACGGTTCCTTGCCTTGTTTGTGAATGCATACCCAACGCCGGAGTTGGTACTTGACGCCTCGGATGAGACATTGCGCAGCGCAGGGCTTTCCTTTCAGAAAATAGGCTATGTGCGCAACGTGGCTACCTTTGCCGCAGCAGGCCACATGGACCACGCCACCATCGACGCGATGGCTGATGAAGACCTGATTCTGCACCTCACCCAGCTAAAGGGGGTAGGCCGCTGGACAGTGGAAATGCTGTTGATGTTCGCCCTGGAGCGGCCCGACGTGTTTCCGACAGACGACCTGGGTATACAGAATGCGATGAAACGACACTATGGCCTAGAAGAAAAAGGCAAGCCACTGAAACTACGCATGATAGAGATCGCCGAGAACTGGCGCCCCTACCGTACCATTGCCAGTAGATACCTCTGGCAGTCGCTGAACAACGCCCCGGCTTAAGCAGTAGTATTAGTACACTTTTTTATACCTCCCATGGAACAGAGAATATATCAGGTAGATGCTTTTACAGACAAGGTTTTTGGTGGAAACCCTGCCGCAGTTTGCCCTCTGGTAAACTGGCTGCCCGATGACTTGCTACAGCAAATAGCCGCTGAAAACAATTTGGCTGAAACGGCCTTTTATGTGAAGCAGGATGACAGGTATGAGATCAGGTGGTTTACCCCGACTGTGGAGGTGGACCTGTGCGGCCACGCCACCCTGGCCGCCGCATATGTCTTATTTAACCACGAGGGCATGCAGGGGGATAAAATCAGGTTCTATTCCGACAGAAGCGGAGAGCTTATTGTTGCCAAAAAGCAGCAGTACCTCGCGCTTGATTTTCCCACGGATATTTATGAGGCGGTACCCCTGACAGAAGAACTGACCTCAGGGTTTGATCTCCTGCCCATCGAGGCCTATAAAGGCAAGACGGATTATATGCTGGTTTTTGAACAGGAGGCACAGGTTAAAAACCTACAGCCTGATTTCGCCAAAATAGCCCAACTCCCTGCCCGGGGAGTGATTGTTACGGCAAAGGGAGAAGAAGTGGATTTCGTTTCGCGTTTCTTCGCTCCACAGTCCGGCATCAACGAAGATCCGGTAACCGGTTCGGCCCATACCACACTCATCCCCTATTGGGCCGCTAAACTAGGCAAGCAGCAACTCAGGGCCATCCAGCTATCTGATCGAAAAGGGTACCTGGCATGCAAAGCCCTAGGCGACCGCGTGGAAATCTGTGGCAAGGCAAAGCTATACCTCGTCGGGCATATACACCTCGAATAAATCACGGTTATCTGCTGATTGGTTAAACCCTATCAAGGCGCAATGATAGATTCCGAAAAGGCGCAATTCTACTTTGGATAAGATCAGCTTCGGGAAAGATGCTTATGGACTGAGAAAAAAATCGTGAATGTTAGCGGAAGACGTCAGGGATTACTTGACCTTGCCCCGCTTCACCAGGTAGGCGTACAGCACCTTGTCAAAAGGCTCGCTGATATCGACAGGTATAAAGTCGATCCGGTACTGGCCGCACTTCAATTCCAGTTCGCGCTTATAGTGCTCCACTGCCTGCTTGTAGTGCTCCCGCACCTGCGAGGGCTGCAATTTAAGTTCCTGCCCTGTTTCCACGTCCACAAACACGTAAGGCCGCTCCGCAAAGTCAAACTCCTCCTCTGTTTTCCGGTCCATCACATGGAAGATCAGCACTTCGTGCTTTTGGTGCCTGAGGTGCTGCAGCGCAGCGAAGATCTCGTCAAGGTTATCCTGCTGGCTCAGCATGTCGCTGAAGATAATGACCAGGGACCGCTTTTGGATTTGCTGAGCGATGTGGTGCACTACCGAGGCCACGTTGGTATCGGTGGCGGTGGGCTGCTGCTCCAGCTGCTTTTGTAATAATAGCAGCAGCGTGTGCAGGTGCGAGCCCGTGGAGCGAACCGGTGTCTGCAGCTCTATTTTATCGGAAAATGTAACCAGGCCAACGGCGTCGCGCTGCTTGCGCAGCAGCGTCGCGATGGATGCGGCACAAAGCGCTGAGAACACCAGCTTGCCTTTATTCTCGGTGGGGTAATACATAGAAGGCGACACATCCAGCAGCAGGTGGCAGCGCAGGTTGGTCTCTTCCTCGTAGCGCTTTACAAAAAGCTTGTCGGTACGGGCAAAAACCTTCCAGTCGATATGCCGTGTGCTCTCCCCGCTGTTATACAGGCGGTGCTCCGAGAACTCCACCGAAAAACCGTGGTATGGCGACTGGTGCAGGCCCGTGATAAACCCCTCTACCAGTTGCTTAGCCAGAAACTCCATGTTTTCAAATTTCTGTACGTCGGCAAGGGAAAGGCGCTGCTTCATGGGGGTGGGCAATTACAGTTTGGGTTCTGCTACTGCTTGTGAAACGGCTACGGGCTCGGGTTGTTGTGAGAATGGCTCTTTTTCGACTTCCAGGAGCCGAACCGGCGCACTGCCTGCCCGAACCATATCGATTTTCTCCGCCGCCGCGCGGGAGAGGTCAATGATGTTGTGCCGGTTACGGGCCTTGCGGTCGTTGATGCGCACCACCACCACCTTGCCATTCCGGAGGTTAGTTACCTGCACCCGCGTTTGCAGCGGAAGGGTGGCATGCGCAGCCGTGAGCTGTGTTTTGTCGTACCGCTCGCCGCTGGCCGTCTTGTGGCCCTGCATGCGATCTGCGTAATAGGAGGCGCTCCCCTGAGCCGTGTAGCGGTTGCTGCTACCAAAAAAGGTAAGGAGAAATAAGAATACTATCGAACATATATTCACAGTACTTCCTGTTGGTCCAACTGCAAATATAACGGGAAAAAATTAACTTAATTTTTAAATTCAAGCATTTTTATATATCAGATATATATGTTACTTTTAGATTCACAAAGTCGAATTTAACGTTTAAAACGGTGGAAGAGAACAACGAAAAAGCAGAAATTTATTCCCAAAGAGTTAGAGCCGGGAAAAGAACGTATTTCTTTGATGTGAAATCAACTCGTTCGAATGACTACTACGTGACCATCACTGAAAGCAAAAGAAAATTTAACGAGGACAATTTCTCATACGAGAAGCACAAGATTTTCCTTTACAAAGAAGATTTTGCCAAGTTCATGGAGGCGCTTCAGGGAACAATCGAGCACGTTAAATCTGACCTTCTGACTGAAGAAGCCCTGGCCTCGCTTGACACGCCTTACGAGGCACCCGCTGACACCGAGGAAGCCATTGAGGCAGAAGCAACCCCAACGTATAACAGCGAACTGAAGTGGGAGTAATCCCCTCCCGTTTTTAGATAAAAATTATACCGAACCCATGGCCTGCCATGGGTTTTTCATTTCCCCCCGGCCAGAAGCTTCGCGCATCGCAGCCAAAATTTTCGTATATTTGCGCCCTGATTTAAAAGATATTCATCATGGGACTCAGATGCGGAATTGTAGGACTGCCAAATGTGGGCAAGTCAACGTTATTCAACGCTATTTCTAATGCTAAGGCAGAATCTGCCAATTACCCTTTCTGTACGATAGAGCCTAACGTGGGTGTGATCACGGTGCCGGATGAGCGCCTGCAGGTACTCGAAGAGTTGGTGCACCCCGAGCGTGTGCTGCCAACCGTCATCGAGTTCGTAGACATCGCCGGCCTGGTGAAAGGCGCCAGCAAAGGCGAAGGCCTGGGCAACAAGTTCCTCGCTAACATCCGTGAGGTAGACGCCATCATCCATGTGGTGCGCTGCTTCGAAGACCCAAACATTGTACACGTGGACGGCAAGGTAGATCCGATCTCCGACAAGGAGATCATCGATACCGAGCTGCAGCTGAAAGACCTGGACTCTGTAGATAAGAAAATCCAGAAAGTGATTCGCTCTGCCAAATCCGGCGATGCAAAGGCCAAGAAAGAACTGGCTAGCCTGGAGAAATACAAGACGCACCTGGAGGCTGGCCTGAACGCTCGCAGCCTGGAGGCGACGGAAGAAGACAAAGAGGCTGTAGAAGATTTGAAGCTCCTGACGGACAAACCCGTGATTTATGCCGCGAACGTAGACGAAGACTCTATGAATGACGGCAACAAGTTCTCGGAGGCCCTGCGCGAGCACGTAAAGAACGAGAACGCGCAGGTGGTGCTGATCTCGGCTTCTATCGAAGCGCAGATTGCGGAGCTGACTGACCCAGATGAAAAGGAAATGTTCCTGTCGGAGTATGGCTTAACAGAGTCTGGCTTGAACAAGCTGATAAAAGCATCCTATAGCCTCCTGAACCTGATCACTTACTTCACCGCAGGCCCTAAGGAGGTGCGCGCCTGGACAATTGGCAAAGGCTGGAAAGCCCCTGCTGCTGCCGGTGTTATCCACTCAGACTTCGAGAAAGGCTTTATCCGTGCCGAGGTGATTAAACTGCCGGATTACCAGGAGTACAAGACCGAAGCCAAAATCAAGGAAGCCGGTAAAATGGCCGTGGAAGGAAAAGAATATGTCGTGAAAGATGGCGACATCATGCACTTCCGCTTCAACGTGTAAGTACAGACCATCCATCATACCGATTGAATAAAAAAGAGGCAGGTGCTATACCTGCCTCTTTCTGTTTGTAAACCAGCCGGAGGTTTATACCATTTAGTTTAGGTTAAAGATCACAGCCTGGTATGGCTTTAGCGTCACGCGCTTACCTGTTGCCTTTACCGCGTCATAGTTATTGATCACAACATCTTTTAGCTTCAGGTCGTCAGGCAGTGTAATGCTCGGCTCTTGCTCCGAGAAGTTCAGCAGGACCAACATCTTTTCGTCGCCGAGGGTACGGGTATAGGCGTACACCTGCTTGTGGTCGGGCAGCAGCAATCTGTAAGCCCCATACACTAGCACGGGGTTTTTATCTCGCACCGATACCATTTCCCGGAAGTGGTTCAGGATAGAGTTCGGGTTCTTCTCCTCCACCGCTACATTCACTTCTTTGTAGTTGTCGTTTACAGGCAGCCACGGGCTGCCATTCGTGAACCCGGCGTGCTTGGAATCATCCCATTGCATGGGTGTGCGGCCGTTGTCACGAGAGCTGAATTTCAGGTCCTGAGGTAGGCTTTCACATCTCCGCCTTCGTGCAGCACCTTCTTATAGCCGTTGATGGCCGCAATGTCCTGGTACTGCGAGATGGAATCGAAGCCGATATTGGTCATCCCCAGCTCATCGCCATAGTAAACGTAAGGGGTGCCGCGCATGCTCAGGATAAACGTATGCAGCATTTTGGCGGAAGGTGCCCTAAACGCAGGCTTGTCGTTTCCATACCGGCTCACCAGGCGCGCCTGGTCATGGTTGGAGAGAAAGATCGAGAGCCAGCCACTCTCTGCGAAAGCACTGTCCCATTTCGAAAAGACATGCTTGAAATGCGTCAGGCTATACCCTTCCCGCTTGGCAATGTCTACCCCATCGAAAGCGTACGCCATGTTCAACTCGTTGCGGTCTGCATCTACCAATTTATGGGCGTCCTCAAAGTTGCGGCCCGCACCCTCTGCCACGCTCATCACATCGTACTTGCTCAGCACCTCACGGTTCATCTCCTGCAGATACTTGTGCAAATCGCCCTGCATGGCGTAGTAGTCGATAAAGTTTTTCTCGAACCCCTTCGGGAAGGCCGGGAAAGTAGTGTCTTTGGCTGCAAACTGGAAAGCATCTAGCCGGAAGCCATCCACCCCTTTCTCTGCCCAGAACTTCATGATGTCATACACTTCCTGGCGCACTTTAGGGTTTTCCCAGTTCAGGTCGGGTTGTTTTTGCGAGAAGTAGTGCAGGTAATAGGCATTGGTCAGGGAGTCATATTTCCAGGCATCGCCTTTCTCATCAAAAAGGCTGTAACGGTAGTTTGGTTTGCCTTTTTCGGCTGGCCACCAGTGGTAGTAGTTGCGGTAAGGGTTAGTGCGGGAGCTTCTGGACTGCTTAAACCATTCGTGCTCATCGCTGCTGTGGTTCACCACCACATCCATCACCAGTTTGATATCGCGCTTGTGCATCTCCTCCAGCATCTTGTCGAAGTCCTTCATGGTACCAAACTCCTGCATGATGGCCCGGTAGTCGCTGATGTCATAGCCGTTGTCATCGTTAGGCGAGGCATAGATCGGGTTCAGCCATACGGCATCTATACCCAGGCTTTTGATATAATCCAGCCGAGAAATAATGCCTTTCAGATCGCCTACACCATCCCCGTCGCTGTCCTGGAAACTACGCGGGTAGATCTGGTATACAACGGCCTCTTTCCACCATTTTTTGTCCACCTGCTCCGGCACACTGCCTGCTTCGGGGTTCTTAACACTACAGCTCGCGGCTGCCAGTAGTGCTAAGGCAAATAATAGCTTTTTCATCTAATATTGATTATTCCGATGCCTAAATTACAAAATACCAGTCAGTTGTATAACAGGCACAGCGTTTACGGGCAAAATTTGCTTTACAACCGGATGCAAATAAAAGCGGTGAAGGCATGTTCCTTCACCGCTTTTATTTGTGGGCACCTGTTTCATCAACCCTGCCAGACCTACTTCTTCTTTGAATTATAGCGCCTCAAAAAAGCTCTTGTTTTCTCTCCTGACGCTTTCAAATCTTTTGCTTTCCAGCCACCTTCTGCATTGGCGGAGGGAAGTAACATGGAGCAGGTTTCGTCCTTATCCGATATTGACCAGGTAATCCAGCTTACTTTGTTTCTCTCTGACCAGTCTATCCACTTCTGCCATTCTTCTAAGTTTAGCGGGCCATCACCGGTAGCCTCCATACCCGCCGATTCAGAGATAAAAAGCGGTAACCCTTTGCTAAGGGCATAATCGCAGCGGTCGCGCAGGGATTGCTTATGGGTGGCAGCATAATAGTGCACCGTGTACATCAGGTTATCAAAGCCTGTAAGCGGCGCATCGGCCGCTATGTGAATGTCCTGATCCCAATGCGGGGAACCCACCAGGATGATATTGTCCGGGTCGTGTGCCCGAATGGCCTCTATCACTTCTGTAGAGTAGGACTTCACCTCATCCCACGACTCCTCATCCGGCTCGTTGAAAATCTCATAGATAACGTGCGGGTGCTTCCCGTACGTTTGGGCCATTTCGGTAAAAAAAGCCTTTGCCTCCTTCAGGTTAATGTTATGGCTGTGCCAGTCGATGATGACGTACATGTCCTCTTTGATGGCGGCATCCACCACAGCCTTTACTTGTTCCTTAGACCACTCTGGTTTTTCGAGGTAGCCGTTTCGGGGCTCTATACCCATGGCAGCCCGCACCACCGAAGCTTTCCAGTCGTTATGCAGCCACTTCACAGACCCGGCATTGTAAAACCTGGGCCAGAAGTTATGCCAGCCATAGCTGATACCGCGCAACACTATAGCCTCACCGGTTTGGTCTTTTAGTTGCGTGCCGTCTACGCTTAGCTGCCCATGCTTTTTTACGGACTGGGCATTGGCAGCAAAGGTGCAGCCTAAGAGGGCAAGGGCCGCGAAGGTGGTTTTAAGGTTCATTCCTGATGTGTTTTTTGAAATAGAAACGGTTTGAGGGTATGGCCCGTCAGGGAATTCAGTTAAGATAGTAGATACCGTCTGATTTTCAACCTCATTCGATATCTTTTGGAGAAGTTTAACAACCTGTGCTCCCCATTTTGCCTTAAGACATGCATGATGTCATGGCATAAGCATGACAATCGCATGAGGCGTTTTTACTCATTCAGGTCCCAGTCGTACTTCATGAAGTCGATCTTTGCATCGGATTTGACCTTCGTGTTCGCGTACCGATTCAGGAAATCCACCAGGCTACCATCTTTCGTGAAATCGCCCTTAAACCAGCTGAATATTTGGGATATCTCGGCTTGTCCTGGGTTGATCTTGTTGCGGCTCGGATCATTGATAAACCGTTTGGCCTGCTCTTCGAGTTGTGCCGCTAGCCTGTCGGCCACGTAGGCCTCGTTACGAAGCGCGGGGCACGATACCGAGGCACAGTTGATGGCGAAGTGAATGCGTGGTTCCTCAAACTGCTTCCGCAGCACCTGGTGCTCGATCTCATCCAGACTGGCCTTTTGTCCTCCGATTTTAAAGAACTCCCGGTGCCAAACGGTGCGCACACCCGGTATGTAGGGCGTAGGGTGAAGCTTGGTAATGCTCTTGACCGGATAATGGTCGATGATTAGCTTCACGGTGTAGGCATTGTAAGCATTGATCCAATAGGCCAGCTGCTCTTCCGGTGACCACGCAGCTTTGTCGGGCGGATGTTGGCTGATAGTGTCGAGGTAGCGGCTCAGCTTTGCCTTATCCTCTATAAAGCCAGTGTAGTTGACTGTGCCATCCGGGTGTACATGCTGCTGCAGCAATTCATCCCAAAGCTGGTGCGAGGGCGGCTGGGTGCCTCTTGCCCCTAACGTAGAGACGCCCTGGCAACCAAAGGCAATAAAAAGGGAAACAACAAGGGACAGGAATTTCATAAATGGGCAGACGATCGTTTTAATTGGAAGAGCTGTTTTGCTATGTACGAAAAGCACAATAGGTATAGATGCAGCCAGGATACTTCCGAAAGGAACACATTGAAAAGCATCCGGGTTATCGCTTGGGTTACAACTGAGGTGGTGACAACCTCCTCACATTGCCCGCTACTCTGGCCAGGCCACGTAAAAACACGTAGAGCAAAGGCGCAGCAACGCAACGGAACACACAGCAGCGTTGCCGCGCACCAAAAAACCATGTGTATGAACAAGATCCTTTACCTCTTCCTGGCAGTGCTGCTTGGCACGGCCTGCCGACCCAATGAAGCAACGGACACCACCGCACCAACAGATTACCCGGCCTACTTCCAGGAGGTGCTGGAAGCGCACGGTGGTCTGGCGAAATGGCAGGAACTCAGCTCCATGCAGTTCGAGCTGTATAACAATAGCAACGGGAAAACAGAGACCCACCTTATCGACACCAATACCCGGAAAGACTTGGTTCAGGGCGATGGGTATACCGTTGGGTATGACGGCTCGGAGGTATGGGTTAGCCCTACGCTAGCGGCCTTTGAGGGTAAATCTCCCCGCTTCTACCACAACCTGTACTTCTATTTTTACGCAATGCCTTTCGTGCTGGCCGATCCGGGCGTGCAGTACTCGCAAGAGGAAAACCTGATGATACAGGGAAAAACCTATAATGTGATCGGGATTTCCTTTGGCGAAAATGTGGGAGACACCCCGGAAGACCGTTACCGCGTATTAGTGGACCCAGCCACCAAGCGCATCGAATGGCTGCTGTATACCATCACCTACTTCGACAAAAACGCAGCTGATGAATTTAAGGCGATGAAATTTGATGGTTATGAACAGCACCACGGCATGATTTTCCCGACCAAGCTGACCAGTTATGCTTTTGAAAATGACCAGTTGGGACAGGAGCGCTATTACTCACAGATCAAAAACCTGCGCCTCAGCCAGGAACAGCCCGAGGTAAGCCGGTTCGAAAAGCCGCAACAGGCAGAAGTTGACACCGTGACCTTTTAGCTTGTAAATCCCAGCGTAGTTTAGGAAGATTATAACAATTGACCTCTCACCTGGTTTGAACCGTAGTCCTGCTGATTTTGACAGGGTATACCTGCCGCAACTTGCAAGGCGCAACCATACATTTTTCAATTAACACTAAAGATAACAATGGATAATTCATCATTTAAAACCACGCTTGAACCCGTAAACCTTGATAATGCAAACGAGTTGCAAAAGCCGCTACTGGAGAACTCGCTCAAGCAGATGGGTATGATCCCGAACATGTATGCCAACATGGTGAACTCTCCTGGCTTGATGGAGACCTATGCCGTTGGCTACGACCACTTCCGAAAGAACAGTGGACTCAGCCCCGTAGAGCAGGAAGTAGTATTCGTGACAATCAGTGTGGCGAACAACTGTACCTACTGCGTGGCCGCCCACAGTTTTATCGCTGACAATGCCTCCAAAGTACCCGCAGATGTGACCAACGCTATTCGCGACGGCAAGGAGATTCCGGATGCAAAACTGCAGGCACTCTCAAAGTTCACACGCCTTATGTTCGACAAGCGCGGTTTCCCAACATACGCAGAAGTGCAGGAGTTTTTGGAGGCTGGATTTGAGCAGAAGCACGTGCTGGAAATAATCCTGGCACTGGCCGTGAAAACGCTCAGCAACTACTCAAACCACATCTTCCATACCGAAGTAGACGATTTGTTCAGCCACCGGGCCTGGGAGAAGAACTAATTCCCGGCTCAATAGCTTAAAGTCATCGAACGGCTTCCCCGTGGCAGCGTATCCAACCTCTGCCTCGGCGAAGCCGTTCTGCTTAAAAGCAACAAAGAACACCAGCGTTTATCACGCATAATGCCATTAGCAAGCCTCAACATGCAATCGAACAAGATATACTTCCGGAACAAAGACGGCATCCAACTAAGTGCAAACCTGGAACTTCCGGCCGATCAGAAACCGCATAATTTCGTGCTGTTTGCCCATTGCTTTACCTGCAACAAAAATTACCATGCCGTCCGCAACGTAAGCCGGGCGCTCGCCACGAATGGCTTTGGGGTTTTTCAATTCGATTTTACGGGCTTAGGCGAGAGCGAGGGAGACTTTTCGCAGACCACCTTCTCCAGCAACGTAGACGACCTGGTTGCGGCGGCTGAGTACATGGAGGAGCATTACCAGGCCCCTACCCTGCTGGTTGGGCATTCGTTAGGCGGTACGGCGGCGATAATGGCAGCGGCCAAACTGAAATCGGTGCTGGCAATTGCCACCATCGGCAGTCCCGCCACCCCGCAGCATCTGACCAGGCTATTTAAAAGCCGGCTTGAAGATATTGAGACAGCTGGCGAGGCAGTGGTGAGCATTGGGGGCAGGCCGTTTAAGATCCGAAAAGAGTTTGTGGATGAACTGGTGAATGTTACGCTGCCGAAGCTGATGGAAGGGCTCCGCAAATCCATCCTGATCATGCATTCGCCGCAGGACGCGGTGGTGGGTATAAGCAATGCAGCTGCACTGTTTGAGGCGGCGCATCACCCTAAAAGCTTTATCTCGCTGGATGGGGCAGATCATTTACTCAACACCGAGACTGACTCGCTTTACGCGGGGAACCTGATCTCGACATGGGCAAGGCATTATCTGCCCAGCTACCCGGCCCCACAGCTCACCAGCGAGCACCAGGTAGTGGCCCTGTTGCAGCAAGCCGACACCTTTACCACCACCATCAAGGCCGGAGAGCACTACCTGACAGCCGATGAACCCGTGAAAATGGAGGGCAACGATTTTGGACCAAGCCCTTACGAACTCGTGGCTTCAGGACTGGCTGCCTGCACTGCCATGACGATCAAGATGTACGCTGCGCGCAAAAACTGGCCCGTGGAAGATATCGAAGTACATATTACTTACCGGAAAGACCATGCCGTAGACACAGCCCACCAACAGGATGCCGATGCCAAAATTGATGTCTTTGAACGGGATGTAAGGGTAACGGGGAAGCTCACCCAAACGCAACGCGACAGGATCCTGGAAATCGCTAATAAATGCCCTGTGCACAAAACCTTGCACCAGGGCGTGGTGGTACGCTCTCAGCTTATTGATTAAACCTTATACCTGGTTAGCTATTTTCGGTTAAAGTACAGCCTTTCATACCCAATCAGTAAGTCTGCCCGTGCCCCAGGGGGGCGGTAGTACACCAGAATATCATAGATATTGTCTGTCGCGAAATGGCTGCCTTCAAAATAGCTGGCATCCAGCGGCTCTGTGCCGCCTGCTTTCAAAGCATAATAGTAATTGTAGTAGCCCTGCTTTAGCAGCATTTGCGTGGTATAAAGGCCCGTCTCCGCGTTGTATTTCATGCGGGCCTCCTGGGTTGGGTTCCAGTTTGTAAGCTCTCCCTGCACGTATACATCGCCCGGGTAAGCTGCCGGAGCCTGCAAGTTGAATTCCACCCAGGTATAATCGCCGTTCACGGCACTGTTGCCATACTGCTTGTTTCCGAAGATGCGCTTGCCGTTAATGTCCGGGTCTTGGGTATAGGCTATGGCCTGGCGGTTTTTGTCGGGTATAAGCCGCACCTCCACCGGGTTTGTCTGCAAGTTGATCTCGCGCACGCCGATGCTTCGGAAGTTAAGACTACGGGTATCAAACGCCCTGAACTCACTCAGCCCTTTGAAAAGGTCCTTTGGCTCAAAGAATACATACTCCAGGCGTCGCTGTGCATCCTGTACATAGGTTGGCTTCCGGATAACCTTGGCATTGTCCCAGCGGTAATTCTGTCGCACGATGGTCTTCACTTCCATTGCCGGGTTCACGATCTCAAAGTCGGGGTACATGATGTTGAATTCGATGGGCTGGCGTGTCTCGCGGCCTCCTGGTCCTAAGGGAGCACCCAGCCTTGCGGCCACCACCACAGCATTGTCATACACCAGCATGCGCTGCGTTAGGAGGGTACGGCCACCTTCCTCCTGCACCTCGATCAGGTAATTGCCGCTTAAGCGCACGCGGGGTACTCTAAAAGTGTAGTGTACATAAGGAATGCGTGTATTGACCGAGATCTGCGCATTCGTGATGATAAACTCGTTGAAATCGTAGAGGAACTGCGTGTCGTTGAGCGTAGAGGGTGTCCAGTCGGCATTGCAATGGCGGAGCTTTACCAAAAGCCGTTGCTGCTGCGCGTTCAGCCTATCGAACTCCAGCACCACCGGGCGCTCCTGGCTGAGCGGGGTTACTGCCGGGTTCAGTACTTCATCCTCCATACCAGTGGCGAGGTATGCCTGCACAGATTGGATGCTCTGGTCATACACATAATCCTCGTAGCGCAGCGGCACCTGCGCGGTAGTGCCCGTTGCGGAGCCGCTCTGGCTTTGCTGCTCAATTGGCACACAGGCGGCCATGCCGCCGGCTAAAATCCCGGCAATGAGGTACGTAAATGTCAGTTTTCTCAGCATACTTATTGCGTTTAAGGATGTCGTAGCCATGCTCGGCACCAACGAAGATACTTAAATTATGTTTTTTTAAAACCCTATCCGTATCCCTCTATGGCGTTAAAGTACAACCTAGCAGGAACTTTATGCGGCTATATCGTATAAAAGCATTATATTGTACCGCTATAATCACTAAACTCAGCCAACCCCCACGGAAATAATGCACCTTGCGCCGGAACATACCCCGATCATTTCCTGGCAACACTTTGAGCAGACTGACATACGCGTAGGCACCATCATAGAAGTAAATGACTTTCCGGAGGCACGCCGTCCCGCTTATCAGTTATTGATCGATCTGGGCCCGTTGGGGATGAAGAAGTCCAGCGCGCAGATTACCAGGCACTACAGCCGCGATGATTTGTTGGGGCGCCAGGTGCTGTGCGTCACGAACCTGGGCAAGAAACAGATCGGTCCGTTTATGTCGGAGGTGCTCGTTACGGGTTTCGAGGATGAGCAAGGTGATATCGTATTGGCACAGCCCGCTACTCCGGTACCCAATGGGGTCAAACTAAAATAGCGTTCCGCGTATACCTGAACGGCTGCTACGTTTTACCTGACCTTGTGCCCCCTGTTTGCGTAAGCCATAAGGGGTACAGAAAGAATTTGATGTCGCCGTGAGCCAAAGTGCGCTCAATTACCTAATTTTGAATCCAGATAAAAGAAATAATGGAAGCTAGTACCACTTTTAAACAAGATCTGCTGCTGCGCGAGTATGGCCGTAATGTGCAGGACCTAGTAAATTATATTACCAAGGTAGAAGATCGCTCAGAGCGCACCCGACTGTCGCAGTTGCTCATCAACCTGATGGCCAAGCTGAACCCGCAGCTACGTGACACCCAGGACTACCAGCAAAAGCTCTGGAACCACCTGTTCGTGATGTCCGGCTCTAGCCTGGACGTGGATGCGCCTTACCCGCTCAGCGCCATGGAGTACCTGAACGACAAGCCGCAAAAGATCGATTACCCAATGGATACGCCGCGCTACAAGCACTATGGCAAAAACGTAGAGTTGCTGATTGAGCGTGCAACCGAGTTGCAGGATCCGCAGGAGCGTGATGCCGCGATCGTTTCGCTGGGCAAGCTGATGAAAACGCTCTACCGTTCTTACAACAAAGACAGCATTACCGACGGTGTGATCCTGGATGATATCAAACAGCTGTCGAAAGGCCAGTTGGATATGGACCTGGCCCAGATCGAGCGCAACAACCTGTTTGAGTCGAATGTGAAACCTCAGCAGGACAGCCAGAACCAGCGCCGCGACCAGCAGCAAAACCGTGGCGGCAGCGAAAACCGCAACCGCAAGAATACAAGAACCTCATCGAACCAAAGAAATAAATAAGATTAAATGGCTTCATTTGAAGTAAAGGGCGGTAACAAGTTAAAAGGCGACATCTACCCGCAAGGTGCTAAAAACGAGGCGCTGCAGATTCTGTGTGCCGTATTGTTAACCTCCGCTCCTGTTACCATCTCTAACGTGCCAGATATCCGGGACGTGAATAAACTGATTGAGCTGCTCCGTGACCTGGGTGTTTCGGTGGAGCAGCTTGCACCGGATACTTACCAGTTTAAGGCAGACAGTGTGAACCTGGATTACCTGGAGACACAGCAGTTTGTAGAGCAGGGCCGCGCCATCCGTGGCTCCGTGATGATTGTAGGCCCGCTGCTGGCGCGCTTTGGTGTGGCTAAGATGCCAAAGCCAGGGGGCGACAAAATCGGCCGCCGCCGCCTTGATACGCATTTTATAGGGTTAGAGAAGCTTGGTGCAAAGTTTAATTACGATACCCCGGACATCTTTTATAGCGCGACGGCAGATAAGCTGAAAGGAGCATACATCCTGCTGGATGAGGCCTCTGTGACGGGTACTGCCAATATTTTGCTGGCCGCCGTGCTAGCCGAGGGAACCACCACGATTTACAACGCCGCCTGTGAGCCATATATACAGCAGCTTTGCCGCATGCTAAATCGCATGGGGGCCAAGATAACTGGTGTGGGCTCTAACCTACTGGTGATTGAGGGTGTGGCGCAATTACAGGGCACTGAACACCGCATGCTGCCCGACATGATTGAGATCGGTTCTTTTATCGGTCTAGCCGCCATGACAGGTTCCGAGATCACGATCAAGGACTGCCAGATACCAGAACTGGGGCTTATACCCGAGACCTTCCAACGCCTGGGCATCAAGATGGAGTTCCGTGGGGATGACATCTTCATACCAGAGCAGGACCATTATGAGGTAGACACCTACATTGACGGCAGCATCCTGAACATCTCTGACCATACCTGGCCTGGCCTGACGCCGGACTTGCTGAGTGTAGCGCTGGTTACAGCTACGCAAGCCAAAGGAACGGTGCTGATTCACCAGAAAATGTTTGAGAGCCGCCTTTTCTTCGTGGATAAACTAATCGACATGGGCGCGCAGATCATCCTGTGCGATCCACACAGGGCTACTGTCATCGGCCAGGACAACAAGATTCCGTTACGTGGTATCCGGATGTCTTCCCCTGACATCCGCGCGGGTGTGGCACTGCTTATTGCTGCTCTTTCCGCGGAAGGCACCAGCATCATCGACAACGTAGAGCAGATCGACCGCGGTTATCAGAACATCGATGGAAGACTGAACGCCATCGGCGCGCAGATCAGACGTATCTAATAAAATAGCATAGCCACAAAGTTTGAAAAGCACCCCTTACAGGGTGCTTTTTGTTTTCGGATTGAGACTTTGTGTGGGAATTTCCGCTTAGGTGTAGGTAAAAAACTGCTCAGGGATAGATAAACTGTTGCTGCAAACAAATAATGGCACCTCTTGCGGGGTGCCCTTCTTTATTATAAGGTGTTAAACTTATGCCTCGGTTTCCGTTGTCCGGCGGCTACCACGGTACAATTCATACTTCAGTAGGCGGCAGTCAATAGAGCCATTGTAAAGCGGCGTACGACGGGAGGCACGCAAACCAATATTCTTTGCAGCCTCCAGGTTACCCGTTAGGATAAAGGCATCGTAACCCTGGTAATTGTTTTTCAGCGTATCCCCAATGTTCTTGTATAAAGCGTTGATATCATCAGACAGGATCCGTTCGTTGTAGGGAGGGTTCATCACCACTACCCCGTTGGGCTCCTTCGCCTCAGTTTCAAAGAAGTTGGCTTTCTCAACCTTGATGACCATCTCTAGCCCGGCGTTCTCAATATTGTTCTGAGCGGCTTCCACGTAATCTGGATCCAGGTCATACCCTATAATGCTGGCTTTGGGGTCGAAACTCGCTTTAGCCTCGGCGGTTTTCCAGATCATCTCGAAGAGTTGCGCATCATAGTCTTTCCAATTCTCGAAGCCGTACGGGTCGCGGCGATACAAGCCTGGGGCAATGTTTTGGGCAATCATGGCAGCTTCAATCAGGAACGTGCCCGAGCCACACATAGGGTCCACAAAAGGAGACGTGCCATCCCAGCCTGTTAGTCCGATGATACCGGCTGCCAGCACCTCGTTGAGCGGTGCCACGTTGGTTTGCAGGCGGTACCCGCGTCGGTGCAGCGAATCGCCGGATGAATCGAGGGAGATCGTCACCATATTCTCGTGCATGTGCAGGTTCAGGCGCACATCCGCCCGAATTCTATCCACAGAAGGACGCTCGCCGGTGGCTTTCCGGAACTGGTCTACAATCGCGTCTTTGGTAAGTTGCGCCACGAAAAGCGAGTGCTCAAAGGTAGAATGGCTTACCACCGCATCAATCGCAAACGTCTGCTTCAGATCGAGGTAGTCCGCCCAGTTAATTGTCTGTACCTGTGCGTAAAGGTCTTTTTCATCACGCGCCTTAAAGGTGCGGATAGGCTTTAGAATACGAATCGCAGTGCGGCACCAAAGATTGGCTTCGTAGAGTTGGCGCAGGTTGCCAGAGCAGGTCACGGCCCGGTTGCCTACCTTCACGTACTCCATGTCAAGGGCTCGCAGCTCTTCTGCCAGCACCTCCTCCAAACCAGATAAGGTGGTGACCGTGATATTAAAATTTGAGTTGGGTTTAGGTTTTGCCATGCGATGTAGGTATAGAATCGCACAAAGATACGGCTTAACAACAGGTATTCCGAATTCCACTGACCAGCAGCGCTACGAGGCAGCCTTATTTAACATATTTATCCAACTGAAGCCATAAAGGTAGGATGGTATGCTGTATGGAGCGCTTTGAGTACACAAAGCCTTGCATTGCGCCATATCTCCTGAAATTGTCTTAATTTAGCACCTATGAAACTGCAGACCGATTTCCCGCTGAAAAGCTACAACACCTTTGGCATTGATGTGAAAGCCCGCTACTTTGCCCGCTTCGAGCGTGTGGCGGAATTACAGGAACTGCTACGTTTACCGGAGGTGCAGCACCTGCCGAAACTGATTCTGGGCGGTGGCAGCAACCTGCTTTTCACCCGGGATTTTGACGGCGTGGTATTGCAAAACGGCATTACAGGCATTGAGCAGCTTCGCGAAGACGATACGTATGTCTACCTAAAAGTTGGAGGCGGCGTGGTATGGCATGCGTTTGTGCTGCACGCGCTGCAGCGCAACTTGGGCGGCGTAGAAAACCTCTCCCTGATTCCGGGTACTGTGGGCGCATCTCCCTTGCAAAACATTGGTGCTTATGGCGTAGAGCTGAAAGACGTTTTCGAGGAGTTGGAAGCCGTGAATATGCAAACCGGTCAGGTGCGCACCTTCGACCATGAGACCTGTCGCTTCGGCTACCGCGAAAGCATCTTCAAAAACGAACTCAAAGGCCAGTTTGTGATAACGTCGGTGGTGTTCCGGCTCACTAAAGATCATACCCTCAACACGTCTTATGGCGCAATTGGCACCACGCTAGGCGAAATGAATATACAGCAGCCCACCATCCAGGATGTGAGCGCAGCCGTATGTCATATCCGCCAAAGCAAGTTGCCTGACCCAAAACAGATCGGGAATGCAGGGAGCTTTTTCAAGAATCCGGAGATTCCGGTGGAGCAGTTCCGGCAATTGCAGGCAGCCTATCCACAGATTCCCTCCTACCCTGTTTCGGAAACCACCGTAAAAGTGCCTGCCGGTTGGCTGATTGAACAATGCGGCTGGAAAGGCAAAGTGCTAGGCAACTATGGTGTGCATAAAGACCAAGCCCTGGTGCTGGTAAACTACGGCGGAGCAAAAGGCGATCAGATCCGGCAACTGGCTCACGAAATCATCGCCTCCGTGCAGGAAAAATTCGGAATCAGCCTGCACCCCGAAGTCAACATCCTGTAAGCAAACCTTCAGGCTGACAGATATTGATGCCACTACCGGATAAAGGAACGGATAAGCTACATTTGGGTATAATATTCCCTGCAGGGTAGCGGTATACTTCCTTTTTTTGCTTAAATTAAATTGCTAAACGTCTGTTCAGTCTCTGAAAACTTAAATTCGAACCATGATGAAAACTAGATTATTCCCATTGCTTTTTGCCTTGCTTTGCCTTGTAACTGTAACAAGTTGTGGCGACGACGATGAAGATAGCGTTTCGCCGAACATCAAACGGCTGACAGTTAACGATTGGATTGGCAATGCAGTTTATGTCGATAACGTGGACAGAACAGCCGATTTCAAGCAGCAATCCGGGTTAGACATCACCAAGTATAAGTCTACTTTCACGCAGGAGGGCAATTACGAGGACTTTTATGATGGCAGCAGCATTGTGAAAGGCACCTGGGAGTATGCCAACGATGAACGCGTGATTATTTTTGACAAAGGGAAAACCGATGAATACTCGGTAGTTATCTCTAAGCTAGACGACAACACGCTCTGGTACCAGCAGGCGGGCGTGGAGTATAGGTTTGTGAAGATGCAGTAAAAAATGATTGCCAAATCAGCATGGAGCACAACCATCAAATTGATTTGCCACAACTTTCTTTTACCGCTTACGCTATATAACCCGGCTTATTATACTTAAACCCATATGAACTTAACGACCTTAAAACCCTTCCTCTTTGCGATTCTTTTCCTGACCTTTTTAACTGCCTGCGATAAAGACAGCGATGAGCCGGAGCCAGAGGCAACCGAAACAGAGAAACTCACTGCTGGCCCCTGGAAAGGCGACAGGATACTTGTGGCTGGCACAGATGCTTCTGCTTATCCGGGTGCAGCCGGTCTGGTACCAGATCCCAAATCAATCACGATCACGTTCAATGCGGACGGGACTTACTCGGCGGTGTATACCTTAAACGGGCAAACCGTGCCCGCTTCTGGCCAATGGGAGTTTACTGCAGATGAGAAAAAGCTGATCGGTAACTTTTTCGGCTTCTCCTCTGAGGCGGATGTAGCGGTACTTAACGAAACCAGCCTTGTCTTAAAAACCTCTGTGGACGTTCCGGATTTCCCATTTCCGGTACCAGTGGAAATGCAGTTCGTGCGTTAGATACAAATCATTGAAGACAGAAAAGGCTCCCGCTACAGCAGGAGCCTTTTTTTTGCCAGTACATCAGCATATCTACTTTAATACGGCTACGGTCGCGCCATCTCCTCCCCGCTCCGTTACCTCGTTGCCCACACTGGCCACTTCCGCCACAGAGTAAAGGTAATCGCGCACCACTTGCCGTAACACTCCGTTGCCGCGGCCATGTATGATTTTGATTTCCGGCATACCCAGCATAACGGCTTCATCCGTGAAGTTCATGACCTTGGTCAGGGCGTTTTCGGCATACTCTCCCCTAATATCCAGGGTAGCGGTGAAGTCTGCCATACGCTGGGTCATGTTCATGCCCCGGCTATAGCTTTCGCCGCTGTCCCCGACCTTCGATTTTTTTGGCTTCGTAGACACCTGGCCTTCCACGCGCTCCAAGTTGTTGACCTTCGCGATAGTCTTCAGCCCCCCGAAAAGCACTTCTGCCGTTTTGCCTTTAATGCTGACAAGCTGCCCTATAGAGTCCTGCCCAATCAACGCAACATTGTCGCCAGGTTTGATGGCCCCACTGGCAACGCGCTTGTGTGCCGGGCGCGGCGCTTCCTTGCGTACCTCGGCGGCGAATGTCTCCAGTTCCTGCCGGGCGTGCTTGGTCTGCTCCTTCTCAGCCTGGCTTTGCTTAATCTGCTGTATCGTGGACTCAATTTTCTGGTTCGCGTCTTTCAGCAACAGCTTGGCCTTGCCCTTCGCCTCCCGCATGATGTCCTGTTTGCTGTCCTCCAGAAAATCCTTCAGGTTCTGATAGTCTTTGACGTTGCGCTTCAGCTTTTCCTCCAGCTTGGTTGCCTCACGCAGCTTTTTCTCCAACTCCTGCTTTTCAGTTTCTAGTTCCTCGAGCAGGCGGTCATACCGAATTTTATCCTTGCCGACCAAACTGCTGGCCTTGTCGACAATTTGCTTGGGCAAACCAATTTTACGGGCAATCTCAATCGCGAACGAAGAACCGGGTTTGCCAATCTCCAGCTGGTAGAGTGGCTGCAGGTTTTTATGATCGTAGCGCATGGCGCCGTTCACCACACCCGAGTTGCGCTCCGCAAAGTTCTTCAGGTTGGTATAGTGCGTGGTAATCACCCCGAAAACTTTGCTATCGTTCAGGTTTTGGAGTACTGCTTCGGCAATGGCGCCCCCTAATACAGGTTCCGTGCCCGTGCCAAACTCATCGATCAGCACCAGGCTCTTTTTGTCTGCCACCGTCACAAACTTCTTCATGTTAGTCAGGTGCGAGCTATAGGTACTCAGGTCGTTTTCGATTGACTGCTCATCCCCAATATCGATGAAGATATCGTGGAAGATACCGGCCTCTGAATTATCGGCCGCCGGAATCAGCATACCACACTGAAGCATGTACTGCACCAGCCCCACCGTTTTCAGGCTTACTGATTTACCGCCAGCGTTCGGCCCCGAAATGAGCAGGATACGTTGCTCCTGCGTCAGCTCCAGATCCATCGGCACTGTTGGTTTGCCCAACTGCCTGTGCGCCAAAAACAGCAGCGGATGCATGACCTGCAACCACTTGATGTGCGGATACTTGTGCAATTGCTGCGGTATGTTAGCCTCGATGCGCCGGGCAAAAGCTGCCTTCGCCCTGATGAAGTCGAGCAGACCAAGGTACTGGTAAGCCTTGCGGAGTTCCGGTATATGGTTGCGCAAGGTATTGGTCAGCCCCACCAGGATGCGGATCAGCTCGCGGTGGTATGCGTTCGACAGGTCTTTGATGTCGTTATTGAGGCCGAAGATAGACTCCGGCTCGATGTATACCGTCTGGCCCGTGCTGGACTCGTCGTGGATGAGGCCCTTTACACGGCGCTTATACTCTGCCAGGACAGGTATAACCAAGCGGCCACCCCGGATGGTTGGCTCTGCGTCGGCAGGTGTCCATCCTTCGTTTTTAGCGTGCTTGATGATGGATTGGATTTGCTTGCGCAGGATGCCTTGCTGCGAAATAAGGTCACGCTTCAGGCGCTGCAGTTCTGGCGTGGCATCGTCGCGCACAGCGCCACTGTCGTCTACCACCTTATCCAGGGCCGCAATCAGGGATCGTTCCACCAGCACGTTGGTGCCAAGCGCCTTTAGGTTCTCGTATTGCCCTTCTTCTGCCGAAGAGATAAACCGCAGCGAGTCACGGATGGTGCGCAACGACATCTTGATCTCAAAAAAGTGCTGCACGTCCAGGTAAGTGCCCTGTATAGCCGCCCGGTCCAGGTAAGCGGTTACATCAAAATAATGCTGCAGCGGAATCTCAGCGTCCGACTCCAGCAATTGTTTAAATTCATTTGTCTGTTCAAGCAGTCGCTGCACCAGATCTTGGCGGTTCAGGAAAGCCATGCGGTTTACAAACTGGCGGCCGAGCGGGCTCAGGCAAAGCTCCGACAGCATTTCGCGTACTTGTGCAAACCCAATTTTTATCTCAAAATTCTCTGGGTAGATCAATTGTTATGTTTTAATTTACTTCAAAATTAGCAATTCCTATAACAAGTTTCGTGCGGTGTTTTGTTCTATTTGTCCTGCCCTACCGTTTATACCCCTGCAGCCGTTACGCGGGAGCCATCGCTTGCAAACATAAGCGGTAACTGAGAGCAGTAATAGCCAAACCCCGATACATCAGGTCAAATGTTAAATCAAGAAATAAGTAAATGGTTTTAGATAGTTTAAAGCACGCAGAACGCTACACCGCCCTGCACCCCCTGTTCGACCAGGCCTTCCGTTTTCTGCAGGAAACAGACCTGATGGTCTTACCCACAGGCCAACATACCATACTGGGCAAGGACCTGTTCGCGATAATAGCGGAAGGCACAGGCTCAACTGAGGCAGCTGCCAAGTTAGAGGTGCACCAGCAATACATTGACATACAGTTTGTGATTGCGGGGACGGACCATATGGGCTGGAAGCCCCTGGCTTTGTGCGCTGACCCGAGCGAGCCTTATACCTCGGAGCGTGATGCCGCCTTTTTCCCTGACAAAACCAGCAGCTGGTTTGATGTGCCCGCAGGTTATTTCACTATTTTCTACCCATACGATGCACACGCCGCTATGGCAACCGAGGAACACGTGCGTAAGGTGGTCCTGAAGATTGCCGTTGAGCCCACGGGGGCACGGTAGTACGCTGCAGTTCCTGATAGTTAGCGTCTGTTTATGACCCAAACGTTAGAAGTGGTTTCCAGGCCTCTCCTAACTTTTCTTCCCCTATTGCTACTGGGCAGATACAATCTACCTAGCAAGTGTTGCTAAGAGTAGCTGCGTGATGCCCCAAGTTGTGCTTAGGTGCATTGGATGCCAGGCAGAGAAGTTGGGGTCTGTAAAGAACAAAATATCGTGGAGCAAAATCGCGCTATAGCCAGGCATAATGACGAGCAGCACGTATGGTTTATACCGAATCACATGGCTTAAGGAAGTATGAGGTCGATTAGTTGCTGAATTAAAGTTAGCCTTGCTATTTGTTTTCCTTTGATAAAAACATGGCGGTAAAGGAAATTTTGGAAGCGGCTCGTAAGCATACTGAAACTGGAGAGGGTATAGACCTAAAGCAGTAAGGGGTGCTTTAGCCCGGCCATATTTATAAGCTGAAAGAAATTGGATCCCTCTTTTAACCTAGTTACGCACTACGATGCGCTGTATCAAGCTGCAGTGCAAAAAATTGCTGCCGGTAGGTACCAACTGGATACGCAGATACGTTCACCGCACGACAAACGACGTGGCATTACCTTGGTGGCCCGCCCCAGCCAGGAGGTCAAAAACAGGATACAGCTTTTTCTAAACGAGTTAAAAGCGATTGAACCCGTTCAGTATTATTATCCTGATTCCGATATCCACATCACTGTCATGTCCATCATATCGAATTACGAGGGCTTCGTTTTAAATCAGATATCGGTTCCGGATTATGTGGCGCTGGTTAACCAAAGCATACATACCTATAGGAAATTCAAAATTCATTTCAGGGGTATAACCGCTTCCGATTCCAGTGTGATGGTGCAGGGGTTTTTAGAAAACAGTGCGTTGGATGCTATCCGGTACAGCCTGCGCACGAATTTCAGAAGTTCCACCTTGCAACAGAGCATCGACAAGCGCTATACCATCCAAACGGCGCACGCCACGGTCGTCCGGTTTCAAAATGAGTTCAGGCATCCAGTACAGTTCCTGCAGCTATTGGAGGATTGGCGCACCCACGATTTCGGTACCTTTGAGGTTGACGCGCTCGAGCTAGTGTACAACGATTGGTACCAACGGGCCGAATTAGTCAAGAACCTGCATACCTTCAAACTTTGAAACTATCCGGAGTTCCGCTGCCTTTGCCATTAAAAAGGCATCAGAACTTTTCCTCAATGCCTAGCCCAAAAAGCGCATAGTCGTATTTCACAGGGTCAGCCGGGTCGAAAGTGCGGAGATGGGCGGTTAGTTCTTCGGCGGTTTCCCAGTCCATGTTCTTGCGCGTGATCAGGCCGAGGCGGCGGGCTACCCGCTCGACATGCACATCGCAAGGGCAAATCAGGTCACTCATGGGCATGGTGTCCCAAACCCCAAAGTCCACACCCTGCCGGTCCTTCCGCACCATCCAGCGCAAGTACATGTTCAGCCGCTTACACGCCGACTTTCGGGCCGGCGTGGCAATATGCTTGCGCGTTCGCTGGGGAGCATCCTCCAGGCTGAATGCCAGGTTATGAAAGTGCATCAATCGCTCTTTCTGCGAACTAAGCTGGTTATTCTCCCCTACAAAGGCGGTTTCCAGTGAGTCATGCTGCTGATAGTATTGCTGAAAAAAATGCAGCAGGTACAGCAGGTCAGTGTCGTTGAAGGTACGGTGCTTGAAACCAAGAAAGCGAGGCAGGTCCTGGTCCTGGTG
This sequence comes from Pontibacter sp. CAU 1760, assembly GCF_054482735.1. Lineage (NCBI taxonomy): Bacteria > Pseudomonadati > Bacteroidota > Cytophagia > Cytophagales > Hymenobacteraceae > Pontibacter > Pontibacter sp. CAU 1760. Next base: position 148,611 of record NZ_JBTLRL010000005.1, read on the forward strand.
GTTCAGTATAAAATCATGCGGTGCGTTATCCATCAGGTCCATCAGCTTCAGGCAATTGTTGATGATGGTCTTCCGCTGCCCCCAGGCCAGGATGGCGGCTAAGAAGCCACTGATCTCAATGTCCTGCTTTTTCGTAAACCGATGGGGTATGGAAACCGGGTCGTTGGGTATAAAGTCCGGTTGGTTATACTTCTCCACCCGATCATCGAGCAGGGCTTTTATCTGATGTATATTATTCTTCGGCATAAAAAAAGCAACTTGTTAACACAAGCTGCTGTAAGAGTTAGTCGACAAATGTAGTGATTTCGGCTATATCCCTTACCTAATAGTTTACTTCGGTAGCAGGGACATCTACCAACAGGAATCTGGCTGTGCCTGTGCCATGCAGGCTGACCACCGTTTGATCCTCGAGCCGTACCTGGTCATAGGTATCAACTTCCATGTTATTAACCAGCAGGCTACCTTCCAACACGTAAACCAAAATCTTGCGCAGTTTAAACGTTTTAAAGTCGATGTCCTCGCCCTGCGATAAGCTGCCGTAGTATACCGATGAATTAGAGTTGAGGTATACCACATTTTCCAGCACCTTCTGGCCTGTGGCCAGGGGCACCAGCTCGTTTTTCTTATCCAGGAACTCCAGGTCCATGTGCTCATAAGATGGTGCCAGGCCACGCTTGTTGGGCAAAAACCACAACTGAAAAAGCTGCAGCGGGTTGTCGGAGCTATTCGATTCGGAAACATTTATTCCGGTGCCAGCGGTTATGCGCTGTACTCCGCCTGCCTTCAGGGTTACCTCGTTGCCCAGGTCATCCTTGTGCAACAACTCCCCCTGCGTTACCACCTGGATTACTTCCATCTCGGCATGCGGATGGGAAGGAAAACCTGAGTGGGGCTTCACAACATCATGGTTAAACACACGCAACGGTCCGAACTGTGTATTGTTGGGGTCATAATAATCGGCAAACGAGAAAAGGTAGTGCGACTGCAACCAGTCTCCTACTTCGGCACGGTGGCGCTCGGCGGCGGTTATTAGTTTTATCATATGGCGTGTTATCTGTGTGATGTTGTTTATAGCATGTTGAAATATGGCGGCCTGCGGCATCCATATGGCTTTACGCATATTGCTTTCAGTTGTTAGCAAAAGCCGTAATCATGGGAGTTAACACGCAAAAAAGCCTTGCAAGGGCGCTTAATGTCCCTGCAAGGCTTGCCTGTGCTCTCTAAATTGCTATCTCAATCAAGGGATAGCATTAAATGCATTACTCAAAAAAAAATCGTGCTTCAAAAAAGCACAAATTAGAGAAAGAGAATTAATCCACCTTCTTTAATTTCTGCACTTCTTTTTGCAGGTCCAGCACAATCGAAGAAAGCTTGTTCAGCGAAAGGTCTGCGATCGGGAAAGTAGAGCTGATGTATGATTTGGCTTCCCAAATCTCCACCACATCCTCCACGTGTACCTCGTAAGGCGAGTAAACCGGGTTGTCAGAATGCAGGTGCAGAACAGCCGTGTCTTTGATCTTGTTGAATACCCGCTTGAAAACCACACCTTCTTTCTGGCTCACGATAATACAGGGTGTACCGTCTTTGAGCTGATTCCAGTCTTCTACGTATCGGCCCACGATCACAGTGCCAGAGGCAATCGGTAACATAGAGTCTCCGCTGATCTCGAATGCGCGGTACGTGCCGCCTACACCCAGCATTGGTAACCGGAAGCGCGGCAGTTCCTCCATAAACTCAGGGTCGGCGTAACCGTTCAGGTAACCTGCGCTGGCCTTGTACGGAACCAGCTCAATGTTCTCTTTCTCCTCTTCGTTTACAGTTATAGCCAGCACCCGCATGTTGCCCCCCGTTGTCTTAGCGGTTCCAGACGAATTCGCGGTTAAAACCCCATCCTTGGACAGGTCATTCGCAATCAACTGGTCGAGCGATACATCAAAAAGCCGGGCCACATTGATCAATGTGCTTAGCTTAGGTTCTGCCCTCCCCTCTTCGTAAGCGCCCACCAGCGAGCGCTTTATATCTAACTTCTCTGCCAGTTGCGCCTGGGTATACCCCGCGCTTTTTCGCAGATGTCTCATGTTTGATGTCACCATTTGCATATCAGCCAAAGCTATGGTTTATGAATTCATGTGTGGCTACTTCACCACCGCTGGTAAAAATACTAAAATTATTTTTGATATGCTAATTTAATTAGTAGTTTTTGCTAAAAGCAATTCTAATAGGATTGAATTATTAAAGCAAAAATATTTCATTATACTCACACCCTTTAAAATTATTGATTTAATACAATATTATACTGTAACTACACTAGCTTTTTATTTGCTTATCAACTGGAAAAGAGTCTATATTTACATTCTGATATGTAAAACCTATTGGATAGGTACAATTAAACGCAATATTTTAATTTGTATCTATTGCCCCACATAATCCTATCGGTAAAAGTATTTTTCTTTTATCTTGATAAGCGCATATAACTACCAGTTCTATAAAAGGCTACAGCCTAAACTCTTTTGCTAACCCCTCGCGGTAGGGCATCCGGGTAAGTACGTGCCATAGCCTCTGAGCTGAACTGCTAAAGACCGAAGATTTTTAAAACATACACCCTTATATTATTACGCATTATGCTTTCATCAAGCAAACTTAAAAGAACCATCTCCTGTGCGGTTCTGGCATCTGTGGTTGCCTTTTCATCGGGTTGTGAGAAAGAGGATTTGCTGCAAGAATTATCTGCCTCTCATGCTGCGGCAGACAACACGGCAGCCGGTCAGTTAATTCAGGGCCAGTACATCGTAGTCCTGAAACCCGGTAACACGCAAACTAGCAGTAATACCGGCCACCGGTCCTTCAGTGCTACTAAAACAGAGGCTGTTAAAATCCGCCAGGACCTGTACAAGGCTGTTAACTTGGAGGCCTCCCTTGTTAGCCAGGTATACGACGGGGTAGTAAACGGATTTGCGGCAAAACTTACGCCGGAGCAGCTAGCCGCCTTGCGCAATAGCCCGGAAGTTGCCTATATCGAACAGGACAGATATATTTCGCTAGGCTCCGTTACCAAGGTATTTACTACCAAAGGCGGTAGCAATCCCGACAAAACCACTAACACAAAAGGCAACAACAGCACAGAGAAGGGCACTGGAAACGGCAAGGGCAAACAATTGCCTACTGCGCCTTCCACGGAACCAGCTCCGGCACCTGCAGAACCCACGCCTACAGAACCAATAGCCACAGAACCGGCTCCCTCTGAACCGGCGCCAACCGCACCGGCTACAACAGAGCCAGCGCCTACTGAGCCTGTTGCCCCTACAGAACCAGTGCCGACTGAAACAACCGCTCCATCCTATACCCGCGTTACGCCTCTACCGGGCGAAACACTGCCCTGGAACATTGCCAAGACAGGCTACGGAGACGGCACTGGCAAAACTGTTTGGGTTATCGACTCGGGCATCGATACTGATCACCCGGACCTGAACATCGACCTAACCAGAAGCGTCTCCTTTATTTACCTGCTACCCTCTATAGAGGATGTTTTCGGGCATGGCACCAACGTAGCCGGTATCATTGCCGCCAAAAACAATGGTTCAGGTATGCTGGGCGTTGCTTCCAACGCAACTATCGTAGCACTGCGTATTTTCGACGATACCGGTACCGGAACAATGTCAAGAGCGCTTTCGGCAGTTAACCACGTGGCCCAGTACGGAAAGCCGGGCGATGTAGTGAACCTTAGCCTGGGCGGCGGTGCCTCTCCCACCCTCGATAATGCTGTGATTGCTGCAGCGGAGAAAGGGATTTTGTTCGCCATAGCGGCTGGCAACAGTGGGACAGACTGCAGCGAAACCTCTCCTGCCCGTGCTAACGGCAAGGGCATCTATACCGTTTCGGCAATTGACAATGCGAATGTGCTCTGGGAACGCTCTAACTATGGTTTGTCTGTGGATTGCGCGGCGCCCGGCGTAAACGTAACCATGACCACTAAGAACGGCAGCTTTATGTCTGGTGGCAATGGCACCTCCATGGCCTCGCCACACGTAGCCGGTGTTCTGTTGCTGCGCGGCACGGTCTACTCTCAGGGCTACATCACCGGCGACAAAGACGCAAACATCGACATTATTGCTTCAGTAGAAGCCGTGCAATAAGCACTTTGTGTTTACACCTAACTGATTTGATTACCAGGTGTTTTCCTTTTTATAAATGGACACCGAGAGCCTAATTTTGTAGTATTCGTACTGCTCTTTCAGTGCCTCAAACAGGTCTTTCAGTTTTGCCTCCGTGCCATGCCTGGCGATGGCCACCGCGATTACCTTATACTCGGCCTTGCTCACGAATTTATACAGGTCCACAGGATACCCCTGCTCATATAGCGTGGCCAGGTGCGAGTATACGGTGACAGGGTTCAGGCTCCGTTGCTTGGCTATCTGGTCTACGCCATATCCCTGCTGTAGCAACTCGAGGGTAGCCAAGTGGGTGGCGCCTTTCATCTTATTGCCCTTGGCCTGCTCATCATTAATAAAGTCGACGATCTCAGTGATAAAAGCTTCGCCGAAACGGTCGAACTTCTGGGCCCCTACACCAGAGATAGCCAGCATCGCGATGCGGTTGGCTGGCTTTTCGGCGGCCATCTCCTGCAGGGTACTATCTGTAAAGACCACGTATGGCGGAACACCCATTTCGTCTGCCAGGCGTTTGCGCAGACCGCGGAGGCGTTCAAACAAGGCGTCTTTGATGAGCTCGCGCTTCGGCCTTGCCCGCACGGTGGCCTCTTCTGGCTGCTTCACTTCATCAAACTTCACCAGTTGCACACGCTTCCCATCAAACAGCACCTCGCGGCTCTGCTCTGTCAGCTTTAGCGTATAGCCCTGGTCATAGGCCATTTCCACCAGCCCGCTGTTCAGCATCTGGTGCAGGTAGCGGTGCCAGTCCAGGGTGTTGATGTCGCGCCCGGCCCCATAGGTTTTTATTTTATCGAAACCGGACTGCAGCACGTGGCTGTTCCGGGCTCCGCGCAGTACGTCCACCAGCAGGCCCATGTTCGCACGCTCCTGGGTCCGGGCGATAGCGGAAAGCGCCTTTTGCACAAGCAGCGTCCCATCAAAGGTAGTGGGTGGGTTTCGGCAGATATCGCAGTTCCCGCAGTCTTTCGGCATGGTCTCGCCGAAATACTGCAACAGGATCCGGCGGCGGCAGGCGGCGGCCTCGGCAAACTGCTGCATGCGCTCCAGTTTCACCAGTTGCAGTTCCGTCTGCTTTTTATCTGTTTCGTTGTCCTGCAGCATGTTGCGCATGTTCATCACATCGGCAAAGGAGTAAAAAAGCAAGGCATCCGATTGCGCCCCATCACGGCCCGCGCGACCTATCTCCTGGTAATAGCCTTCAATGTTTTTGGGCAGGTTGTAATGAATCACCCAGCGCACATTCGACTTATCTATCCCCATACCAAAGGCCACGGTGGCACAGACGATCTGCACATCGTCTTTCAGAAACGCCTCTTGGGCCCGCGCGCGTTGGGGGGCGGCCATACCCGCATGGTAAAAAGTAGCGTTGTAACCGCTTTGCTTCAGCTTATTGGAGAGCGATTCGGTGGCTTTGCGGCTGAGGCAGTAAATGATGCCCGGCTGCCGGTGCCTTTTGCTGATGAACTCGGTGATCTTGTTGAACCTGTCTTTGCCGGGCTTCACCGTCAGGTTGATGTTGGGCCTGTCGAAAGAAGCAACGAACACTTCGGGATTTTGGAGGTATAACTGCTCCTGAATGTCTTTTTGTGTGAGCCTGTCGGCAGTGGCCGTGAGCGCCGCCACCGGAATATGCGGAAACTGCTGCTTAAGCGCTTTGAGTTGGGTATACTCCGGCCGGAAATCGTGGCCCCAGGCCGAGATGCAGTGCGCCTCGTCTACGGCGAACAAGGATACCTGCAACCTGCTCAGAAAAGAAAGAAAACCGGAAGACAATAGCTTCTCAGGGGAGACATATAATAACTTCAGTTGCCCGGAAAGGCACTGGTTCTCGATGGCATACTGCTGCTCGGCGCTTTGCGAACTATTGATGTAGGCCGCAGGGATGCCGTTAGCCAGCAGCGCCTCCACCTGGTCCTTCATCAGGGCAATCAGGGGTGAAATCACCACGCAGAGCCCCGGCATCACGATTGCGGGCACCTGGTAACAGACCGACTTTCCGCCCCCCGTTGGCATCAGCACCACTACATCCTTCTGGTCCAGCAGCCCGCTGATGATCTGTTCCTGCATCGGCCGGAACTGTTCGTATCCAAAATATAATTTCAGGGCTTCCCTCGCTTCTCGTATCGTTGCCATGTCTTGTTCTTCTGCAACCGCCTGGCTGCTCTTTCTCTCCTCTCAAAGTTAACCATAATTTTCTGCTTCTGCAGGTATGCCGCCCACTGCAATAACCCTGCTTTACTGCTTGCGTATCCTTAAAGCATCTGATAAAACTTTAAAACACAAGCTATGAAATCTGAAATCACCAATAGTTTAGAGCACGTCCTGATCAAATGCATCACCGCCTGCGAGACCTGTGCCACGCTGTGCCTGCAGGAAGACGATGTAAAAATGATGGCCCGTTGCATTATGATTGACCGCGACTGCGCCGACATCTGCACCATCACGGCCCGCTTCGTGGCCCGTAACTCAGAACACGCCAAGCATGTCATGCGCGAGTGCATTGAGATTTGCCGCATCTGTGAAAAAGAGTGTCGCCAGCACGAGGCCGACCACTGCCAGAAATGTGCAGACGCCTGCAAAGAGTGCGCCGATGCCTGCGAAGAGTGGATGGCCAAGAAATAAGCTTAGCATACATAAAAAGAAAGAGCCGACTATGCGTATAGCCGGCTCTTTCTTTTTATGTATGAAGCCTGTTAGAAGATCATATCCAGAATAGCTGTGATGGCCGAGAGCACGAGACTGAAAAGCAATGCCGTGAAAAAGCCACTGGTATCGAACCCGGCAATCAGCGAATCGGCCAGCAGGATGATCAGGGCGTTAATGACTAGCAGAAATAGGCCCAGCGTCAGGATCGTTACCGGGATGGTCAGGAAAATGAGCACAGGGCGCACCACTGCATTCAACACCGCCAGTACCACTGCCAGGATAACAGCCGTCATAAATCCGTCAATGTCAACACCAGGTAAAATGTAAGCCGATAACATGGCAGCCACGCCCGTCAGGAGTAGTTTTAAAATGAATCCCATAAATCTATAGTTTCTTTTTTGATGTAGGTTATTATGTTCTATGTCTTTGGCTAAGCATACGTGCGCTTCCGGTATAAAGATAGGTTTTTTCTAATACTTGTCGCCCTATCAGCCTATAGGGTATAAAACAAAAACTCTCCCCGCAGCAGTTACTTGCTGTGGGGAGAGTTTTACAGTTCAGAACCGCTCTGCCAAATTAGAACTGCGCTTCCAGTTTTTTCTGCGATACAGCCATCAGGTTGCAAAGCTTCAGCAGTACGCGGGCACCAACGTTGCCGTTCCACTCACTGTCGCCTGGGGCCACTTCGCATAAGTCGAAACCAATTATCTCACGGCCTGATTTTACCAACTGCTTCACCAGGAAGATGGCCTGCTCAAACTCCAGCCCGCCCGGTACCGGCGTGCCCGTGGCTGGGCAAAGTTTCGGGTCAAGCCCGTCGATATCAAAACTGATGTATACCTTTTGCGGCAGCTGCGCAATTATTTTCTTGCACTCCTTCTTCCAGCTGTCGCCGCCGTACATGTTTTCCTTCAGCACAGCATCGTAAAAGATGGTCACGCGGCCATTCGACTGCTCGGCCAACTCGGCCTCTGCCTGGCAAATGTCACGTATACCCACCTGCACCAGCTTTTTAACTTGCGGCAGCTTCAGGGCGTTATACATGATGGACGCATGCGAAAACTCGAAGCCTTCATAGGCCTCCCGCAGATCAGCATGGGCATCCACTTGCAGAATGCCATATTCCTCGTGCTTCTCGGCCAGGGCATGCATCAGGCCCAGCGGGGTGCTATGGTCACCGCCAAGTACAGCCACCAATTTACCCTGCTCCAGGTATTTCAATGCCTTCTGCTTGAGCCACTGCAGGAACTCCTGGCCTTTCTCAGTCACCTCAGCAGGTAGATTCTCAAACTCCTCCTTGCCTTCCTCCGGGCTTCCGGCTTCCAGCCAGGTGATATAGGACTCCGCTTTGGTGCGCAGCACATCGCTGGTAGCAGCCCACTCCTCTGAGATCTCCTCCATGGCAATGCCCAGTTTCCAGGCATCCTTTATCTGGGGCTCGTACAGGTCGAGTTGTGGCGAAGCTTCCTTTACTGCCTGCGGGCCTTGTGCGGTTCCCGCACTATAGGATACGGTTACTTCCCAGGGAGCCGGGATGATCACAACCTCTGATTCTTCGATGGTGAAAGGAAGCCCGAAAAGGCCGCCGCTCACATCTCCGACACCGTTTGGGTCGAAATTAGCTATCTTTTGCTCTTTGCTATTCATGGTTTGGTGTGGCAACTAAGCGTTGGTAGATGGGTATTCTCCGCTTGCCAGCAGCTCTTTCACGAAGTTAGGCAGCGCGAACGCAGCCGTATGGATTTCTTCGTTATAGTATTTCAGGCCCTGGGCTTTCGAGAACTGTGCTGCCGCCTCGTGGTCAAACTTTAGCGGATGCGAATCGCCCTTCGAAGAGTAAGAGAAGCTCCAGGTGCCTGTTGGGTACGTCGGGATACCTGCCAGGTAGCAATGCACGTTATCCTGCCCGAATATTTTCTTGTAGGTATCGTAAATCTCCACAAACACCCCGCTGTTAAAGCGCGGCGACTCCGACTGGGTGATCATCACACCATCCGACGTCAGGCAACGATGCACCTGGCTGTAGAACTCGGCCGTGAACAGGCCTTCGCCCGGTCCAACCGGGTCAGCCGAATCGATAATGATGAGGTCGTAACGGCCGTCCTCGCAGTCGTTGATGTACTTGATGCCATCGTCTACCAGCAGGTTCAGACGCGGATTGCCGAAGGCCACCGCCGTTTCAGGCAGGTGCAGTTTGCAGGCCTCAATCACTAGTTCGTCGATTTCCACCAGCGTTACTTCCTCCAGTTGCTCATGCCGCAACAGTTCGCGTACGGTACCGCCGTCTCCGCCGCCAATTACCAGTGCACGCTTTGCTTTGGTATGGCTGAACATCGGCACGTGGGTGATCATTTCGTGGTACACATACTCGTCTTTCTGCGTGCACATCACCATCCCGTCCAGCGTGAGCATGTTGCCATAAGCCAGCGTTTCGAACACTTCCACACGCTGGTACGGCGAATCCTTTTTATAGAGCTGGTCGCCGCTGTGCTTCAGCGACAGAGCGATGTTCTCATCGCGCTCCGTGAACCACACATCGCGGGTAATGGTCCCCAGTTCCTCCTCTGGCTTCGGCGAGACGTCACGCAGCGACTCCAGGTTAAAGTCATTTCGCTTGAGCAAGCTCAGTTGGCCGCGGCGAAGCTCCATCGAAGAACCGTGCCCGGCCTCGAAGGCCTCTTTCAGATAATTGTAGGATACCCATGGGTCAACCGAGTCGCCGCAGGTAAACAGGTCAACTGCCGCGTAGCCGTACTCCGGCCAGGTATGGATGGCCAAGTGGCTCTCCTGTATCACGACAACACCCGAAACACCGTAAGGCGAAAAGTGGTGGAACGTGCTGTTGATGACAGTGGCACCGGCGGTTTCAGCCGCGGCAACCATGCTGTTCTCAATATGCACCACGTCGTTCATCAGCTCCGGCGAGCAATCATAAAACTCAACTAAAATGTGTCTACCTAAAGCGTTCATCAATGGGTATGAAAGGTTATAAAAAAGATAAAATACAAAAAAACGAAATAAGCGGCTATAATCAAAAGCTTATCAGGCCTACAGCAGTATACTGCATTGAGGGGCAATGTGTTAATATTTATCATCTTGGCTGGAAAGGCTATTCCCAGAGCAATGTCAGCGAAGGGGAAGCTCGTTCTGCACAATGGCCGTCACTTTGTACTCCTCCACCAAATCCTCAAACACATCGAAAGCATCGTCAAAGGCACTGAACTCTTTGATCAGGCCAAACTGCGCCACATGGTAGATCAGGAATAACTCGGACTGCGTGAAGCTGGCTTTGGTGATGAAGCTATAATACTCGCCTGCATCCTCTGTTTCGGAGCGGTAACGCTGAATGAGTTTGAAGAGCACGCTGAGGTTTTTGAGGTACGGTGCCAGGCTGCTTTGGTAAAAGGAGAAATGGTACGTGAAATACTCCCGGAATATACTGTGCAGATTCTCTGGGGTTCTGTCTTCCGGGGCCAGGGCGCGCACTTTCTGCACAAAAGAGGTCAGGACTTTCTCCTGGAAGAAAACAAAGAAATTAGTGCCGCTCCACTCGCTTTGGTTAATGTCGTAGGCCGTGAGGGAGTCGATGATGTCGTTGTGCTTGCCGATGAAGCTGATGTAGAGCGTGGAGAAGTTCTGTTGCTGGTATATTTTCTGGGTCTTGTGCAGTTCTCGGCGCTGCAGCTCAAATTCACGCTTCTGGTACGTTAGGGTGGCAAAGAACAGGAACACCCCCGCCAGTGCCCACAACGACCCTACGATGCCGCCGATAAACTCCCCGAGCTCCCCCAGCACGCCTCCTTTTCGGGCAAGCGGGTCGAGGTATAGCTCGTGCAGGAGGTCAAACTTTACGGCTCCCCATACCAGCACCACTGCGCCGGCAGCAATCAGTATATACCCCGTAAGTTCGTAGCGGCTCAGTTTCAAGTTAAAAAGTGCTTATGAGCATGTGCGTATAACATCGCTGCTATTCCACGTCATACTCCGACAGATTGTTTTTCCCTAACTCGAAAGAGCGGATGATCTCGAGGATTTTAAGTAAAGTATTGGTGTCAAAGAAAAGCAGCAGCGGCAACTCCACGCTCTTTGAATTGTGCGTGAAGCGTGTGATAACGGTGAACACAAGCGGCTGGAAAAGAGGGTGCTGCACTAGGATGCCTTTCAGCGAATCGGCAATGTGGCTTTTAGGGGCTTTGGGCGGCGAGCCGTAGATATTGGACTTCAGAATGTTGGCCAGCTGCGTTACCAGGGCGCCCGTGATGATGTTGCTGATCTCGAGCAGCAGCGACTCCTGCATGACGGAGAGCTCTCCCCGCTGCACATCCAGCATGCTCAGGCAAATCTCCGACAGGCGCACCACGTGCTCGTCGGAGAAAAGCATCAGCGTCGCCCCGTTCAGGTCGCCTTTGATGTCAGACTGGATAATGACATGCGTGTCTTCGTACTTGGCTACCAGGTTCAATAGCTCTTTTACCTCTATCAAGGTAATATCCGGCACTTTCAGCAGCACCTTGTCTTTTGCTATTGCCGCAAAAGAGTCGGCAGCACGGGCTAGCCCAATATTCAGGATCTCTTTGATAATATCCCGCTCCAGCTCCGTAATGTGAGGTTCCGTTGTCATATTCATCGCGTTTATAGGCTTCACATCCATCCTCTCAACCTTGCCTTTTGTTCATAAAATAGCGTGTGGTGGCCGGCACATCCAGTACCAGACACACTTTGCCCGAGCCCAGCAGCGTTACGCCGCCATACAGGTCAATCCGGTCCAGCGGTTTGCTCATCGGCTTTACCACGATGTCCTGCTGCCGGTATAACTTATCGACGATCAGGCCCAGCTTTCTGTTGTTGTAAGACACCACTACAATGTTCTGCACCTGCCCTTTCAGGCGGGTTTTATCCCCGAGGCGCATGTTATTCTCATCGGCGTTTAAAAGTTCGTGCAGGTATACCACCGTTACGCTCTCGCCTTTCAGGTCGGCAATCATCATATTGCCCACCTCGTGTATTTCGTCTTTGTCCAGCGCCACCACCTGGTCGGTATGGATCAGGGGGATGGCATAAAAGCTCCCGTCAACCTCAAACAGCAGCGCGCCCTTCACAGCAATGGAGGTAGGCAGCAGCATGGTAAAGGTGGTCCCCTGGTTCTTCTCCGACTTCACCATCAGGCGCCCCCCAATGGAATCGATGGCATTCTTCACCACATCCAGCCCTACGCCACGCCCCGAGTATTCCGTCACGACTTTGGCGGTTGAGAAGCCGGGCTCAAACAGGAATGAAAGCGTTTCGGCTTCGTTCAGGTTTTTAGCGGCCTCGGCGGTTACCAGCTTACGATCGACGGCGGTGCGCCTTATCTGCTTGTAGTCCATCCCCTTCCCATCATCCGACAGCTCGATCAGCACGTTGTCGCGGTCGCTTTGCGCATCCAGACGCAGGTGCCCTGTTTTAGACTTGCCGTGCTTTGCCCGCTGCTCCGGCAGCTCCAGGCCGTGCGTAATGGCGTTCCGAACCAGGTGCAGCAGCGAGTCAGTGATGATCTGCAGGATGTTCCGGTCTATCTGTATATCCTGCCCGGTCAGGGTCAGGTCCACCATCTTCTTCTCAGCGGCGGCGATATCGCGGACAATGCGCGGAAACTTGTTGAAGAGCGAGCCTATACTTACCAGACGGGCATCCATCACGCTGTACTGCAGGTCTTCGGTAATGCGGTACAGATGCGAGCTAACGGCTTTCAGCTCGCTGTTATCCGTTTCTTTTCCAATGGAGATAATGCGGTCCCGGTCAATCATCAGCTCCCCCACCAGGTTCATGATGTGGTCCAGCTTCTTGATACGGATGTATACCAGGTCAGAAAGCGCAAGGTTCTTGGAAGTATTGTACTTCTGTACCTTCGTCAGCTCGATGGCGCTGTCCGAGAGGCTCTCTACAATCAGGTCGAGGTTGCGCAGCAGCACCGGGTCCGCATCGGGGTTTTCGTCCCGCGCCACGCCCCGGATCAGCTCCCCCAATAGGTCAATGCCGTCGAAAAGCACGGTCACCACCTCCTCGCTGAACTTGAGTTCCTTGCTGCGGATCAGGCTGAAAGCCGTTTCCAGTTTGTGCGACACATCCGAGATTTGGAGGTAGCCGATGGCTTTGGAGTTCGCCTTCAGGTTATGCAGCAGCCGGAAAACCTCTGCCAGCGTCTGTTCGTCGTCGGGCTGTTTCTCCAGGGTGCTGATATGCCTGTTCAGTGCATCAAAGTACTCCAGGGCCTCGGCTATGAATATTTCTTTATACTCCTGTTCTCTCGATTTCATGCTGCGCTGCCAGTTCCCCTGGCCTGCTGTATTCTGCCGCTAGTGCTGCTATACTTCCCTTGCTATGTGTTTATGGTAGCTTTAGCGCTACTTCTCGGCTAAACCTGGCCCGAAATGGCTATTCTGCCAGTACCTTGCTGACCACCTCCAGCACTTTCTCCTCCGAGAATGGCTTCACGATGTATGATTTTGCGCCGGCTTCCATCGCTTCGTTCACAATCACCTCCTGGCCCACTGCGCTCACAATGATCACCTTCATGTCCGGTTGGTCCGCCCTGATGCCTTTCAGCACATCCAGCCCGGTATTGTCCGGCAGGATCACGTCGAGGGTAACCAGGTCAGGCTTCGTCTCTTTGGCAAGTTCCAGGGCCGTCTGGCCGTTCGGGGCCTCTCCTACTACTTCGTAACCTGCATCCGTCAGCATGTTCTTCAACATGGTGCGCATGTAGAAAGAATCGTCCACTATTAATATTCGCTTCATATTATCTAAAGTAGTTATATATTATTTGTCAAATGCCTTTATTTCGAAATTTCATTTACCTCATCCTGCGTCAGGATCTTGTGCATGTCCAGCACGATGATAAGGCGGCTGTCTATCCTGGCGAGGCCTTCAATAAAGTTTTCGCTGATGTTCACGTCTTGCAGGAAAGAAGGCGCTTTGTCTATTTTGGATGTTGGCAGGTTCAGGGACTGCGGCATTTCCCTTACCACCACCCCAATGCTGTAATCCTTGGCTTCAATCACCAGTGTATAGCTCAGGTGGGGGCTTCCGGCTTCAGCAAGCGGCGCAGGCCTGATCTGGAAGCGATCCTCCAGGTCTATAATCGCAATAATGTCTCCGCGGATGTTTGCCACGCCCTTCACAAAGTGCGGCGTGCGCGGCATACGGGTTACCTCCGGCGTAACGGTTACCTCCTTTACCTGCTCTATTTTGATGGCATAATGCTCCACCCCCAGTTTAAACACAATGAGGTGCATCATCTGGGTTTCCAGCGGGTTTTCTGTCACCTGCTGGCCTGTTGCCGACTGCCCCTTCTTCTTGTCTTCCTCGTCTTTAAGCTGTGCCATTATCTTGCGTTGCTGTCAGTGCCATTGCCCATGTTGCGTTTCTGGGAGCTTGTCGCCAGTCGGTTGTTTCCTGTGGCAACGGCAACAAGCTTTTGAGGCGGGATAGAGGTCATACGCCGACTCTTGCCATTGCTGAACACCAGGTTACCATCCACTAACTTAAAGGCCGAGATACTGATCTGCAGGTCGGCGGCAATGTCGTTCAGTTCCTGAGACGAAGACGTCAGTTCCTGCATGGAGGTGGAAAGCTGCTTGGCGGTGCTGGCCACCTGCTGTGTACCAGAGGCTGTTTGCTCCGCAATCGCCACCACTTCCTCCACATATTTTACCACGTCTCCGATAGAGGATTTCTGGATCTCTGTTGCCGTGAGGATGTCCTGGGCAGTGCGCAGGGTCTCGCCACTGGAGGAAGCAATGTTTTTAAAGGCACCGGATGCCTCAAACGTAGCATTCTTCCCTTTCGATACCCGGCTCTCCATGGTGGAGATGGCCGTGGCCGCAGAGGCCGTGTCTTTCTTCACGTCCTCCACCAGCGTGGCAATCTCGCTGGCCGATTTGCGGGAGCCTTCCGCCAGTTTGCGGATCTCCTCGGCTACCACGGCAAAACCGCGGCCGGCATCCCCTGCCCTGGCCGCCTCGATGGCAGCGTTCAGAGCCAGCAGGTTGGTCTGCGCGGCAATATCCGTGATAACGCCCAGGGAACGGGAAATTTCCTGCGAGCGGGTGCTGAGAACTTCAATGGTCTTGGCTGTCAGCACGGCAGAGCTGGAGATCTCTTCCATGTTCCGCACCACTTCGGCCACTGTCTTAAGACCCGTCTGGGAGCTTTGCTCACCCAGCAAAGCCGATTTATTCACCACCTCCGCACGGTTCGCGGTGTCTTTCGTGGTCTTCATGATTTCTTCGATCAGCTTAAAAGCCTGGTCTGTCTTGAGGGCCTGGTTCTGTGCCCCCTCTGCCATTTGCTGCATGGCCAGGGCCACATCCAGCGTTACTTTGTTCATGTCCAGCCCTTTGGTGGCCATCTCCTCCGAAGAAGTGCCCACCACAAGCGAAGAATCGTTTATTTCTCCTAATAGTGCGTTCAGGTTGTCAACCGCCAGGTTCAGGGCATTGGCCATATCCATGATATCACCGGCTGTCTGCACCTCCACTTTCTGGGTGAGGTCACCTTCCGAAATTGCTC
This sequence comes from Pontibacter sp. CAU 1760, assembly GCF_054482735.1. Classification (NCBI taxonomy): domain Bacteria; kingdom Pseudomonadati; phylum Bacteroidota; class Cytophagia; order Cytophagales; family Hymenobacteraceae; genus Pontibacter; species Pontibacter sp. CAU 1760. Next base: position 163,976 of record NZ_JBTLRL010000005.1, read on the forward strand.
TTACCACCCGCGATACATCCAGCATCGGCGTCACAATAGACTCCAGGAGATCATTCACGGTATCTACCAGCTCTTTCCAGCTGCCGCCCACGCCCTGCAAGGTTGCGCGCTCGGTCAGTTTGCCTTCTACACCAGCTACTCGGGCTACCCGGCTTACCTCTCCCGCCAGGCGGTTCAGGTCGATCACCATGGTGTTGATGGTATCGGCAAGCTCCGCCACTTCGCCTTTGGCTTCCAGGGTCAGCTTCTGGGTCAGGTCACCTTTCGATACGGCGGTTACTACTTTCACAATGCCGCGCACCTGCGTGGTAAGGTTAGAGGCCATGGTATTCACATTATCCGTCAGGTCTTTCCATACCCCCGCCACGTTCGGCACGTTGGCCTGGCCGCCCAGCTTGCCCTCGGTACCTACTTCCAGGGCCACGCGGGTTACCTCGCCGGCAAAGATGTTGAGCGAGTCCACCATGCGGTTGATGTTCTCCTTCAGCTCGGCCATCTCCCCTTTCACGTCCACCGTTACTTTCTGGGTCAGGTCGCCTTTCGCTACCGCCGTCGATACTTTGGCGATATCCCGCACCTGGCTGGTGAGGTTAGAGGCCATGGTATTCACGTTGTCGGTCAGTTCCTTCCAGGTTCCGCGCACTTTCGGCACGTTGGCCTGGCCGCCCAGCTTGCCCTCGGTACCCACCTCACGCGCCACGCGCGTTACCTCATCGGCAAACACGTTGAGGGAGTCCACCATCTGGTTCAGGTTTTCCTTCAGGTCCAGGATTTCCCCACGTGCCTCTACCGACACTTTTTGCGTTAAGTCGCCTTTCGCTACAGCAGTGGCTACCTTGGCAATATCCCGCACCTGGCTGGTCAGGTTGTTGGCCATCAGGTTCACGTTGTCCGTCAGGTCTTTCCAGGTTCCGCCTACGTTTGGCACGTTCGCCTGTCCGCCCAGCTTGCCCTCGGTACCTACCTCGCGGGCCACGCGGGTTACCTCGTCACCGAATATATTCAGGGAGTCCACCATTTGGTTGATGTTCTCCTTTAGTTCTCCTAATTCTCCTTTCACGTCCACCGACACCTTCTGGGTCAGGTCGCCCTTGGCCACCGCAGTTGCCACATTGGCGATATCGCGCACCTGGCTGGTGAGGTTGGAGGCCATGGTATTTACGTTCTCGGTGAGGTCTTTCCATACCCCCGCCACGTTCGGCACCTTGGCCTGTCCGCCCAGCTTGCCCTCTGTACCCACCTCACGCGCCACGCGGGTTACTTCCCCGGCAAACACGTTGAGGGAGTCCACCATCTGGTTCAGGTTCACTTTCAGCTCGGCCAGTTCGCCTTTCACATTCACGGTAATCTTCTGGCTCAGGTCGCCCTTCGCTACCGCCGTCGATACGTTGGCGATGTCGCGCACCTGGCTGGTCAGGTTAGAGGCCATGGAGTTCACGTTCTCGGTGAGGTCTTTCCAGATACCGGCTACGTTCGGCACGTTGGCCTGGCCACCGAGTATACCCTCTGTACCCACTTCGCGCGCCACACGCGTTACTTCCGCACCGAATACATTCAGGCGGTCCACCATCTCATTGAGGATATCCTTCAGTTCGCCGAGTTCCCCTTTCACGTCCACCGACACCTTCTGGGTCAGGTCGCCCTTGGCCACCGCGGTAGCCACGTTGGCGATGTCGCGTACCTGGGCTGTCAGGTTGCCCGCCATCAGGTTCACGTTCTCGGTCAGGTCTTTCCAGGTTCCCTCCACTTTCGGCACGTTGGCCTGTCCTCCCAATTTCCCCTCTGTTCCTACCTCACGCGCCACGCGGGTTACTTCCCCGGCAAACACGTTCAGGGAGTCCACCATCTGGTTAATGATATCTTTCAGGTCGGCGATCTCGCCGCGTACATTCACAGTTACCTTCTGGGTCAAATCGCCCTTGGCCACAGCGGTTGCCACGTTGGCGATGTCGCGCACCTGGCTGGTGAGGTTGGAGGCCATGGTGTTCACGTTCTCGGTGAGGTCTTTCCATACCCCGCCCACGTTCGGCACCTTGGCCTGGCCGCCTAGTTTCCCTTCGGTACCCACTTCCCGCGACACGCGCGTTACCTCATCGGCAAACACGTTCAGCGAGTCCACCATCTGGTTCACGTTGTCCTTCAGCTGGGCAAACTCTCCGCGCACATCCACCGAAACCTTCTGGGTCAGGTTACCTTTCGCCACGGCGGTTGCCACATTGGCGATGTCGCGCACTTGGGCCGTCAGGTTAGAGGCCATGGTGTTTACGTTGTCGGTGAGATCTTTCCAGATACCGGCCACGTTCGGCACAGAGGCTTGTCCGCCCAATTTACCTTCGGTACCTACTTCCAAGGCCACGCGGGTTACCTCGCCGGCAAACAGGTTCAGGTTGTCGATAGTGCGGTTGATGGTTTCGGCCATCACCTTGAAGTCGCCCGATACCGGGATCTGGAAGGTTTCGTCGAGGTTACCGCGTGAGATGTTCTTCAACACCTTGCCTACTTCCAGTACCGGCACCGCGATGGAATCCACGAGGCCGTTGATGTTGTTGATCATGTCTTTCCAGAAACCGGAGGCGTTCTCGGCCGAGGCCCGCGCTTTCAAGTTTCCTTCCACCCCTGCCACTTTCGAGATACGCGACACCTCGCCGCCTACCCCACCGATCATCTCCACCATGGAGTTATAGGCTTCTGCGATCTCCGCAAAAAGGTCGTCGTTCTGCTTGGTGAGGCGCACGGAAATATCACCTTTCTTAAAGGCATCCAGGGCGTAGAGCACCTTGTTCAGCTGCTCTGAGATATACTCAGGGCTATTGGCAAGCTGCTCTGCTTTAGTAGCTGCTGCCTTGTCTTTTCTTTGTTCCCCATCGGCCTTGGTGCCGTTCTGCGACACGAGTGCTGGAACTGGCTTTTCGGCTTGCGACGCTTTGGTAGGCTTTGCGGGTGTATCCGTTACAGGCTGGGCCGATGCCTTGGCATCTTCTTTTGCGTTTGCGGCAGAGCCCTTTACATCTTTTTCTTTGGCTTCCACATCACTGATGAGCTTCTCTTTGCTCAACTTCAAGTTTTTACCTAAGGCCATATCTTGTTTGGGTTGGAATAGTATCGCTGCATCCTGGGTTACGCTGCAGTGGCTTATACCACTGTATGGGCTGATCGCAGAATGACAAGTGAGTGCAATTTAGACAAAAAACACAATGAATAAAATCAGAGCTTTCCCGCACGAATGCTTATGCTCTGATGAACTCTGAGGCCAGTGCCATATAATCTTTTGCTCCGTTTGAGGACGCATCGTAGTCAATCACGCTTTTGCCAAACGAGGGTGCCTCGGCCAGCTTCACGTTCATCCGGATCTGGCTCTCGAAGATCCTCTCTTTCACATTCTCGTGCAGGTACTCCAGCACTTCCTGGCTCAGTTTGCGGCGCACGTCATACATCACCACCACAATGCCTTTTATCTTGAGCTGCGGATTAAACGCCTTGCGCACTTTCTCCACCGTGTTCAGGATCTGGTCGACCCCCTGTAAGGTCAGTACCTCCATTTGCAGGGGTATGAGTACCTCATGGGCAGCCGTCAGGGCATTCAGCGTCAGCACCGACAGGGACGGCGGGCAATCGATCAACACATAATCATACCCTTTTATACCCTGCAGCATGGTTTTTAGGAACTGCTCCCGCTCGGGTTGCGTCACCAGCGAGATTTCTACGTCCACCAGTTCATTTGAGCCCGGTGCCACCCATAGGCCATCTTTGCCCACCACAATCTCCTGCAGGCTTTTCGTGCCTTCAAACACGTCGGCCAGCGTAGCCTCGGGGCCTGTTACCGCCAACGAGTACGAAAGGTTGCTTTGCGGGTCCAGGTCGAGCAGCAGTACTTTTTTGCCGAGCTTGCACAATGCACTGCCCAGGTTAATGGTGGTGGTGGTTTTGCCGGTGCCGCCTTTCTGGTTAATAACGGCTACTACCTTTGTTTTTGCCATGTAATCTCTTGCTTAGGAGTATGGCCGATTACTGCGGATCATACCCTGCGGGCTATCTGTCAGATGAATTAAGTTTTATTGATGGTATAGGGCAGCCAGTTAGAGCACCTGCTCCTTGTTATGGCCCACCACCCTGCCTGTCTGCACGTAAATGTCTTCCCACTTTTCGAGGGGCAGCGTAATGGCCAGCACGTCGGCGGGCTCGAGGTAACTGATCTGCTGTTCGGTCAGTTCGCGGGCCAGTTTCGTGATGCCGGGATTGTGCCCCACCAGCAGCACCTGCCTCACGTGGTCGGGCAGCAGGCTAAGTATTTGCAACAACTGCGACTCGCGGGCGTTGTACAGGTCGGGCAGGTATGTGATCCGTTCCTCGTCGAAGTAGAGCCGCCCGGCCACAATACGGACGGTCATGCCGGCGCGTGTAGCCGGACTAGCCAGCAGTTTGTCAATCTTCACAAAGTTTTCGCGCAGCCATTTGCCTGTTTGGTTTGCCTGGTGCACGCCGTGGGGTGTCAGCTCCCGCTCAAAATCCGGCTGCAGCGGGTATGGGTCAAATGTTTCGGCGTGGCGGCAAAGAAGTAAAGTTCGTTGCATAAAAAGTAAAAGGTGACAGGATTGCTTAAGAAGCTGGAATATAAATAAAGTTCCGCTTTTTTGCGTCTTGTTTAACCTATGTTCTCCGTATGAAGTTGTAATTGTCATAAAAAAAGCCTGAACTTTGGGCCAACCTGGCCTGATTCGCCTGCAAAATGAAAGCATGATAAAAAACTTAGTCATAGTAGAGTCGCCTGCCAAGGCGAAAACGATCGAAGGTTACCTGGGGAAAGACTTTGTAGTTAAGTCTAGCTTTGGGCACGTACGCGACCTTCCGAAAGACAACAACGCCATCGACGTGGCCCATGGCTTTAAGCCGACCTACGTGGTGAGCAGCGACAAAAAGGAAATAGTGTCGCAGTTACGCAAGCTGGCCAAGGAAGCCGAAGTGGTATGGCTCGCATCGGATGATGACCGCGAGGGAGAGGCTATTTCGTGGCACCTGACCGAGGCGCTGAACCTGAACGACGCCAAAACGCGCCGCATCGTGTTCCGCGAAATCACCAAAAACGCTATTCTCAATGCCATCAGCACCCCACGCGGCATCGACATGGACCTGGTAAACGCACAGCAGGCCCGCCGCATCCTCGACCGCCTGGTAGGTTTTGAGCTCTCTCCGGTACTCTGGAAGAAAATCAAGACAGGTTTGTCTGCCGGACGTGTGCAGTCGGTGGCGGTGCGTTTGGTGGTGGAGCGCGAGCGCGAGATCGAGCGGCACCAGGCAGAGTCATCGTTCCGCATCACGGCTAACTTTGAGGTGCAGGGCAAGACGCTGGAGGCAGAACTTCCGGCTAAGTTTAAAACAGAAGAAGAAGCGCAGGCCTTTTTGCAAAACTGCCTGGGCGCGGATTATACCATCGAGAACCTGGAGAAAAAGCCGCTGAAGCGCAGCCCGGCTCCTCCGTTTACCACCTCTACCCTGCAGCAGGAGGCCAGCCGAAAGCTCTACTTCTCTGTGGCCCAGACCATGACGGTGGCACAGCGCCTGTACGAGGCCGGTAAGATCTCGTACATGCGTACTGACTCCCTGAACCTGTCTCAAGACGCCATTCAAGGGGCAACAAATGAGATCAAGCGTGCTTTTGGGGAGGATTTTGTGAATGTGCGCCATTTCAAAACAAAGTCTGCCGGGGCGCAGGAGGCGCACGAAGCCATCCGCCCGACCGACTTCTCGCAGATGGTAGCCAGCTCCGACCGCAACGAGCAGCGCCTCTACGAGCTCATCTGGAAGCGTGCGATTGCCTCGCAAATGGCGGATGCGCAGATCGAGAAAACAACCGTGACCATCGGCATCTCCACCCAGCCCAGCCAGAAGCTGCAGGCTACCGGCGAGGTGATCAAGTTCGAGGGATTCCTGAAAGTATATATAGAGTCGAAAGACGACGAGGACGAGGAAGGCGCCAACGATGATGTGAAAGGCATGTTGCCGCCACTGAGCATTGGGCAGGGTATAACCCTGCGCCAGATGCTGGCCACGCAGCGTTTTACGCGCCCCGCTGCCCGCTATACCGAAGCCAGCCTCGTGAAGAAGCTGGAGGAAATGGGCATCGGCCGTCCGTCTACCTATGCGCCTACCATTTCCACCATCCAGAAACGCGGGTATGTGGAGAAGGACAGCCGCGATGGCAAGGAGCGCAAGTACCAGGTGCTCACGTTGAAAAACGACACCATCCACACCCAGACCAAAACCGAGATAACAGGCGCCGAGAAGGCTAAGCTGTTCCCGACGGATACGGCCATGGTGGTGAACGACTTTCTGGTGGAGCACTTCCCGAACGTGATCGACTACTCGTTTACCGCCCGCGTGGAGGCTGAGTTCGATGAGATTGCGCACGGCCAGAAAGAGTGGGAAACCATGCTGGACCAGTTCTACCAAAAATTCCATGAGCGCATCGAGTCGAGCGAGAGCATTAACCGCGCCGACGTATCCGGTGCACGGGAATTAGGTATAGACCCCACTACGGGCAAAACCATCATCGCCAAGCTGGGCCGCTATGGCCCTTACGTGCAGCTGGGTGAAGAGAACGAGGAAACCGGCGAGAAACCGGTATACGCGAGCCTGCGCAAAGGCCAGTTCATTGAAAGCCTGGCCCTGGAAGACGCCCTGGAGCTCTTTAAACTGCCGCGCATTGTAGGCACTTTTGAAGACAAGGATATGACCGCCGCCATCGGTCGTTTTGGACCATACATCCGCCACAACAGCAAGTTCTACTCGCTGCCGAAAACCCTTGACCCGCTGCAGGTAACCGCCGAGGAAGCCGTTGCCCTGATTGAGACCAAGCGCAAAGCGGATGCCGAGAAACTGATCAAGAGCTTTCCAGAAAACCCGGACATTCAGGTGCTGAACGGGCGCTATGGCCCCTACATTGTGGCTGGCAAAAAGAACGTGAAGATACCGAAGGACAAAGAGCCTGCGGAGCTGACGTTGGAGGAGTGCCTTGCCCTGGCCGAGGCCACGCCGGAGAAAAAGGGCCGCGGTGGCTTCAAGAAAAAAGCGGATGCCGACAAGCCCGCCGCCGAGAAGAAGAAGCCAGCCGCCAAAGCAAAGGCTAAAACCACGACTGCCAAGAAAGCTGCCGGTACCAAAAAGGCCGCCCCGAAGAAGAAGGCGTAACGGATTTCCCTCATACCCAAAAAGCAGCAGCCATTTCCTGTCAGGGAGTGGCTGCTGCTTTTATATAGCTTTTGTTTCCTGAGTTATACCTGGTTCACGGTCTTATCCATTTCCATCGTATTGCCTGCCGCACTTCTTGTTTTAAGAGTAAGCACCGTTCTTCTTTCCCAGCCAATCTGCTCTGGTCATTTCAAATTTAATCTCATTGTCACCGTGTAGGCCAATTTCTCTCCAACCCATTTGCAGGTAAAACTTTTCCGCCCGCGTGTTAGGCGATGTGCCTAGCCAAACCCTGTCTTTTCCGGTCGCAAAATACCAATCGAGCATTACTTCGTGCAGCCGACGCCCATACCCACAGCCTTCAAATTCGGGCCTCACAAACAAAGCCCAAATGTTATTGTCTTTCAAGTCTGCAATGGCAAACCCCACTATCAGGCCGTCAAGTTCACAAACCCAGCCCCTCCCTCTTTTGGTAATAAACTCTTCGCAATCGGCGTCTGTCACCCGCTCTGGATTTGAAAGGATGTTTTCCTTTACCGAATGCCGGACAATTTGTATTTGCCTGATGTCGCTGATGGTAGCTTCCCGGAGTTTCATATATAGTGTGTTGCAAAGGTCAGGTATTGCCGAAGGCGGGATTTTCATTGAGCGCTTCGCCCGGATCCGCTGCTGAATAAACCTACTGTCACTGCTTCGTCGCCCTATCCGCTAAAATCCTGATGTCGCTTACTTCCACTACTTTCTTTTCATAGCCATTTTGCGCTGCATAAATCATCGCCTGCCCCAATTGGCATATGGTGTTTGCAGTTTTTGGAAAGACGGCATTGAAAACCGGGTAAACCCACGACATGAACTTCTGTGTTTTGGACAGGTTTTTTTGCCCTTCGGTAAACTTCATCAAGCCCGGACGAAAAGCAAAAACTTGCTTAAAAGGCATTTTCATCAAAGCATTTTCTGTCTTGCCTTTTACCCGTGCCCACATCTGTCTTCCCCGTTCACTGCTATCTGTTCCGGCGCCACTGACAAATGCAAAAGTCATCTGTTGCTTGGGATGAAGCGTTTTGGCGAAGGCCATAGTTGTGTCGTAGGTAATCCGGGTGTATTCGGGTTCTTTCATACCCACGCTGCTTACCCCCGCACAATAGAAGCAGGCATCATACCCTTCCAGGTTTTTATCTGCCTCTTTTAATGTAGTGAAATCCGCTACAATGTATTCTTTCAGCTTTGGATGTTTGGTATGTATCGGTTTACGGCTAACACTTAACACGTCTGTGATTGCTGGGTTTGCCAAGCATTCCAGCAAAACGCCTTCGCCCACCATACCGGTTGTTCCTGTGATAATGACTTTCATCGCTACATTCACTCTAGTTCAAATGTCACCGTTACATTACCTTTTCCCAGTTCAGCAACAAGCCCTGTTGCATCATCCATGCGGCCGAGCTTTGTATAGCTGTAGGAAGTAGGAAATGTTTTATAAAACAGCACTAAGGTGGAAGAACCGTATAGCATTAGGTCACCGTTTTGAATGGTTCCCGGATTGGCTGCATTGGTTGGCAGGCTGCGGGGCAAGTCAGCATACTTTTCATTGTTGTTCAGTTCTACCATATTTACTGTTAATGGCAAAATGGATCTGAATGCTGCTGTTGTAGCATTGTCATACAATGTCGCAGTAAATGTACTGTCACCTATTTTAACCTTCATTTTACTTCCGGTTGGATCTGTAATGTTATCGCTGTTTTTATCTCCCGGGGTAGCATCTTTACTACAAGCCGCACAACTGAGAAGTGAGACTGCAAAAAATGCCATGAAGAGCAATTGTTTCATGCTGTATGCCTCTGTATGTCTATACCTGTTATTGGCTGATGCGCTTTGCAAGCCAAGCACTTCTACTCTCTATTGTACGTTGAATCAGTTACCGGCTGAAGCCAGTTTACCACTCCTTTTTCTGTGTTGGGAACGATGTAGAGTTGCTGCAAGCCTGTGTCGGCGCTGGCGCCATGCCAGTGCGCCACATTGGGCGGGCATTTCACCACATCGCCTTTGCGGATGGTTTGCACCGCTTGCCCTTTTATCTGGTGATAGCCCACACCGTCGGTAATGATGAGAATTTGTCCTGAAGGATGGGTGTGCCAGTTACTCCGTGCACCCGGTTCGAAGTAGACATTCCCTACAACCATGTTATAAATGCTGTCATTCTCTACCAGGGGAAAATTGTAAGCGTTGCCTGTAAAGGTTTCTACGGCCCCTTTTTCTCCTCTCGGGAAAATGCTTTCGACTATTTGATCGTTTTCCATCGCAGATTCTTTATCACCGCAGCCTGTACCTATGACACAGGCTGCAGCAAGGCTGAATAATAACTGTTTCATTACGTGCCGATCTTTACTACTAATTAGCAACTGCCTTTGCCGTTTTGTTTGACGGAGATCCCTGCAGGTGTTTGGTAAAAAACGATGTCAGCTTATCAAAAGGGATTGTATCGAGCCTGTCGTACAAATCGGTGTGGACTGCACCCGGAATAAGCATCAGCTCTTTTGGCTCCGCTGCGGCCTTGTAGGCATCCTCGCTGAAATAGCGGGAGTGTGCATTTTCACCTGCAATCAGCAGCACCGGTCTTGGCGCTATTTCTTTAACGTATGTCAGGAGTGGCATATTCATAAAAGACAAGGTGTTCGTTGCTGACCAGGCGGCATTGGAATTGATTGACCTCGGGTGAAAGCCTCTTTCAGTTTTGTAATAATCGTAATACTCTTTCACGAACTGGGGTGATTTTTCGTTGGTCTGCCCTAATCCATTTTCAGGGTATTTTGGCGTTCCTGCCTTTGCATCTTCCCAACGCTGCAAGCTCATTTCTGTCAACATCTTCGTTCGTTGCTCCGGCGTCAGCGATCCAAAATAACCTTCAGCGTTCACCCGTGACATGTCGTACATGCTGGTGGTAGCAACCGCTTTTACCCGCTTATCAACGGCAGTAGCATTAAGTGCAAAGCCGGCCCAACCGCAAATGCCGATGATGCCGATGCGTTCTCTGTCTACACTTTTCTGTAATCCTAAAAAGTCGACAGCTGCGCTGAAATCCTCCGTGTTGATGTCGGGTGATGCCACATTTCTTGGTTCACCACCACTTTCGCCGGTATAAGAAGGGTCAAAGGCGAGCGCAACAAAACCTCGCTCTGCCATTTGGTTGGCATACAGTCCTGATGATTGCTCTTTTACCGCTCCAAAAGGTCCGCTAATGGCAAGTGCCGCTAAAGGCTGCTTCCCACTGCTTTTTGGCAAATACAAGTCGCCTGCCAATGTAATTCCATAACGGTTCTTGAATGTTACGACCTGTCTTGTCACCTTGTCGCTTAGCTTAAAGGTGTAGTGTTCTGTTTGCGCTGCGTTATTCATGACTTCTTTCTTTTGCTTTGTTTGAGAAAAGACATGCCCTATCAGTAAAAAGGACAAAGCCGTTATGAGTGTTATCTTCTTCATTGGGCTAGTTATTTATGAGTACTCAATTGTTTTGAGTGTTTTTGCAGGCACGCCGCCAACAACCGTATTTGCAGGAACATCTTTGGAAACAACAGCACCTGCTGCTACTACAGCATTTTCTCCAACAGTTACACCAGGAAGTATCGTTGCACCCGCACCAATCCAAGCCCCTTTCCTGATGTGAATAGGTCCGGGAACAAGGGAGGCTCTTTCATGAGGGGAAATGGGATGGCCTTCTGAGAGTAGGCTGACTTTTGGAGCAATCAGTACATTGTCCTCGATTGTGATTCCGCCCAAGTCCAGGAACACACAATCAAAATTGATAAAGACATTTTTGCCAATCGTGGTGTTCTTGCCATAGTTAATGTACAAAGGCGTGAACACGGTGACGCTCTCATCAATTTGAGAGCCCGTAATTTGGCTTAGCAGGTCTCTGATTTCTGCCGGATCAAAAGAGTTGTTTAGTTGAATCAACAACTTCTTGGTAGAGAATGAAGCCTCCCGAAGTTGATACGCTTTGGGGTCATGCGCAGCAATTGTTTCTCCACTACGCAGGCGTTCAAATATGCTTTTGTTGTTTGGGTTTGATACCATAGCGTAAAGGTCCTACATTACGGCCCCAACTCATAAAGACTATCAAACCAATCATTAAGAATTTCAAACTTTCTTCGCTCTTAGCGATTTGGGATTTGTGCCCGTTAGTTTTTTGAAGAAGTTGTTAAAGTAAGTGGCGTATTCAAAACCCAGTGCGTAGGCAATGTCGGCAATGTTCCAGGATGTATGCTGAAGCAGCGCCTTGGCTTCGCTCACAATGCGCTCGGTGATGTGGGTGGTGGTAGACTTCCCTGTTACTTCTTTGATTGCACGGTTGAGGTAGTTGACATGCACATGCAGCGCAGCCGCATAGTCCTGGGCTGTTTTCAGTTGCAGCGGCCGGTCGATGCTCTCAATAGGAAACTGCCTCTCCAGGAGCTCCAGGAACACGGAGGTAAGGCGGGACGCAGCATTCTGGTGCTGCTGATGGCTTTCTGAAGGCTGAAGTTTGAGAGCTTCATGAATGATCAGGTTGATGTAATTGCGGATAAGGTCATCTTTATAAGCATAGTCGCTCTTCTGCTCTTCAATCATTCGCTGAAAAATGGAATTGAGAAACAACCGTTGCCCTTCATCGATGTTTAAAACCGGTGTACCGCCTATTTTAAACAAGGGAGAGTTTTGCAGGCTTTCCGAACGGTCCGATGCGCTAAAAAAGTCTTCGGAGAAAAGAACCGTATAGCCAACATAGGTAGTGGAAATAGTCTCCCAGGAATAAGGGATGTGCGGATTGCCGAAAAACAAAATCGTGCCTTCCTGCTCAAAACTTCTATCCGCATAATGGATTTTACTTTTCCCTGTGGTCAGGCATATTTTGTAGAAATCCTTTCGGCTATACGTCTTTGTAGCGCTGCCATCTGCTTCTATTTGAAACACATTAAAGCCTTTCAACTTTAATTCGTTGTTGAACGCTGAAACCTGTCGCATATTTTTACTATCCATACAGTAAAGTTAAGAAAATCAAAACAGGAACTGTTACAACGTAGCTTTCTATCAGCGCGTATTGGTTACGAACAACGATAAGGCTGTAAAATGTATAAAGCAGCTACCAATAATTAGAGAGAAATGGTCCTTTTTTCTCATCAACTGGCTGTGGAAGTTCCCACTATCATTGAAACCAGCAGAATCGCAGGAAGACCATTTTTCATTATTGTTATATTCCGCAACGTTCTCGTGCATAGTACGGGCAAGGCGTAGCCGCAGCCTGAACTGTGAACTTTGTTGTATGGTGATATTTTTCACACATTCGTTTCTACAGAGCCTTAGCTACTTTTTCTTTTGATAGTTTCTTGATGGTGCTGTCCTTGTCAAAGCTCCAAATCACCAAGGTGTTTCCTTTTGCGATATATTCTTCAGGATGTGCTTTGGTTGGTTTGCCCACACTACCCCAAAGTAGGCCAGGTATAAAAGCATTATCAGTCATATCTTTATCAAAGATGAAGTAGAGCACAGTGCCTTTGTCACCTTTCTTCTCATAAGATTGATAACCTTTCTCAACCACGTCTCCCAACATCATAGAATACATTTCTGGGCTCTTATAGAAGAGTGCTGCTTGGGTAGATTTGCAGAGTATATTTTCACTCCTTATGTAGTCTTCAGAAACTTCCTCTTCGGTTAGCTTTAAAGGTTCTATTCCTTGAGCAAAGGAAATTGTTACTATTAGTGTCAAAAGGAAGGTGAGTGTAAACAGTTTTCTCATTTCTCTTTTTTATAATTTTATTACCGTATAATGCCTTTGCAATGGTGCATTTAAGCACTGTAGTTGTTGTGTGCAGGTTTTATTCTTTCTATTCTGTAGGTGGCAACTCCATCTTTATCTACTAGAGAGTTGGAGTTAATCATGTAATCCTGTTTCAACTCTTTTATACCCTTGGTTCCTGTCTTCTCCAAATTGTCTAACCAATGTAAATCGTCTACACAGGCACCTTCAATTAAAGCACCTTTCATATTTACATGTTCATAGTAGCAACATTGGAAACTGGCTTTTCTCAAATCTGCTTTTTCAAAATTCGTATTTATTAGATCAGTATCTGTAAAAAAAGCGCCTTTACAATTTGTATGGGATAAGTCAGTATTTTCTAGGATAGCAGAAGTAAAATAGACCTTTTGTAAATTTGAAGCTGTTAATTTAACATTCTTTAAGTTGCTCCTAATAAATGAACCACTTTTGATATTTGCGAAGACTAGAATAGAGTCTGTAAGGTCATAGTCTGATAGATCTGCATTCTTTAGATAAGCCTTTGAAAGAAAAAAACGGCGTTGTCTTAATTCATATAATCTTTTAAGTCTAGCAAGTATTTTTACTTTAGCTTCATCGCTTTCCCAACCTAATAAGTCCTGTATTTCTTCATTATAACGAGAACGACTTTCCCTTCTATTTCTTAGGAAATCAAATACAGTAATTAAGATACCGAATACAAATAAATCGAAGATCAATCCATGTGCTTCTACTAGTATATCATGTTTGCTGAATTCTGTATCCAACTTATCTAAGAATATAATTATAATCAGACTTAGAAAGGAGAGAATACTGAAGAAAAGAATAACATTATACTGCGGTAATTCGTGTTTAATCCAGTACTTTAAGCTCAGATTTTTCATTATTAGTTGATAAAGAGACTGGGACTTATTTCATTCAGATGCAGTACAACGGACTTGCCTATAATGTGGCTTAGCTATATTATAGGCGTGGTTAGGCTAAGTATTACTCTTACAATATGAGAAATAAAACACCTGCTCCTATCAAAGCCTGGGGTACAAACCCTATAGTGAATATCAATAAACTTTGAAATAAAAGCCGTTATCAGGCTGTGGTGAATCAGTTAGTCCAATAAACCCCTCCCGCCGATAGTGGTCATTGATGTCATCATTGGTTACAACTGTCTTGAACGAAGCATTATCACAGCCATCGCTGCCGCTCCTGCCTTTGCTCGCCACGGTCAGAATTCCTAAACCGTATATTCCTTTCTTCTTGGGAATAAACGCTATTTTAAGCAGGTATCTGTCAGCTAATTCTTGATATATAAACTGCTGGACACCATCAGGTCTTGGTATTTCACGAGAGTTGTATATCTGCCCACCCAAAGAGACATAGTCAAAGCTGAAAACCGCATCTGTGGCAAATTCCTGATTGGGAACTAACTCAATTACAGATAAGCTGCCGTTTATGTTTGCGTTCGAGTAATCGACAACATCCTGTGAACCGTTAGGTCTAAGCCTTTTCTCGAATTCAGAAACAAGGTAGAGCGTATCACCTACCTGTATGCTGTCCTGCTCAGGAGAGAAGTGAGCTGTAATCTGAAAATTGTATAGTGGAAGCCCGTTGATACAGGGATTTGGGCAACCAGTTAAGGTTAGTGCTGCCGCAAAGGAAAGCAGGTACAGTAGTTTTGTTTTCATATAAGGGTAGTGTTTCTATGGTTTGGTTTCTATGGTTCTGTAACTCTTATTCAGCCTAACTACCTCGAAAGCGTAAACATACGCTTATCTGCACTATGTATGGAGGTGGTTTCGCCTGCCTGATGATTGTTTTGAAACATTTGCTTTATTCCTAATACCCATCCGTGTGTAAACCCTAATCTTACATCAAGATAAGAAAGTATTACCTAATACCTTTATCTTATTGATGGTATATATTATCTATTCCACTGCCTCTTCGGCTGTTACTTCCGGTTATACCGTCGGCGGGCTTCCTGTATCTCACCGAGGTTAACAGTAGCCCAGTCAGCCAGCCGCAGGAGTTGCTGCAACAGGCTTTGGCCCAGCTCAGTGAGGCGGTACTCCACCCTTGGCGGGATTTCGGGGTATACCGTGCGGCTCACCAGGCCATCTTCTTCCAAAGAGCGTAGCGTCACTGTGAGCATGCGCTGCGAGATGCCCGTGATCAGGTGCTTGAGTTCGTTAAAACGCAGGCGCTCCTCCTGCCCCAACTTTAGGATGGCATACATCGACCACTTGTCGCCGAAGCGGGCCAGAATGTCTTTTACCGGGCAACACGCCTCTGCCTCCGGCAGCTGCTTGGGCCCTGTTTGCATTTTTTTCTGCGCCTTAACGCGCTGATCCTCACGAATAGTTACTGCCATGTTCCTTACGATATTTGGTGTGCCTACTTGACTGGCCTGAAATTTAGGAATAATTTTGAGTTACTAAAAGTAACCTAGTACTGAAACAATACCATTATTTTATCTGTTCTGTTGCCATGAATAATATTTTAGACGCACTGGAGTGGCGCTACGCCTCCAAACGCATGAACGGCCAACGCGTGCCTGCCGAAAAACTAGAGAACATCCTCGAGGCCATCCGCCTGGCCCCCTCTTCGATGGGCCTGCAGCCCTACTCTGTCCTCGTGATCGAGGATGCGGAGTTGCGCAAGCAGATTCAGCCGGTTGCCATGAACCAGCCGCAGATCGTGGAGAGCTCGCACCTGCTGGTTTTCGCTGCCTGGGATAACATCACGCCTGCCCATATCGACGAGTACATCAACGAGATGGCCACGGTGCGCAAGATGCCGGTAGAGCAACTCAACGACTTTAAGCAAACGCTGCTGCAGATTGCCGAGAAGAACACCCCTGAGGAGAACTTTGCATGGGCTGCCAAGCAAACCTACATTGGCCTGGGCACCGCCCTGGTGGCCGCCGCCGCCGAGAAGGTGGACACCACCCCCATGGAAGGCTTTGATGCCGCCGCTCTGGACGAGTTGCTGAACCTGAAGGAAAGAGGCCTGCGCAGCGTCACCATGCTGCCGCTTGGCTTCCGCGATGTGGAGAACGACTGGCTTGCCCCGCTTCCGAAAGTGAGGAGAGACAAGAGCAAGTTCTTTGTGCAGCTGTAACACCAAGTACACCAGCCGGCCATATCCTCTGTGTGGCCGGCGGTTTTATTTAAATTTGAATGATGACAAAGCAGAAAATCAAAATAGACATTGTTTCGGACATTAACTGCCCTTGGTGCTACGTAGGGGAGCGTCGCCTGAAAAAGGCCATGGACGCAGTGGCTGACAACTACGCGTTCGACCTGAGTTTTAAAGCCTTTGAGTTGAACGCCAACGTGCCCGCCGACGGCATGACGCGGCAGGAGTACTTCAAGAAGAACTACGGGGAGGCTTTTCTGCCGCAGGTAAGCGTGATGGACGAGCGCCTGACAAACGATGGTGCCGCCGAGGGCATCACGTTTAACTTCGGCGATGACATGCCCATCCACAACACCTTTAACGGGCACCGGCTGATCTGGCTGGCTGGCCAGTATGGCGTGCAGGTGACAGTGGCGCAAGCCCTGTTCAAGAGCTACTTCACCGACAACGAGAACATGAACAACCCCGCCGTGCTGACCCGCATTGGTGTGGAGCAGGGCATCCCGGCTGAGAGGCTGGCAGGCTTCTTTGAAAGCGAGGCAGGGAAGCAGGAAGTACGTGAGATGGAGCAGTTCGCCCAGTCCGCAGGCATTACCAGCGTGCCCTCCTTCATCATCAACGACCAGTACCTGGTGCGCGGCGCCCAACCTGCCGACACCTTCCTGAGCGTGTTCCAGCAAATTACCCCGGCACCTGCCCTGCAGGACCTTACCGGCGAGGGGGCCAGCTGCGGCGTAGATGGCTGCTGATTTTTCCTATAGTCTATATATACCTGCGTCCCTTGCCCTACTTTAGCGCAAGGGGCGTTTTTTTTTAGCTGTTTTTGTTTCCTTAATGTGAACTTGGAAATCTACACGGATCATATTATGAAAAACAGTTTTCCACAGTTTCAAGCACTGCTCTTTGTATGATTAAAGCAATATTATTTCCAGTTTTTCTGGGAGACGCCTTGTAGGTATTGCGGTGCCGCACGCAGTGAGGCAGCCCGCAGCGGAGCGAGGGCAGCTTTAACTACACAGCGCCGAGCGGAAAAACGCGCCCCAGCGGGCGTGGAGCGGAAAAACAGCTATAGGACGATATCGCTAAAACTTGCAGCAAGCTTCTGTGATTGTTAACGTTTATTTAGTGCCTCGCTTTCAGCAGCCCCTCCAGGTCAGTGGTATAGCAGGCGGAGGTATGCTCGTTCCTGAGTTTCCAGGGGGCCTCCTCCTCGCCTTGCACGGCATACTTCAGCGCCTGGTGCCCGAAACGGTTCCGCAGAGTATCCAGGGTGCTCATGAGTTGGCTGTGCTTCTCGTCGTTTTGCTGGCTGAATAGGTCTAGCTGCACCTGGGTGGCCGGCACCAGGTCGTTTAAAATGATGCCCACTTTCACGTAGCGTTTGCCGGGCCTGAACATCTCTTTCAGCAGGTGCAGAGCGTGGCGCACCAACTCCAGCTCGTTGTAGGTGGGCTTGCTGAGTTGCATGGTGCGGCTGTTGCAGTATACCTGCTCGGTTACGGCAAAGCGGTTGGTCATCAGAAACACCGTCAGGCTGGTGGCGCAGCTCTCCTGCCGGCGTAGCTTAGTGGCGCAGCGCACGGTATGCGTCGAGAGGGCTTCTTCAATGTCTTTCAGCTCGGTAAGGGGCCTGCCGAACGAGCGGGAGGTGCAGATGTTCTTTTTAGCGGGCGCCTCCAGTTCCAGTTCCTGGCAGGGCTTGCCGCGCAGTTCCAGCAAGGTGCGCAGCCCCGTTACGGCCATGTGCTGCTTCACCCAGCCCGCCTGCATCCGGCTCAGGTCCCAGGCTGTGTGCACGTTCAGTTGCTGCAGCCGCTTGGCGTGCTGTCGCCCAATGCCCCATACATCGCCCACCTCGGTATGCCGCAGCGCCTGGCTTATCTCGGCCTCGCTTTGCAGCGTCAGGACCCCATCGGCACCGGCGTATTTTTTGGCCAGCTTGTTGGCTACCTTGGCCAGCGTTTTGGTGCCGGCTATCCCCACCGACACCGGGATGCCCGTCCACTGCAGCACCGTTTGCCGGATCTGCTGGCCATAGGCCTGCTCTTCCTCCGGCTTCAGGTGGCTCAGGTCCAGGAAACACTCGTCGATGGAGTAAATCTCCAGGTTAGGCGTAAACTGCGCCAGCGTGTTGGCCACGCGCCGCGACATGTCGCCATATAGCTCATAGTTGGAACTGAACACCTCCACCCCCTCTTTCTTTATCAGGCTTTTCACCTCAAAATAAGGCGTGCCCATCTTAATGCCCAGGGCCTTCGCCTCGTTGGAGCGCGCGATCACGCAGCCGTCGTTGTTGCTGAGCACCACCACGGGCCTGCCGTTCAGCTCGGGCCGGAACACCCGCTCGCACGAAGCATAAAAGCTGTTGCAGTCTACCAGGGCAAATCGTGTCGTCTTCATCCGCAGCTATACCTTTTTCACCACGCCTACCACCACGCCCCAGATCATACCCATGTCCGGCTCGCTCACTTTCAGGCTGCTGTAGTTTGGGTTCTCCGGCTCCAGGTAAGCCCCGTCGGGCTTCAGCATCAGGCGCTTGATGGTGAACTCACCGGCTACAAAGGCCAGTACAATGCGGCCGCTGCTCGGTTTCACGGAACGGTCTATCACCACCAAGTCCCCCGGCTCAATGTGTGCCCCGATCATCGAATCGCCCTCTACGCGGGCCAGAAAAGTGGAGGTCGGGTTTTTGGTGATGTAGGCGTTCAGGTCGATGGGCTCCGCCTCATAGTCTGCTGCCGGACTCGGAAAACCGGCACGAACCGCCGACGAAAACAACGACAGGTGGTGCGCCGTCATGTGCTGCAATTGCATCACCTCGGGGTGCGCTATCAATGTAACTTCTGCTTCCATACCGCTATTTTACGAATAAAATTAGTATTGGCTATATTTTATGCTAAATAATTTAGTATTTTAATTTTTGGAGGATGCCTGTTTCGTGAACCCTCGCGCTATTTTCGTAAAATTGCCCGGAGTGAAACACCTCGCACAAAGCAGGGTATAGCAAAGGGTACAATAGTTAGAGCAAGCATGAAAAAGCGTGTAGTGGTACTGTCGGGTGCCGGCATCAGTGCCGAAAGTGGCATCGCGACCTTCCGTGACGCCAACGGCCTTTGGGAAGGGCACGATGTGATGGCGGTGGCCTCGCCGCAGGGCTGGCGCAAAGACCCGGATTTGGTGCTTGAGTTTTACAACCAGCGCCGGAAAAACGCCCACGGCGCGCAGCCCAACGCCGGGCATCTGGCCCTGGCCGACCTGGAGAAGGACTTTGACGTGCGCATCATCACCCAGAACGTAGACGACCTGCACGAGCGCGCGGGCAGCAGCCACGTGGTGCACCTGCACGGCAAGCTGTTCGAGAGCCGTAGCACCCTGGACCCCTCGCTGGTATACCCCATGAACGGGTGGGAGCTGAACAAAGGTGACAAATGCGAACGCGGCTCACAGCTTCGGCCCAACATTGTGTGGTTCGGGGAGCCCGTGCTGCTGATGGAGCAGGCCATGGAAGAAGCCATGCAGGCCGACATCTTTTTGGTAGTGGGCACTTCGCTGGTGGTATACCCAGCCGCTGGCCTGGTGGACTACGTGCCGGAGCATGTGCCCGTGCTGGTGGTAGACCCCAGCCAGCCTGCTGTGTGCCACCGCCCCAACCTGCATCGCTTCGAGGAGAAAGCCAGCACTGGCATGCTGAAGGTGGCGCAGCTTCTGCGTGAGCAGTATTGCTGACACCTGCCAGGCAGCCCGCCATACCCTCCCCTTGCTTCAGTGGCTGGGCATTGGGAAGTGACAAACTTGGGCTTGTAGCGCGCCTCCCCTATCTTGCCGGAAATTAGAAGCCTGTGAGCATACAATACATACTTGAGATACTGGGCACCGTAGTGTTTGCCATGTCGGGGGCGTTGGCCGTGAGCGAGAAAGACAGCGAGCAGGATTGGTTCGGTGCTGGGTTCACGGGCTTTGTAACGGCGATTGGCGGGGGCAGCCTCCGCGACATCATGCTGGGCAGTTACCCGCTGGTGTGGGTGCAGGACATCACGCTGCTGTATACCATCATCGCGGCCATTGTGTGCACCGGGCTGTTTTATAAATTCCTCATCCGGCTGCGTCGCACCTTCCTGCTTTTCGACACGCTGGGCATTTCGCTCTTTACGATTGTGGGCACCGAAAAGGCCCTGAGCCTGGGGGTAAGCCCTGAGATTGCGGCCATCATGGGCATGTTTTCGGCGGTGATGGGCGGCGTGATCCGCGATATCCTCACCAACGAAATCCCCGTACTGTTTAGGAAAGAGGTATACGCCAGTGCCTGCCTGATGGGCGCTACGTTTTACCTCGGCATGGAGCAACTGCACATCGAGCGAAACACCAATTTCATCGTCTCGGTGCTGCTCATCATCCTCATCCGCCTGGTCGCCCTGAAGTATAACCTAAGCTTGCCGAAGTTCAACAGGCTCCGGCAATAAGTAAACCGCTTACACACCAATACCTATGGACGCAAAATACAGGATACTGCATACGCCTGACACCTGGAGCCTCACGGTGCTGCGGGTGATGCTGGGCCTTGTGATTTTGCCGCACGGAGCACAGAAGCTACTGGGTTGGTTTGGCGGTGGCGGTCCGGCGGCGTTTCTGGTAGGTTTTGAGAACATGACAGGGCTTCCCGGCTTTCTGGGTTGGCTCGTCATCCTCATCGAGTTTGTCGGCTCTATTTGCCTCATCTTTGGCTTCTGGACGCGTATCTGGGCCTTTAGCATGCTCTGCCTCTTCATTGGCATCATCCTGACGGTGCACCTGCCCAACGGCTTTTTCATGAACTGGAGCGGCAAGCTGAGTGGTGAAGGGTATGAGTTTCATTTGCTTGTGATCGGGATGGCCTGGGCCCTGACGGTTGGCGGTGGCGGTGCCCTGAGCCTGGACCGCAGCATGATGGGTGCCGAAAGAAACTTTTAACGGAAAAAGCCCCCGAACAAAAACGGAGACCGTTCCTGCCCGAGGGCTGTATAGTTAGGTATAAAACTGAACGCTTAGTCTTCCGCTTCCTCGCCTTTCGCCACGATATCCCCTTCCGTAAACAGTATGATCTTCATCATCTCGCGCCAGGCCGGTTTCTTGCGCAACAGAAACTCCAGGTCCATACCGAAGTGCTTAAACTCCTCGTTCTGCGCGTTCTGCATAATGGCTTTCGCTTCCGCGTCTTTCTCCACCGCTATCCGCTGCTCATACCAACTGATGGCCTCGGCTTCCTCAATCAGCCCCGTGATCATGCGGGCAAAGGTGCGGGTGCTGTCGGATAACTCGTGTGCGGGTTCGTGGTATTGGTCTGTTGGCATATGTTGATTTGGTTTAAATGGAAATATATTTTATACCCTATCCTAACGCTGCACAAGATGTTTGGTTGAGCCCCACATCCTCCTAGGGACAGGTCGAGGCCTGTCCGCGCGTAAACCTTCCAATGCAATGACAAGCTATAAGCACCGGCAACCGTATTATCCCGGACAATTAAATCGGATATACCTTTTTGTCCGCATACCAGCCTTAAATGAACGCAATGCAACACTGAACTGCCGTGTTGTTGCATTTTAATCCTGCCCATCTTTAAATCCTGTAAATCCTGATGCTGACAGTTTTGCTCGGGAACGATTCGGACAGGTCGCGACCTGTCCCTACGAGGAGGTATGAAAAACCCAACCTATATTTTATACCACAACTGCCCCTGCTCGATTTGCAGCGCCGACGGGATGTTGTTGTGGTATAATTGCCCGGTGCCTAGGCCCTGCGGCATCGTAATATTGTAATTGGCCGTGAACTGGCTGATGGCGTTCAGGCCGATGTTGGATTCAAGGGCCGAAGTATTCCACCAACCGATGTTGCGGGCTTCGGCCAGTTCTATCCACTCAGCGCTGGCAGCCAGGCCGCCTACAAGGGTAGGTTTCAGGATGATGTACTGGGGTTTGATGGCCTCCAGCAATTGCACCTTTTCCACCGACTCCTGCACCCCGATCAGTTCCTCGTCCAAGGCGATGGGCACGGGGGTATAGGCACAGAGTTGCGCCATGGCCTCGTGCTGCCCCTGCTTTATCGGCTGCTCGATGGAGTGGAGGTCGTAGCGGGCCAGGCGCTCCAGTTTTTTGAAGGCCTCCTGCGGAGCGAAAGCGCCGTTGGCGTCCACGCGCACCGTCAGTTCCTGCACACTGGCCACCTCCCGGATGCTTTGCAGGATGGCCAGTTCCTGCACAAAATCCAAGCCGCCAATCTTCAATTTCAGGCAGCTATACCCCTCCTGCAGCTTCTTCTCTATTTGCTCCTGCATAAACCGGCTGTTGCCCATCCAGATAAGGCCGTTGATGGGTATACCCGCCTCACCCCGCCTAAAGGCATTGTCATAGATTTGCCGCTGGCCGCCCTGCTGCAAATCGAGCAGCGCGGTTTCAAGGGCAAAGCGCAAGGCCGGCCACTCCTGTAGTTGCAAACTTTCGGGCAACGTGCCGTTGGCCTCCAGGTCTACCTGCTCTTCATTCACCTGCTGTGCCACCTGCTGCAGTTTCTCTTCCAGGTCAGGCCGGTCGTCGATGCTGAGGCCGGCCAGCGGGGCGCACTCGCCTATCCCTACCACTTCCGGGGCATCGGTGTGCCACAGGTTAACGAAATAGACCTTATGCTCGGAAATGGCACCGCGCGAGGTACGGGCATCAAACTTAAATTGTAGAGTATGGGGGGTATAGCGTAGCTGCAGGGCCATGTTATTTAGCATTGAATTTGGTGACAAGATAAACCATAACGGACAATTCTGACGTAAATGAAAACCGAGTATAGACATCCCTTGCTAGACGTTGTCTGAAAATAGGACACTATACCGCCATCATTAGCCGAACAATTGTCATGATTGCCGGGAAATATGCCACGATGTACGAAACTACAGTAAAACGGCTTAACCCCAGGCACCTGTTTTTGTGCTGATTTTATATCCTTTACGAACCCTCAAACAAGGAATACCTATGAACGCCCCCCTTACTGCCCCTGCCACCCAGGATGCCCTGCAGCAATACGCGCACATCCGCGCCCACACCGAAGCCATTTGCAAGCCCCTGGAGCCAGAGGACACCGTGGTACAACCCATCGTGGACGTGAGTCCGCCGAAGTGGCACATGGCCCATACCAGCTGGTTTTTCGAGACGTTTTTGCTGCAGCCGCACTTGCCAGGGTATAAGGTGTTTCATGAGCAATACAGCTACCTGTTCAACTCTTACTACAACAGCGTGGGCAGCCGCGTGCAGCGCGACCAGCGCAGCACCCTCACCCGTCCGCCGCTGCGCGACATTTATACCTACCGCCAACACGTAGACGAGCACATGCAGCAGCTCTTCCAGCGCCTCGACGAGGACAAGTTAGCCGAACTGCTGCCCCTGATCCAACTGGGCCTGCAGCATGAGCAGCAGCACCAGGAACTGCTCGTAACTGACATTAAATACATTCTGAGTACCAACCCCATGTTGCCGTTGTATAAACCGCAGCAGAAAGAAGAGACCACCCAGGCTACCAAAGCCGAGTTTATACCCATTCCGGGCGGCGTGTATACCATCGGCTTCCAGGGCGAGGGCTTTAGCTTTGACAATGAGCTGGGCGTGCACGACGTGCTGCTGGACGACTTCCAGATCATGAACCGCCTCGTAACTAACGGCGAGTACCTGGCGTTTATGCAGGATGGCGGCTACCAAGATTTCAGGCATTGGCTGGATGAGGGCTTCGCTATGGTAAACGCCCAAAACCTGGAGGCGCCGCTTTACTGGGTGAAGCAGGAAGACGGCTGGCACCGCTTTACCATGCACGGGCTGGAGAAAGTGAACCTGAATGCCCCTGTGTGCCACATCAGCTTTTACGAGGCTGATGCCTACGCCAACTGGGCTGGCAAGCGCCTGCTCACCGAGTTTGAGTGGGAAGCAGCCAGCCAGGTATACCCGCCCAAAGGAGGAAACTTCGTGGAAAGCGGGCTGCTGGAGCCTCGTCCCGCCGACCCAACCGTTAGCGGATTGCAGCAACTATACGGCAATGTATGGGAATGGACCTATAGCGCTTATCACCCCTACCCTGGCTTTACCAAGGCACCGGGCGCCATCGGTGAGTACAACGGCAAGTTTATGCTAAATCAGATGGTGCTGCGCGGCGGCTCCTGTGCCACTTCCGAGAGCCATATCCGTACTACTTACCGAAACTTCTTTCACCCTGACAAACGCTGGCAATACAACGGCATCCGGCTGGCGCAAAAATAGAACCTATGGACCTGACCACGACACTTGCACCCATGATAGATTTAAGCCGCAAAAAGGACGGCACCAATGATACCGAAACCTTCGCAGCCGATGTGGCCGCGGGCCTAAGCGCCAGCCTAAAGTCGCTCCCCTCCCGCTACTTTTACGATGCCACCGGCAGCAGGCTTTTCCAGGAAATTATGGCGCTGCCCGAGTACTACCTCACCCGCTGCGAGTTTGAGGTATTGACCGAGAACCGGGAAGAGATTGTGCGGCAGTTTGCGCAAAGCGGTTTCTTCCACCTGATCGACCTCGGGGCTGGCGATGCCCTGAAAACAAAAATCCTCCTGCGGGAGCTTGCCCAGCAGCAAAACGCCTTCGATTATGTGCCTGTGGACATTTCCGGGGATGCCATGCGCCAGCTCAGCGACAGCCTGCAGCAGGAAATGCCCTCCGTGAACGTGCAGGCTGTAGTGGGCGAGTATTTTAAGGCCTTGGAATGGCTGCAGCAAAACAAGCCCGAGCGCAAGATTGTGCTGTTCCTGGGGTCCAACATCGGCAACTTCAAAAACGACGAGAGCATCAGCTTCCTCAAAAGCATCCGCAGCAACCTAAGCCCCGGCGACAAGCTGCTGATGGGCGTGGACCTGCGCAAAGACCCCGACACCATTTTGAAGGCTTACAACGATGCCTCCGGCGTAACGGCCGCGTTCAACATGAACCTGCTGCGCCGGATTAACTCAGAATTGGGCGGTGACTTTGATATGGATGCGTTCATGCATTACCCCATTTATAACCCGCATGAGGGCGTGATGCGCAGCTTTATCGTCAGCAAAAAAACGCAGGACGTGCATATTCGCGCCACAGGCCAGACCTTTCATTTCGATGCCTGGGAAGCAATCCATACCGAGAACTCACACAAATATTCGCTGAAGCAAGTTGAAGAGTTGGGCAAAACCTGTGGCTTCCGCATCGAAACGGTTTTCCAGGATGCCGAGTGCCGATACGCCGATGTGCTGTTTACCGTAGATTAAAGAGTCGTGGGTGTAAATACCTGCCCTGCTCCCAAGAAGAGAATTTCAGCACGAGTAAAACTTCCGCTGGCGCGGATTTGCAATCCGTGCCTTCTTATAAAATCGAGTCTGTGACTCGACTGGTCCCGAAAGCAAAAAGCACTTCCCCACCCGGAGAGTGCTTTTTGCTTTACACCGCTATACCCCGTACATTCAACTATTACACACTTTTACCCACACGCCCCTACCCTATGACACTAATCTCCCTAGCCTCCGGCGCCAGCTACTTCCGAAGCCCCGCCCCAGCCATCGATGCCGCCATTGCCGCCCTGCACGAGGGAAAAACGGCCTACGGACCCACCGAGGGAACACCGGAACTACGCCAGGCGATCGCCGATCATAACAATAAAAACGGGCTGCACATAAGGCCGGAGCAGGTGCTGGTAACCCCTGGCAGCAAGCAGGCGCTGTTCAACCTGTTCACAGTGCTGCTGCGCCCCGGCGACGAAGTGGTGGTGCCAACCCCGGCCTGGTTCGGTTTTCAGGACCTGATGAAGTACAGCAAGAGCATGCTGGTGCCCCTCGAGACAAACCAAGCCGAAGGCTATGCCCTGACGCCCGAGGCGCTGCGCAAGACTCTGACCGACCGCAGCCGTATACTCATACTAACAAACCCCGGCAACCCGACCGGTCGCACCTATACCAAAGCCGAGCTGGAAGCATTGCTGGAGGTGACAAATGAACTTCCGAATCTATACCTGATCTCTGATGAAATATATGACCGTGTTACTTACGATGGCTCTTTTACTCCTCTCCTTTCCTGCCAAGGGGCAAAAGAAGACCGGACCTTCCTCATAAACGGCTTCTCCAAATCGTTTGCTATGTCGGGCTGGCGCCTCGGTTATATGGTAGGTCCGGAAGAGATCATCAAAAAATGCACAGACTTTCAGGGGATCACTTATGCGGGCGTGAGCGTTTTTTTGCAGGATGCCGCACAGGCGACACTGGAGCAGGAAGCGCAGCTAATGCCTGAAATGCTGAAGGCGCTGGCGCAAAACCGCGAACTGATGCAGCAGGGTTTGGATGCCATACCCCATGTAAGCTATTTCCTGCCAAACGGAGCCTATTATTTCTTCCCCGACTTCAGTTATTACCTCCACCAAAACACGCCATCCGGCGAGGCACTCCATACCACCGAAGCCCTCTGCCGCTACCTCCGTGAAAGCCACGGCGTAGAGCTCGTGCCAGGCGATTCGTTTGGTGCTCCTGGCCATGTGCGCATGTCTTTTGCCATCGAGCAGGAGAAACTGCAAGAAGCCATGCAGCGGCTAAAGCGTGGATTGGAAGCGCTGCGTAACCATTGATGCAGTTCAAAGACAGTATAAACTTTCACGCCCTCGCTCGCCTCTGGCGAGTGTGCGCTATAGCTTGGCCTCTGGCCGCGTTTAAAATGTGAAAGGTGTAAGTGGCGGAACGCCACCGGAAATCTCACACTCGCCAGAGGCGAGCGAGGGCTAAACAATTTCTTTTAAACCCGCCAAGAAAAATAACGTTTAAACTTTTTAATTAACCAATCACTTGTATCTTTGTCCTGATGAAAATCACAAACAACGCATACGCCTATTATTACTATCGCCGCAACAGCAGTTTCGGAATGGGATGCGTTTGTTTGATGTAATGTAGCTAGCAAACAACGATACAAAAGCCTGATTCCGGAACCGGAGTCAGGCTTTTTTTATGTCCATACCTCAAATAAAACCCATACTACCATGAATCACGCAACACAAGACACAACTATTCTAAAAAGACAAATACCTACCCTGCAGAACATGCAGCAGGTTTACCAAAACTATACGCCCGAAGACCAGGAGGTATGGCAAGTACTCTTCTCGAGGCAAATGCAGGAACTCCCGAAGCAGGCATCCAAAGCGTTTATGGAAGGCTTGGGCGTAGTGGAGTTTAAAGAGGCTGGCATCCCCAACTTCGAGGAAGTGAACGCTATTCTGCGCAACGTAAATGGCTGGGAAGTAGTGGCCGTAGAGGGCATCGTGGACGATAAGGTCTTCTTCGGGCTGCTATCCGACAAGAAGTTTCCGGCCACCACATGGCTGCGCAAAATGAGTGAGTTGGACTACCTGGAGGAGCCGGATATGTTTCATGATGTGTTCGGACACGTACCGCTGTTGAGCAATTCCGCCGTTACGCAATTCTTACAGGCGCTGAGCCAGATCGGCTACCAGCACGCCGATAACCCGGTGGCCATCGAACTCCTGTCCCGCATCTATTGGTTCACGATAGAGTTTGGCCTGATCCGGGAAAACAACGAACTGCGCATCTACGGTGCCGGCATTTTGAGTTCCGTCGGCGAAACGCGCTTCAGCCTGAGCGATGCCCCGCAGCACTTCGCTTACAATGTCGATCAGATTCTAGACACCCCCTACCGGAAAGACACGTTCCAGGACAGGTATTTTGTGATTGACTCGTACGAGCAACTCTTAGGTTCGATTGAGGAGATACGAACGAAGCTGGAGGAGAGATTAGCTGTTAGTCCAGTTATATAAGCTGAGTTAGCCACTACCCACATAGTAAATTATATACTTTTGCAATACACATAACACTTATACCAGTCAGTTAGTAGCTGACTGGTATTTTTTTAACCTGCGTTACAAGTAGGAATTATAGCTGTCTGATGTATATTGCGCTATACATAGTGTAATTCGGAAAAGTTCTTCCATGTAATCTCCCACTATGTTGCTATGTTAGGGCCAAAAACAGTAGCTCTCATTAAATTTTCTGCTAGTTCAATCTACTTAAATGGAAACAATTAACTTTGAAAAAAAGCTTAATGAAATAAGCCAAATCTTAAGAGACCTAGAAAAGCTTAAAAAAGATATCATCTTCATCTCTGATCAAGAGTCTGAATACTTTGTAAATGCAGTCGAAAATTCTGACTTCTTATATAGAGTTTATCGAAATTCAATTAAGCTATTTGTAATCGACGTTTGCAAATTGTTACATCCTAATGAACATTTCAGTTTAGCGAAAACCCTTGCCTTTGCTATTACAGAGAGAAGGAGAATTTGCTGGCATAGAGAAACTTCAATAGAGCAACTAGAAACTTTAAAAGAAAAAGTTAATAACTTAAATAAAGAACAACTTGAAAGTTTTAAAACATTACGGGATAAGTATTACGCTCATAATGATAAAGCGAAGCATGAGCACGAAAGCAAAGTAACATTATCAAACTGCTGGAAAACCTTAATCATTCTACAGGATATTTATAATGAATTGAGTTTAAGATTCTCTAATTGTCAAATTGCCTTTGAAAGTTGTGGAAGAACGCCAAATGAGATTATTGCCGTGTCACGATTCCGCGAAATTGCAACATTTATTTCAAATGAGAGGCGGAAATCACCTAATATTGGGAAACTTGAAAACATTAGAGATATAATATTAGGGAAGAGGCCGATAGGCAATAATATCTAAGCCATTATGATAGTTACTGAACAAGCATATTTATCAGTACTATTCAGCAAGCATCACGGTGCAAGCAAGCTGAAATACCCTGATACACCTCTTCTTCTTAAGCCGCCGCACGCTTTAGCCTACAGCACTTCTTATACTTCTCGCCGCTGCCGCAGGGGCACATTTCGTTGCGGCGCACCCGCTTGCCGTAGGGGTTCAGCAGTTTCTTAAAGTCGATGCGGAAGCGGCGTTTGATGTTTTTCTGATGGAAGATTTTGGTGAGCAGGGTATAAAGCTCCGGGTGCTTCTCGGCTAGTTGGTCTGGTTTTTCGAAAAAGTACTCTGTAACCACGGCAAAAAACTCAGCCTCGCTTGTGGCTCCGTAAGGGTTGATGTCAGAATCGCCTTTCTTGATTTTCTTAATGCTGCGGTACATCAGTTCCTGCCACGGCTGCACCAGCTCTTCGGGCAGATAAGCCTCCGGCACCCCGTCAATCTCGCCGTCGGCCTGGTCTAGCATGTGCGCAAACTCATGGATGCCGACGTTCTTGCGGTCGGCCATGTCGTTAAAGCCACGCTCCAGGGCAGGCTTGGACAACGTAACGTAGTGTGAGTTCTGGAAAGGGT
The DNA here is from genome assembly GCF_054482735.1 of Pontibacter sp. CAU 1760. NCBI lineage: Bacteria > Pseudomonadati > Bacteroidota > Cytophagia > Cytophagales > Hymenobacteraceae > Pontibacter > Pontibacter sp. CAU 1760. The sequence continues at coordinate 193,426 of NZ_JBTLRL010000005.1, forward strand.
TCACGCGGCCCAGCACCTCCGACACCGCCTCGCTCTTTTCGTCCTTGTACCGCTTGATGCTTCCCGGAAACACCAGCACCTCGCCCAGGTTCTGGTACTCCCAGTCCCGGAAGCCGAAAATGGGAATGATGGCGCTTGCCCCTACCAGGATTTTGGTTACATCGTCTACCACCACGTCAATACCCGTAATGCGCTTCTCTGCCAGAAACAGTTGCAGCATTTTCTCGAAGCGCGCCTTGTCCTCATCGGTTCTTAGGGTATGATAAAAACCGACCCTGTCCTGCAGAATCTTGCGCCATGTGGCCGGGAATTCCTGCGTCAGCACCTTTTTGCGTTTGCGTGTTTTGCGGGTAGCCCAATGGTAAAAAAGCAGGCCCATGCCTGCTACCAGTGCAATAAAAACAATATATCCCATGGAGCACTTAAACGCACGAAAAATGGGAAAGATGCCTATATAACCAGCAAATTACAACCCCGGATATCCGAATTGTCGAAGCGGCCCAACACCTCAAAGCTGTTATCGTCATAAATCCGTCCAATATCCTTCGTTTCGATAAAGGCGCAGGAGTGCAGGTTGGCCAGGTCGATGACGTTGATGCCGCCTGAACGATGCTGCGGGCCCATGTCGAACGGGTCGTTCAGGTCGCGGAGAAGTACGCGCATGCTGTAACCGGGCAGGAAAATGCCTTCGCCTTGGGAGTAGCCCTGCGAGAGCAACTCCGTCATACCATACTCCGAGTGTACAGCCGCTACCCCAAACCCTGCCTTTAGCTGTGCGTGCAGTTCATCCCGGATCATCTCACGGCGGCGGCCCTTCATCCCCCCTGTTTCCATCACCGTCACGCCCGTAAAATCCTCCTGCCCCTGCAGTTCCTCTGCCAGGTCTAGCAGGGCGTAGGAAACACCAATCAAAAGTACCTTTTTACCGCGCTTCCGCGCCTGCCGCATCGCCTGCAACAGCTGGGCGTGGTTGCGCAGGTAAAAGCCATCTTCCTGCTGCCCGGTACGCTTTACGAAGTAGTCCACCATGGCCACCAGCGAGGAACCGCCCTGCTCCAGGTAAGACGGTAGCAACGCCAGCACCACAAAATTCTGCAAAGGGCCGTAAAAGGCCTCAAAGGTCCGCTCCGTAACATACTGGTATAAGGCCAGGTCAGCCACAAAATGGCGGCTTCGGGTTTGCTGCGTGGTGCCGCTGCTGTAAAAGGTCGCCTCCGGGTTAAAGTCATCGGTCTTGACTTCCTGCTCCTTAAAAAACCCAATAGGCAGAAACGGTATCTTCTCGAGCGCTTGGATAGAGGCGGGTTGAACACCCAGGTTCGTGAGGTAAGCGTTATACACCGCATTGTGCTGGGCTTGATACTGGAAAAGCGCCAGGGCAGCCGCCTCAAAATTAAAAGGCTCCGCTTGTAGCAACAATTTGGTGTGATGTTTGATAAAATCCATTGGATACAACAAATGCTATATTTCCTGCGTTTGATTTAGTAAATTTAGCTTCATTTTTTGACTTCCTACATGAGACACTTGCTAAAGTATAGCTTCGCCCTGGTTTTGCTGGCCCTGTTGGCGAGCAGTTGCCGCGAAGAGCCCAATTATCCGGATGAGCCGTCTATCTCGTTTGACCGGGTAGACCAGTTTACCTATACCAAAAATCGGATCACGTTTGACTCGCTGGTAGTGGTCGTGGACTTTCAGGACGGTGACGGTGACCTGGGGCTTCGCCGGAGCCCAAACGGCGACGGTGACCCTGATTTCAGGGCGCCTTTCGACCAGAGTTCTCAGTTTTTCAATAACTTCTTTGTGAATCTCCAAGTGAAGCGCGGTAACCGCTATGTGCCGTACCCCTTCGCCTCTGAGTTCCTTAACTTTAACGGCCGTTTTCCGCGCCTAGCCCGCGACGATAAAAACGAGGTGCTGGAAGGCGAGATCAAATACACGCTTACCAACTTTTCAAACGATATTTTTGACCCGCGCGATACTGTCCGCTTCGAGATTTTTATATACGACCGTGCCCTCCACAAAAGCAACGTCGTTTACTCCGATGATATCGTGCTCTTCCAGGGCCAGTAACAGCACATTATTTCCCATACGGTATAAAGCAGGAACCCCCGGCAGATCAGTTCTGCCGGGGGTTCCTGCTTTATACCGTATGGGGTTTTGTTTAGTAGATAGTAGGGTACGCTTCCGGGTTTACCTCGTGCATCATCTCATACACCATCTCGAACACGTCCTCCGTATTGGGCTTGGAGAAATAGTCTCCGTCAGAACCGTAAGGCGGGCGGTGCGCATGGGCAGATAAGCATGTCGGCTTCGAATCGAGCCAGCGGTAGGCGCCCTGGCCATCCACCACCTGTTGCATCATAAAGGCTGTGGCTCCACCCGGCACATCCTCATCGGCAAATAATACGCGGTTGGTCTTACGGATAGAGTCCGAAATCATATGGTCCACATCGAAAGGCAGCAAGGTCTGCACGTCAATTACCTCCGCCGATATCCCGAAAGCCTCCAATTGCTTGGCAGCGTCCAGCACAATGCGGCACATGGAGCCATAGGTCACAATCGTGATGTCGGTACCTGCTTTCAATACCTCGGGCTGGCCTAGCGGCAATGTAAACTCCCCGATATTGCTTGGCAGGCACTCTTTCAGACGGTAACCGTTCAGGCACTCGATTACCAGCGCCGGCTCGTCAGACTTCAGCAGGGCGTTGTAGAAGCCGGCTGCCTGCGTCATGTTGCGCGGCACCAGCACATGCATTCCCCGCAGGCTATTCAATATCATACCAATAGGAGAACCGGAATGCCAGATACCTTCCAGGCGGTGGCCACGGGTACGCACAATCAATGGCGCTTTCTGGCCACCCTTGGTGCGGTACTGTAATGTCGCCAGATCATCAGACAAAATCTGAATCGCATAGAGCAGGTAGTCCAGGTACTGAATCTCAGCGATAGGGCGCAGTCCACGCAAGGCGGCCCCTATCCCCTGTCCGATGATGGTACACTCGCGGATGCCGGTGTCTGTTACACGCAACTCACCGTATTTTTCCTGCAAGCCGGCGAAGGCCTGGTTCACATCCCCGATATAGCCGACGTCTTCACCAATAGCGAACACACGCGGGTCGCGGGCCAGCATGGCATCAAAGCAGGCCTGCAGCACTTCGCGGCCATCTACGGTAGGGCAGTTCTCATCAAAAATGGGTTTCACTTCCTCCACATTCAGCACAGACGCATCCGACTGGCTGAACAGGTATGAATTATACCGGTCAGCGTTCTCGCCCATAACCTGCTCTAACCAACCAATCAACTCGCGCTTGGCCTGGCTGCGCTCGGCACGCACAAAGCGCAGGGCTTTGCGCACCGCCCGAACCGCATCAGTACGGATGGGCGGGTCAACTTTGCGCAGTTCTTTGGCGAGGGCAGCCAATTGCGTGGCATGCTCGCTTTCAGCAGCCAGTTTATCCAGCAACCGAAGCGCCTCGTTATGATCGTGCTTTACCTCGTCCATCAGGGCTTTCCAGGCGGCACTACGGGCAACGCGCACCGCCTCTTTGGCTTCAGCCTCTATTTTGTCTATCTGCTCGACACTGGCGATACCGTTTTCAAGCAGCCACTCCCGCATTTTCTTCAGGCAGTCATACTCAGCTTCCCACGACAGACGCTCAGCGGGCTTGTAGCGCTCATGCGAGCCGGAGGTAGAGTGGCCTTGCGGCTGCGTAACTTCCTCCACATGAATCAGCACCGGCACATGCTGCTCGCGGCATACCCGTACGGCGGCTTCATAGGTTTCGCAAAGGGCAAGATAGTCCCAGCCCTTCACCTTGAAAATTTCATACCCCTGCTCGTCCTCGGCGTTGCGCTGGAACCCCGACAGGATCTCAGAAATGCTTCCTTTGGTTGTCTGGTACTCGGCTGGCACAGAAATGCCGTAGCCGTCGTCCCAAACCGAAACTAGCATCGGCACCTGCAACACCCCTGCCGCATTGATCGCCTCGAAAAACATCCCCTCAGAAGTAGAGGCATTGCCAATCGTACCGAAAGCCACCTCATTGCCATTGGCAGAGAACTGCTCCAGGTGCTGAAGCCCCGGGTTCTGGCGGTATAGTTTTGAGGCATAGGCCAACCCCACCAGGCGCGGCATCTGCCCAGCGGTAGGGGAGATATCCGCGCTTGAGTTTTTGATCTCCATCAGGTTCTTCCAGTTCCCCTCCTCATCCAGCGAGCGGGTACCGAAGTGGCCGTTCATGGCGCGGCCCGCCGTGGAAGGGTCTGCCTCCACATCGGTATGGGCGTAAAGCTGTGCAAAGTACTGCTGAAGCGTGAGCTCCCCGGCCGCGAACATAAAGGTTTGGTCGCGGTAGTAGCCTGAGCGAAAATCGCCTTTCAGGAAGAATTTGGCCATTGCCAGCTGCGCTACTTCTTTGCCGTCGCCGAAGATGCCGAACTTGGCCTTGCCCATGAACACTTCCTTGCGGCCGGTAAGGCTTGCCTGACGACTCTCCCACCCGATCCGGTAGTCATTCAGGATCTCTTCAGCTGTTAGTCTTTGAGTAATAGATGCTTCAGCAGTTTGCATGTTTTCTCGGTTTGGCTCGTAAGTTATATTACCCTTCAAAAGTACAGAAAAATACCCTATTTTCAAATTTGAGCGGGTTTAGCCGGAGTTGGCCACGCTCTTTTCTGAAAGAATTTGTATATTTGTTTTGCGCTGTACCCTACAGGGGAATGATTACTCACTTTTTGACAATTTAGTATATGAATAAAAGGCAATATTTATTTCTGTTGCTTTGCTTTTTGATTACCCTCGGGTCAGCCCGGGCCCAGGGGAAACTCAGCTTTGAAAAAGACACCCACGATTTCGGGCTAATCGCCGAAGGCACCCAAGCTACTTACGAGTTTAAGGTGAAGAATGTGGGCGATCAGCCGGTGATAATTGCCGACGTGCGCCCGGCCTGTGGCTGCACTACCCCTACCTGGACAAAAGAGGCTATTTTGCCTGGAAAAACTGGCTTGATATCTGCTGTATACAATAGTACCGGCCGGCCAGGCGCCTTCAACAAGGCCATTACCGTGAGCTCAAACGCCTTGGAAGCAGAGCAGGTATTGCACTTAAAAGGAGTTGTCGGACCAAAAGATTTAAAAACTAATTACACCCAGGAACAAAAGGCGATGTCGCCGCGTTTGGCAGTTGGAAGCACCAATTACAACTTCGGAAAACTTGAAAAAGGACAAAAAGTAATTGCTAAATTCCGGATAAAAAACACAGGCAGACAACCGCTTGTGATACAAGGCATAAAGTCTCCGTGCAACTGTATACAGTACCGCGTTTCGGAGAAATCTTTAAAACCAGGGCAGACGGCCCTTTTGGAACTAAGATACACGGCAGCGGTGTTAAACGAACAAAGCGAGCAGGTGACAGTTTTTTCAAATGATATTGTAGTGCCCACGCTTCGGCTAACGTTAAAAGCCAATGTTATAGAGCCGCAGGCACCTCAAAATATGTTAAGGGAAGGCAAATAACGGCCCCCTTAGAGATAGTTTTTTTCATAGTTTTATTTTGTACTAATGGCAGTGGTTCTATCACTGCCTTTTTTTATTTCCCCCCCCTTTACAACACAAGTTACCCGGCCAGATTTATGGCACCGGTAACCCCGCCAGTTACAGCACGTTGCTACACATTGATTTGCCTTGCCAGATGGTGTTTTATTTGAGAACAGAAGTGGTATCTTTGCGCCACGATCTAAAACACATAAACTAAAACTACTTTAACATAGAACCACATGATAATTGGTGTTCCGAAGGAAATAAAGAATAACGAAAACCGGGTGGGTGTAACGCCTGCCGGTGTCATTGAGTTGATTCGCAATGGCCACACGGTATATGTGCAGTCTACTGCGGGTGAGGGAAGCGGCTTTATGGATGATGATTACATCCGGGCGGGTGCGTCTCTCCTTCCGAGCATAGACGAAGTTTACGGCATCGCCGAGATGATCATCAAGGTAAAAGAGCCGATTGAGCAGGAATACAGCCTGATCCGCGAAGACCAGTTGCTCTTTACTTATTTCCACTTTGCCTCTTATGAGCCCCTTACCCATGCCATGATTGAGCGCAAGGCGGTTTGCCTTGCCTACGAAACAGTGGAGAAAACCGACAGAAGCCTGCCTTTGCTGGTGCCAATGTCGGAAGTAGCGGGCCGTATGGCCATCCAGGAAGGTGCTAAGTTCCTGGAGAAGCCGATGCAGGGCCGTGGTATTCTGTTAGGTGGCGTACCGGGTGTGCGTCCGGCCAAGGTATTGATTATCGGTGGTGGTGTAGTGGGTACCAACGCAGCGAAAATGGCTGCCGGTATGGGTGCCGATGTAACCATTATGGATAACAACCTGCAGCGCCTGCGTTACCTGGATGATATCATGCCAGCGAACGTGAACACCTTCATGTCCAACGAGTACAACATCCGTGAACTGTTGCCAACACACGACCTGATAGTGGGTGCCGTGCTGATACCAGGCGCCAAGGCTCCGCACCTGATCACGCGCGACATGCTGAAAGAGATGCGCCCGGGTACGGTGGTGGTAGACGTAGCGGTAGACCAGGGCGGTTGTATCGAAACGTGCAAGCCAACGACCCACGAAAACCCAACCTACATTATTGATGATGTGCTGCATTACTGCGTGGCTAACATGCCAGGTGCGGTGCCTTATACCTCTACACTGGCGCTTACCAACGCTACCTTACCATACGCCATCCAGTTAGCCAATAAAGGCTGGAAAAAAGCCTGTGCCGACAGCGATGAGTTGCTGAAAGGCCTGAACGTGGTACAGGGCAAAGTGGTATACCAGGGCGTTGCAGAAGCGTTCGGCCTTGAGTTTGTGCCGGCAGAAAACGTGCTCTAACCAGCAAATACAGCTTAACTTGCGGGCGCCTTTCTGACTTTGTTGGAAAGGCGCCCGTTTTTATACCATTTACCTCCTAGCTTTTTCTTTTGCCGATAGTACCTTCGTTCCATGTTTGATCTTTCTTTTAAGCTACTCCTGCGACGACTTGCCTTGCTCTTAGGGCTATACCTTGTGTTGCGGGCAGTGTTTTACCTCTTGAATTACAGTGCTTTTGCCGAGGCAGGCTTCACAGAGACGATGCTGGCTTTTCTGCATGGTTTCCGTTTTGATGTGGCAGCCATCCTGGTCATCAACAGCCTGTTCGTATTGCTTTCGCTGCTGCCTGTCAACAACATACTTCACCCCCGTTACCAGCGCACCCTAAAGTGGGTATACCTGCTTTCAAACGCGCCTTTTATAGCCTTGGCCCTGGCCGATACGGAGTTCTTTAAGTTTATTGGCCGCCGATCTGGCAGTGAGCTTTTTTCCATCGCCGGCGACATTACCGAGCAGACGGGGCAGTTGCTGCAGTATTACTGGTACCTGGGGGTTGGATTTATCTTCCTCCTCGTAGCGCTGTTTAAGGTCTATCCAAAGGCTCATGCTAGCCAGGCTCCCCAAGCGCCTGTATGGGTACGCAGTCTGCGCCTTCTGCTGGTGGGCGGGTTTATGGTGCTGGGCATCCGGGGTGGGCTACAGTTAAAGCCGCTTCGGCCAAGTCACGCTTTTATACTGGAGCCCGCCGCCCTAGGCCACTTGAGTCTTAACACGCCCTTTACCTTTATTAAAAGTGTGGGGCAAACGCAGCTAAACGAAAAGCACTACTTCCCATCAGACCAGGCACTGCTGTCGGTGCTTTCCCATACCCCAGCGGTTGTAAAAGCCAATAACGCAGCATCAAAAAAGGAGAACATCATCATCATCGTGCTCGAAAGCTTTGCAGCGGAGTACGTGGGCACGCTCAACAATGGCCAGGGCTATACCCCCTTCCTCGACTCCCTGGCTACCCAAGGGGTTCTCTTCAGAAACGCATTTGCCAATGGCCGGAAATCCATCGAAGCCCTCCCTTCAATCCTGGCAGGCATCCCCTCTCTAATGGATCAGCCGTTTATTACCTCTCCATACCAGGCTAACCGCTATAGCGGCCTGGGCAGTTTGCTGCAGCGGCAGGGCTATCGCACAGCCATGTTTCATGGGGCAGCCAACGGCTCGATGGGCTTTAACAACTTCGCGAAAACAACGGGCATGCAGGCCTACTATGGATTGGATGAATACCCCGCGGAGCGTTGGGAGCAGGATTATGATGGGCAATGGGGAATATTCGACGAGCCATACCTGCAGTATGTAGCCCAGGAATTGACGACACTGCCGCAGCCCTTTATGGCACTGGCTTTCACATTAAGCTCGCACCAGCCTTATACCATACCCGTGCCGCACAAGGGCCGCTTCCCGAAAGGCGAACTGGAGATACACGAATCCATTGGCTACGCCGATTATGCCTTGCGTGCGTTTTTTGAGAAAGCCGCACAACAACCGTGGTATAACAACACGCTGTTCATCCTGACCGCAGACCATACTCAGAAGAGCATCGCCCCGGCATACCAGAATGAGTTAGGCCATTACCGGGTGCCGCTCCTGCTGTTCCACCCCGGCCAGAACTTTCAAGCCATCAACCCCGACAGGGTAACACAGCATGCCGACATCCTGCCTACCGTGGTTGACTACCTGAATTTACCGACAAAAGAGGTGCTGCCCTTTGGCCAGTCTGTTTTAGACACTAGCAATGCAGGAAAAGCTTTGCTTTTTAATGGCCATGCGTATTTCCTGGTGCAGCCAGAGCAGGTTACAGAATTGACGTTACAAGACGAAGTACGGTTTTATACCTTCCCGGAAATGGGCCCTGCCCCACCCGCTCCAAACGCCGAGCAGCAGCTTAAGGCCTATGTCCAGTACTTCCGGAATGGGATGCTGAGCAATAATTTGTATCTCTGGAGGAAGTAAAGCGCCAGGTTGCTGTGGTAGCAGAGTATATCAACCTGCATCAAAGCCGCAGGAGGGAATCTCCTGCAGAGCTTGGAAAGACCTCGTGTTGAAATCGACCTGCCAGCAATAGTGCTGCAGCCCGTTCGTGATCAAAAGGTAAGGTGCCTGCAGCGTTTGGTTGTACACGGATACCTGCTTCACGACTTCCTGTGTAATGGGTACATGCGCGGCCTTGCACTCTACCAGCAGGTGCGGCTTGCCCGATTGGTCATACACACAAAGGTCAGCGCGCTTCTGCAACTGGTTGTAATTGGCTCCGCGCTCTATACTGATGAGCCCCTTGGGGTAGGAAAGCGTACCGATCAGGTAATGTACCACGTGCTGCCGCACCCACTCTTCGGGGGTCAGGACCACGTTTTTTCGGCGGATAATATCAAAAATCAGAAAATTTGGCCCGGATTTCGTAATTTTGTGTTCAAATGATGGCAAATTCAAAGCATCCATGCTGCAATTTAGCCATTTCCGATGCTCCGCCACAGTAGCTATAGCTGCTACGGCGGATTTTTTATATCACTTCTAGCATATCAGCCAAATGAAGACCAAAGAAGAAATAGTAAGCGACTGGTTGCCCCGCTACACTGGCGTGCCACTGGATCAGTTCGGGGAGTACATCCTGCTCACCAACTTTGTGAATTATGTGCGCATGTTCGCCGACCGCTTCGATGTGGAGATCAACGGACTGGACAAGCCGATGCAAACAGCCACAGCCCACAACATCACCATTATCAACTTCGGGATGGGCAGCGCCATGGCCGCCACCGTAATGGACCTGCTGTCAGCCATCAAGCCAAAAGCAGCCCTGTTCCTGGGCAAATGCGGCGGCTTGAAGAAAAAGACGCAGATCGGTGACCTGATCCTTCCGATTGCAGCTATCCGCGGCGAAGGAACTTCAGATGACTATATGCCCTCTGAGATTCCGGCATTGCCATCGTTCCGCCTGCAGCGCGCCGTGTCGTCTATGATCAAAAAGCATGAGATGGACTATTGGACCGGCACGGTATACACCACGAATCGCCGCGTCTGGGAACACGACGAGGAGTTTAAGGAATACCTGCGCCAGATCCGTGCAATGGGTGTGGACATGGAAACCGCCACCATCTTTACGGTAGGCTTCATCAACGAAATCCCGCATGGTGCCTTATTGTTAGTGTCTGACAACCCGATGATCCCGGAGGGGGTGAAAACATCGGAGAGCGATAAGCTGGTGACGAGCAATTACGTGGAGAAGCACCTTAGCATCGGCATCGATTCGCTGCAGGAGCTCATAAACTCCGGCGAGTCAGTGAAACACATGCGCTTCGAGTAAATCATACCCATGAAAAAACTTTTTAGGCCTGTGGCCACTGCCCTGCTGTTGGGCAGTGCGCTATGGAGCGGCTGTAGCAGCAGCCGACAAAACACACCGCAGCAGGCGGACCTGATCCTGTACAACGGGCAGGTGTATACCGTTAACAGTAACTTCGATAAGGCAGAGGCCTTTGCCATAAAGGACGGCAAGTTCCTGGCTGTTGGGAGCACCGAGGACATCCGGCAAAAGTACACCGCAACAGAAGAAGTGGATGCCGCTGGCCAAGTGGTATACCCTGGGCTAATTGACGCGCACGCACACTTTTACCGCTATGGCCTCGGGCTTCAGTCGGCAGACTTAGTGGGAACAGACTCTTTTGAGGAGGTGCTGGAGCAACTGAAGTCACACCGGGCCAAGTACCCGGAAGCTGACTGGCTAACCGGCCGTGGCTGGGACCAGAATGACTGGGAGATAAAGGAGTTTCCGAGCAAGGCGAAATTGGATGAGCTTTTCCCGAACACGCCCGTGATTATTACCCGTGTAGACGGCCATGCAGCCCTGGCGAACCAGAAAGCGCTTGACCTGGCAGGTGTTACTGCCAACACAAAGCTGGTGGGCGGTTTGGTAGAAGTTCAAAACGGACGTGTCACAGGAATTCTGGTTGACAATGCCGTAGACTTGGTAACCGATGTGATACCGGAGGCTGACGAGGCTGAAAAACGAACGGCCCTGAAAAACGCCGAGGCCAATTGCTTTGCTGTAGGGCTTACCTCCGTAGACGATGCCGGATTGGATAAAGCGACCGTAGACCTGATCGATGCCATGCAGCAGCAAGGAGAACTGCAGATGCGTGTGTATGCGATGTTGAACCCCACCAAAGAAAACAAAGCGCATTACTTCCAGCATGGCCCTTACAAAACGGATCGCTTGAATGTGCGTTCTTTCAAGGTATACGCGGATGGCGCACTTGGATCGAGGGGCGCAAATTTGCTGAAGCCCTACCACGACCGGCCTAACCAGTATGGCTTTTTGCTGGCTTCTGAGCAAGAGTTCCGCAACACAGCGAAGGAACTGTATGAGAAGGGATTCCAGATGAACACCCATGCCATCGGGGACTCAGCTAACCGCTTGTTGCTAGATATTTACGGCGATGTGCTGAAAGGCAAGAACGACAGGCGCTGGCGCATTGAGCACGCCCAGATCGTGAACCCGGCTGACATGGCCAAGTTCGGCCAATACAGCATCATTCCTTCCGTGCAGCCTACACATGCCACTTCCGATATGTACTGGGCAGGCGACCGTTTGGGTCAGGAGCGCATCAAGCATGCCTACCCTTTCAAGGAGCTGCTGGAGCAAAACGGCTTTATTCCGCTCGGCTCCGACTTCCCGGTTGAGGACATTAACCCGTTTTATACCTTCCATGCGGCAGTGGCCCGCCAGGACGCGAAAAACTGGCCTGCAACCGGCTTCCAGATGGAGAACGCACTGGCCCGCGAAGAAGCGCTGAGAGGTATAACCATCTGGGCCGCCAAATCAAATTTTGAGGAAAACGAAAAAGGCAGCATCGAACCCAACAAGTTCGCTGACTTCATCATCGTGGACCGTGACCTGATGCAGATTGCCCCAGCTGAAATGCGCAACACACAGGTAACCAAAACCTACCTGAACGGAAAGCAGGTGTACCAGAAATAAGCATTTGCTAAGCATACCATGACAAAAGACCCGCTGCAAGATTATGCAGCGGGTCTTTTGTCATGTACCGCACATTGTTAAATAACGCTTTAGCTGTGCGCCTGACGCATACGATCTGGCCGCATGGAAATGGTTTGTTTTCGACGGATCAAGAACAGGAAAAGCAAGCCCAGCACAAAAAAGCTGATTAGGGCCAGAATGCTGTAACGCATCGAGCCTGTATAGTAAGCGATCAGGCCATAGGCAAAAGTACCCAGCACAATAGAAACCTTCTCCGTCACGTCATAAAAGCTGAAAAACGAGGCATGATCGAGGGTAGTCGCCGGAATCAGTTTGGAGTAAGTAGAACGGGAAAGCGATTGAATCCCGCCCATCACGGAGCCTACAATGGCGGCGAGGATATAAAATTGAAATTCGGTATACGTAAAGTAAGCCCCGATACAGATCCCGATCCAAATCACCACCGCAAGAATGAGCGACTGTATGTTGCCGAAGGCTGCCGAAAGCCGGGAGAAGGTATACGCGCCAGCAATTGCCACCAACTGTATGATCAGAATCGTTAAGATGAGCACCTCGCTTGGAAGGCGCAGCTCCACCTCCCCGAAAATGGCCGCCAGGTACATGACGGTTTGCACCCCCATGTTATAGAAAAAGTAAGCCAGCAAGAAGCGCTTCAGCTGCGGCAAACCCTCTACCTGGTCCAGCACCTGCTTTAGTTCTTTAAAGCCGTTCAGCACCCAGCTTCCCTTAGGTTTGCGTGCATACACATTGCCTGGCAGGTGGTAAAAGGAATATTGGGCAAAGCCGAACCACCAGATGCCGGTGCTTAAAAAAGCAATGCGAGGCGGCAGCGAAGTGTTTTCCGGCGCAATGCCAAACCACTCCGGCTTCATGATCATGGCCAGGTTAAAAATCAACAACAGCACACTCCCGACATACCCCATCGAAAAGCCACGGGCGCTCAATTTATCATACTGGTCTTCTGTGGCAATCTCGGGCAGGTAAGCGTTGTAGAACACAATGCTGCCACTAAACCCGATGGTAGCCAACACGAACAAAAACACGGAAATTGTAAATGTCTCGCGGGTAAAAAAGTATAGCCCAGCACAGGAAAAGGCGCCCAGATAACAGAAAAGCTGCATGAACAGCTTTTTCCTGCCACTATAGTCGGCAATGGCCGTTAAGAAAGGGCTTAACATGGCAATCAGCAGAAACGCCGCGGAGATAGCGTAGGTAAACAGCACGGAGCTATCCAGCCGAAACCCCAGAGAATCTATCATGCTGCTGCCATCTGCATTGCGGGCAACGGCACTGAAATATATCGGGAAGATAGTGGAAGTGATGACAAGCGAATAAACAGAGTTTGCCCAGTCGTAAAAGCACCAGGCCCGGGTGATGGTGGGGTTGTTTTTTTGCATGCCTTAAAATAGTGAATTTCTAATGCATAAGTTGCCGCACTAGCGTTTCTTACCCTTCAATTTCTTCTCACGCAGCTCCAGCACACGCAGTACCACTTCCCACAAGTGTTCGTAAGGGATTATCTCCACCTCCGCAAACGCATCGCCCGGAGGCGGTGTCTGACTAAGCTTCGTGAACAGATTGGCTCCGGCGGCTTTCGTGTGCCTGCAACTCAGCTCCTTTTTAATTGGCAGTTGCAAAAGCCTCAGGAAGTAACGGGGCCGCTCGGCTTTGTCGCCACGCAGGTGCTTTTTAATGTAGTGCTTCAACCTCTGCATCTGCGGCTCATAAGAGTCGATCGAAGTAGACGAGAAGCTTTGAGTGATATCGAGCACCAGCAACGACAGGTTATACCCTGCCTTGTCATGCGAAAGCTTAACCAGTGGCCTGAATACCCGCTTCGGTAAATCTACCTTTAACTGCTCTGGCTGTACCTCACCCATCAGCACTAAATACCGCCGGTATAACTCCCACCGTTCTTTCGCAGGCTCCTGGATTTGCTTAATGAAAGGGTTATTCAAAATCTGCATGAACAAGTTGCCTGCAGCCTGATACTGCTTACTGTGCAAAGCCAATAGCAAATAGTTCTCCATAAAAGCAAACCAATTCACGGTATCCGGGTCAAACAAGTTCAGGTATATCTCAGAAAGATCGAGCCCAAGCTTAAACTGCTTTGTGCGCAACAATGCATAAATACGTATGAAAGCATTGTATTTCTGGTCAAACCATGTAAGGGGTACAACGCCATTCTCCAAAAGCTTTTCTGCTTTTTCAATAACTTTATCTATAGCTGTATAATCTCCCAGGAGCTCTAAATAATAAATACTTAGGAAATGATACAAACTGAAGACACGTGGCAGTTTATTGATTTCCCATAAGGAATTCAATTGCTGAAGAATGACCGGCACTTCTGAAAAATACTTATTTTTCGTTTCGCCCCCTACTTGTAAGTTTAGAATGGTATTTTGGTATAAGCTTATTGCTTTTCGTTCAGCAATTTCTAAACTATAGTAAGATTGTAGAAGTGTGTCACATTGTTGAAAACTGCCTCTATCACCTAAAGCAGTGTTAATGCTCTGTTGTAATTCCAGCGCTCTGACAGTTGACCTTGTCATGCCGTGATTTTTAGCAAGTGTGATTGCGAATGTCAGCTGCTTATTTGCAATCCTATACTCATTGGCAGTAATCAATATTTGAACCTCTAAAAGGGCTGCATCAATTTTACAGTTAATAATATTACTTTGAACAAACTTGTCAGCGGGAAAATCCAATAGATACAGTTGGTTCAAGAGTTTTTTACGCATCCTTGACTTAAGCACTCTGAACTTCGCCGATGACTCACTGTCACCGTAAAGCGCCGTCATAGCCTCGTCGTCATTTGAAATTAACTGTTGATCGATCAGTTTATATAATTTTGACTCAAAATTGGTATCGTCGTTTAAATTGATGAAAAGAGAAGATTTTGATTTTCTAAGCTCAATTAACCTCACCAACCTTATGATTTCTTCCATAAAGGGCAATTACTATTTTGATTGATGATCTAATATCGAAAGAATATACTCCCACAAATGCTCATAAGGAACTATTTCGATTTCGGCATAGGCATCCCCTGGTGGCGGTGTTTCAGTTAATTTCACATAAAGCTTCTGCCCTTTTTTACGGCATGTATCTGCTTCATAGTCTTCTGTCACGGTCAGAATCAATAATTTCAGAAACGTCTTACTTCTGGTACTAAAAGTATCCTTTAGATGCGTAAGGATGTATTTCTTCAAACTTTCAATTCTGTATAACAAGGCTTCAGAATCTTCTTTTTTTAGATAGTAGATAAACTGTAGTATTAAAATCGCCACGTTAAAGCCCAGTTTGTCTTTGCTGTATTCCGGCAAAGAAAGGCTATACGGGTTTTTTATTGTGGTAACGTCTGCATCAGGCGCCGGGGAAACGAGGTCAAAATATGCCCGGTATAAACTCCACCTTTCCTTAGCGGCGTTTGATATTATTTTAAAAGAAGGGTTGTTGAATACCCGCTGCAATAAAAGGCTTGATAAATCATACTGCTTGGAGTGCAGTGCTAACAGATAATAGTTTTCCATAAAAGGAAACCAGTTTACAGAACTGTATTTAAAATCATTCGCGTAAGATTCTGCATACTTAAGCCCTGCAGCATATTTCTTGCTCCTTAAGTGAGCATACACTAGAACGAACTTGTTATAATTTGAATTAAACAAAGTCGCATTAACTAATCCCTCCTTTACCCATTTAAGTGAGCTAATGGTCATTTCAACAATTCGGTCAAAATCACCTGAAAGTTCATAATAAGAGATAGCAGTCTTATAATATGCATCAAATATATTATTAGACTTGGTCTCTCTCCATAATGACTCTAATTTTGAAACTATATCAGGCACTTGAGGAAGAAGTTTTTTGCGAGTTGTAACAGATTTTTTAAGGTTTATTACAACTGTTTGAAAGAGATAGATAGCCTCTATCTCTTTGTTTCTTACCCTCAAATAAGATTTTAGCAGCTTTGATGATTTATTGAAAAGTTTGACATTACCATTCTCAGAGTAACATGATGTTTTAAGTTCTAATGCTGTTACAATATGATGCGTAAAATCAAGTCTTTCAGCTATTGTGATGACTTTATTAGCTAAATTAATGACCATATCAAGTTCATACTGCCTACGCAATATGAGGGCTTGATGTAATAGAGTCATACACTCGTGTTCTTTTTGATTGTATTCCTTAAGGCCTATTTTATTGTAATCGATAAATAAGAGACTGTTGTAAAGTTTCTTCTTTAAACGATGTTTTAACATTTTATATCTTACATCGCCCTGATTACTACCATAAAGTTCCTTGGCAGCCTGTTCATCAGAAGTAAATTTCTTATTCCTAAGATTTTCTATGAATAGATGTTCTTTGCTATTTCGACCATTATCAAGTGGTAAGGCCTTATTTAAGTTTACCCCTCTAGTTACTAAATTTGTTAATGTTAATAATTCATTCATGATCAATAGAATAGAAAGGCAAGTTTTAATTCTTTAAGCCTAATATATGCTTTGCATTTTATATCTTTGAAAGATATAGCTTACCGAAGCTAATTGAGCATTTAACACAATATCTTTATTAAGTGTTGGTTTAGCAATTTATAACAAAAAACTTCAGATTCACTTAAAATGAAGTATAATTTAGAGACTGTATCACTTAATTAGTAAAAATAATCTATTTTTATATTTACATAATTAAAGTTACTTTTTTAATTAAACATTCCTTTTTTATTAGGGTAGTCTGTCTAATATTTGTAACGTAATACATAGACAACTCCTAAATCAGATACAATGGTAGCATTACTAATTTCCCTTATCATCACCATAGTAGGTGGATCTACTACAGGCACCACAATACCCAAGAAAACTGGTGATACGACGACGACTACAACGACGTCAACCACTCCTACTGCTAACGCAGCAGGCGGCACAGGTACCTGGGGAAATGGCACAGACTGATAAATAAATTGTAAGGCTAATAACCTTTTTCATAACTTGCCCTTGAAGAATTTGTCAAATGCAACAAGGTTGAGTTAATGAAAATTGTAAGGTTATTCTTATTTAGCCTAATAGTAATACTATCAAGCTGTACCCAGCCCGAACGCGCACCTTATGAGGTGCGCGTTCGGTTAGCTATAGAACCGGAAACACTAAGCCCCATCAATCATCACGGGGATGCGGGCTCGTTGCAGATTCTGAACCTCTTGTTTCAGAGCTTGCTTAGTGCCGACCTGGCTGATGATCAGATCAAGCCTTATCTGGCCGCTGAGATGCCTGAGATGGAGCGGACAGATTCGACAACGCTTTTTAGTTACCAACTCCGTGATGAGGCAGTCTGGACGGACGGATCTCCTGTAACGGCAGCGGATGTTGCCTTTACACTGAAGGTGATGAAAGCCCCGCTGCTGAACAATGAGTCTCTGAAGCCGCAAGTGCAGTTTATCCGCGATATTAGATTGGATGAGGCTGACCCAAAGCGCTTTACGCTGGTTTGCGATGGCTATAGCCCCGAGATGGAACTCCTGACCGGAGACTTCTTTATCCTACCAACCTACCTTCTCGACCCAAACTCCCTGTTGCTGCCTTTGCAGGTAGCAGACCTTAACGAGAGCCTTTCCAAGCTTGAAAACAACAAGGAACTGCAGGCTTTTGCCAAACAGTTCAACTCTCCGACCATGGGCACAACCCCTGCCTTATTACAAGGGTCTGGAGGCTATGTGTTGGAAAACTGGGAAAGCGGCAGATACCTGACACTAAAGCAAAAAGAAAACTGGTGGGGTAACACCTTACCGGAGGCCACCCATCTTACTGCCAACCCCGAACGCATTAGCTTCCAGGTGATCCCGGATAACACAACGGCTTTGCTTGCTCTGAAAAACAGGCAGCTGGACGTGCTCGAAACCATCCCGGCACCCGAGTTCGACCGCCTCAAAGCAGATCCCGCTTTTAAAAAGGATTATGCGCTTTATGCGCCCGATGCCTACGAGTTTATTTTTGCCGGCTTGAACTCCCGTCTTCCGAAACTCGCGGATAAACGCACCCGACAGGCCATTGCCCATCTCCTGGATGTCAAAAACATTATCAAAGCATCACAGCAGAGCTACGCCACTCCTACGGTGGGGCCGGTCCCGCCTTCTCTCAAAACTTTTTATCACGCCCAACTGCAGCCTTATACCTATAATGTGCAGCAGGCGACTGCCCTCCTCGCTGCTGCAGGATGGGAAAAGGAGGCTGATGGCTGGTATCAGACCTTAAACGGAAAAAGGGAGAAGCTAACGTTAGAGATTGCTTACCGGGCCGGAAACACCAGTTATGAAAATACGGCTATCATTTTCCAGCAAAGTGCCGCTGCAGCAGGTATACCTGTGGAGGTTCGGGCCATGGAAAACAGCTTGCTGGTACAGCAACTCAAGTCCCAGACTTTTGAGCTTTACCTCAGGTCTTTATCTGGAAACCCATTTGTCCTGAACTTCGAACCCTTGTTCCATACCCGCTTTGCACAGGCCGGCGGTATGAACACGACCGGTTTCGGCACGGAGGAGAGTGACACCATACTAGAGGCAATCAACAAGGCCGAGACGCCGGAAGTGAAGGCTAAACTGCTGAAACGCTTGCAGGAAATACTGCATGAAGAAGCCACTTTTCTGTCCCTGTTCTACCTGAAGGAAAGATTGGCCGTTCACAGAAGATTTGGCAATCTGAAAATCTCGGGCCTGAAGCCGAACTACGATGTGAGTGCTTTTACCCTTAAAGAATAACCCCGCTTCATGGGCTACCACTTGCTCAAGCGTCTTTTACTGATCATACCCGCTTTGTGGGCACTGGGCACTATAGTTTTTTTGCTAAGCAGGATATTGCCAGGCTCTTATGCCTCCGAACGTATTCTGGGGGCTGAGGCTGGTTTCTACAGCACCGGCGCCACTGCCGACCGGGAGGCGGCTTATCAGGCTTATTTGCACCGTACAGGGCAGGACCTGCCGCTGTTTTATTTCTCCCTCTCTCCTGCTGCGCTGCCTAAAAAGCCAACGGGAGCAGATGCATACACCTTCCTTATACCTCAATTTACCTGGCACGGCAGCCACAACCAGTATCAAAGGTGGTTAAGGCAGGCGACCCAGGGCGATTTTGGCACCTCGTTGAAGAACGGCCAGCCGGTGGCGCATTTGCTGCGCAGTTCGGTGGGGAATACGCTCTGGTTGTTGTTATGCAGTATGCTGGTAGCGCTACTAGTGGCTTTTGAAGCGAGCATCCGAATGGTGCAGGGCAAAGGCCAGTGGCTCCGCAAGCTGTTACTGCCTGTGCTTTTCGTGCTCGATAGTATACCCCCTTTTGTACTGGCGCTGTTGCTGCTGACCCTTTTCGCCAACCCGGATTTCCTCCCGCTTTTCCCTGCCTTCGGAATGGGATACTATACCCCTCAAGGTGTAGGGCTAGGGCAGCAACTAACGGAGTGGCTCTTTTATATGGCCTTGCCGCTCAGCTGCCTTGTACTGTTTAACCTCCCATACCTTACTAGCCAATTTTATAATGCGCTACGCGCGGCATTGCAGGAAGATTACATCCGGACGGCTAAGGCCAAAGGATTAGCGGAGGCGAAAGTGATCCGAAAACATGCGGTCCGGAACGCGCTATTGCCGCTCATTACATTGCTCTCTGATTTTATACCTGCTTTGGTGGCAGGCACTTTTATCATCGAAACGGTTTTTGCGGTGCCTGGTACAGGCCGCTTACTCATTGATTCGGTGCTTGCCAGAGACTACCCCGTGCTGACTGGCATTATATTACTCGTGGCTGCTTTTAGAATGCTGGCCTATCTGTTGGCTGACCTCGCCTACACTTGGGCGGATCCGCGGATCAAGCAGGGAGGTAACGCATGAGGCAGGTATGGCGGCATATAAAAAGCTTGTGGCAACACAAGTTAGCGTTTAGGATAGCAGCAATATACCTGGGCCTTTTGCTGCTTCTAGCATTTACCCTTCCTTGGCTGCCGCTACAGCATAACCCCAACCAACTGGACCTGGCTAATATCTTCCAGCCCCCTTTCCAAGACTTGGGCAATGCTGGCTGGCATTTTCTGGGTACCGACAGTCTGGGCCGTGATGTGCTGTCCAATGTGCTCTATGGCATCCGCACGGCATTTTTCATCAGTTTGCCCATTATGTTGCTTGCTACCCTGATTGGGGTACTGTTAGGGGCAGCAGCAGGCTATTTCGGGGAAAAGGGCTTAAAAACAACCCGAGCAAATTTACTGCTGCTGCCCGTCAGTGTAATTTGCATAGGCTATTACGGGCTATACCTCCCCTTGCACTTGATGGAGGCGGCATTTGAGAAACGCGTGATTGGGGAAAGTATTTTGGCGGGCTGTCTACTGCTAATGTTACTTTTTACGGTTTTTAAAATATTGCATCGTTTTATTCCTGTTATGCGCCAAAAGGTAGCCATACCTGTAGACCAGATCGTGTTGCGCCTGATCGAGAGTCTTTCGACCATCCCCAGGTTTGTCCTGATCCTGGTGCTTGCTTCGTACACGCCACCATCTGTGTCGCTGCTTTCCATCATAATTATCCTGACTATCTGGACGAACACGGCCCGTTTGGCGCGCGCAGAGATGCGCCGAATTAAGCAGCTCCCTTATTTCGAAGCAGCCAAAAGCATTGGGTTGCGGCCTAGACAGCTCATCTGGCGGCAGGCGATGCCTAATCTGTTGGGCCCGGTGCTGGTGTCGTTCACGTTTGGTTTGGGAAGTTTGCTGGCCTTGGAATCTACGCTCTCGTTTCTGAACATTGGCATCCCCACAGACTTTGTGAGCTGGGGCAGAACCATAGCCAACGTACGATCGAACACCTCTGCTTGGTGGCTGGTGGTATTCCCTGGTCTGGTTTTGACGCTCACTATCCTGGCACTTTATACTTGTAGCCACTATTTAGCGGCAGTTTTTCATAGAAATGACAATGCTTAAAATGTTACTTTTAGCAATATTCAACACAAACAATATTTACGATTTACCGCTAATTTAACCTGATTGGGCCTCATTATTTGTAACATTGGATAAACTTGCCGCTCTAAATGCAACTTAAATTGCACGAAAATTCATGTTACCTGGGCTACTGAATATTCCTGTTTCCTGAGTAAGGAAAGCTGTAAAATTGTTACGTATTAAAAACGTAAGCACTCTACCCCACATGAAAGGAACCCTTAGCCCTTCGAACGACAGTACCGTAACCAACTGCTACAAAAGCACTTGCCTGTCTGCAATTGCACTGTTAACAGCCGATACACACGAGGAAGAATTACTCGGCTATGCCACGATCGATGGGAACATGGTACATCATCTGGAAGTAACCAGTGCAGTGAATAACGGAGCAGGAATATTTATTGGAGATTACTTTGTAGGCCTGGCCGACAGCTATCACTCCATTCACCTGAATGGCCCTTTTATCCGCTATTAACTAGTTTAAAAAAGCTATCTACTATCAGTTAGAAATAAGAAAATTTGTTGGTTGTTTGTGTTTAGATTAGGCAAAAAGCCCTGTAGTCCCCCCTACAGGGCTTTTGTTTTGCCCGCACTTTATAAGTTAAGCTTTTTAACCCTGCTTCACCAACTGGATCTCAGCCTGTAGCTTGATCTCATCGCTCACCACCACACTGCCAGCCTCTGTCACGGCGTTCCAGGTTAAACCAAACTCTTTACGGCTAATCTTACCTGAAACAGTGAAGCCCGCTTTGGTCTGCCCGTACGGGTCTACTACAATTCCGCCGAACTCTACGTCCACTGTCACAGGCTTTGTGACATCACGGATCGTTAGGTCGCCATGCAGCTTGAACTCGTTTCCGCCGGTGTTTTCATAGTTGGTGCCTACAAAACGTATCTCGTCATGCTTTTCTACATGAAAAAAGTCGGGCGACTTCAGATGTGTGTCCCGCTGCTCGTTATTGGTGCTGATAGAATTTACATCAGCAGTGAAAAGGATGTTGCTTGCACCGCCAAACTGATCATCCTCACTCTCTGCCTCTACATGGAACGTGTTGAAATAGCCTGTTACAGTCGTGATCATCAAGTGCTTTACCTTAAACTGTACTTCACTGTGCATCGGGTCTACCACCCACTTAAAATTAGCCATATTTTTATGTGTTAATGTTGAAATTAAATTTTTCGACATTGCAAATGTATAAACATTACATGTATATACATCAAATATATTAAAAATGTTAAAGAATCAAAAGCTTTGCTGTTAGCCTATACCTTAAAATTACTTAAAACTGTAAGCTTGTGCTTTATACGGCTTCTTACAACATCTTTCTCAGAACAAACGTCTAATTGTGCACCTTAGTTATCTGCACTGCGTGTGGTTTCGCTCAGAACCAAAAGAAGGTTGCCACCTGTTGCTATACTACACCATACTAAAACAAAATGCATACAGAAGAGACTGCAAAAGAAGAAGTTGTAAAAGCGCCAACAGCCCTACCAGATCCTGTGGCAGTAGCCCTTAAGGCACTGGGCAATGTAAATGCCTTGTTTATCGGTACTGTGGCAGATGGTTATTTCCAGGCCAGCCAGGACAAACTGGAAAACCCTCCCCGCTGGGAGCAAGGCAATTACAGCCTCACCAGCGGTAAATGGCCGGCTCCTAACCCCAGCCTGATGGACCTGTCTCCTTATAATGGGTTTGTGATCGTTGTGATTGCTTCGGCTTGGAATGAGGAGGTTATTAGCCAGGCGCGCATCGTTGGCGTGATGACGACCATGGCCGGGGATGTGCTCACCAAGTTCGCTTACAGAGAGCTACAGGAGAAAGAGGACGAGATTGCCTCTTATACCTCAGGCCTGAGCAACTAACAGACAGGTTTTGCGGCTATCGATTTACCTTGCTTTGCTTCTTGCGCCAGTGGGCAACAACCTAAAAGAACCGGTTCACCCGCGTCAGTTCATCCCGGTACTGCGACAGGAGCCTGCTTTTAGAAATGAACCCCTTGAAGCGGCCATTCCGGACCACTGGCAATGACCAAAGCTTGCTTTTATCGAACTTCTCCAGCACCTCCGATGCCGACTCATCTATCTCCACCATCGCAGACGGCGGCTGCATCAGCTCCCCTGCTGTCATGATATCATAGTTCGAGATATCCCCTAGCTGCTTCCGCAGGTCGCTGAGCGAAATGACACCTGCCATCATACCCTTCTTGTCGAGTACCTGCAGCACATCGCGGCTTGAACTCGAAAACACCTCCACCACCGTGCGTAGCGACGTGCTTTCATGCACCGGTGGGCCGGCCTTTTCCACCAGCATGCTAATGTCCAACTGGTTCAGTAAAATTTTGTCTACCCGCATGGCTTTGCTCTGCCCCTTGGGCTTGTCCACACTTTGACTTAGGTTTTCGATGTAGTATTTCAGGAAGTAAGACACAGCGCAGACCAGCATGAGCGGCACAAAAAGCTGGTAACTCTGCGTGATTTCTGCTACAAGGAAGATAGCCGTGACTGGGGCGTTCATGATGCAGGCAAACACACTGGCCATACCCAGGAACATATAAGTAGCGGCGCTCAACTCATAAAAAGGAAAGAGAAGCGCCATCACCTTGTAAAACACAAACCCCAACAGGCCACCTGTAATAATGGATGGGGCAAAATACCCGCCTTCCCCGCCGGAGTTTACGCAGATGCCAGTGCTAAGGGGCTTCACCATCGTGATCAGGAAAAAGAAAAACAGGTTATACCAGATGGTGTCGGGCAGCACCGCCAAAGGGGAGTTGACAATAAGGGAGCGTTCCTCCCCGTTCAACAGCGCATTGATACTCACATACCCCTCGCCATACATAGGCGGCAGCAGGAAAATGATGCTCCCCAACGCCACCCCTCCCACCACAGCCCGTACATAGGCATTTTTTATCCGGGAGAAATAAATAGCGCAATAACTATATGTTTTGAGCAGGTAATTGGCCATCAGCATACCCAATATCCCTAACACAATTACCATCGGAATCTGCTCGTAGGCAAAATCGGTGAGGGCCACCCCGAACCGCAAATGCTCGCCCATGATGAACTCGTACAGGATTTTGCCTGCCGCTGCCGCCACCAGAAGCGGGATCAGCAAGGTGGGCGTAAACTCAGGCAATATGGTTTCGAGGGCAAAGATAAATCCACCCATGGGCGCGTTATACACCGCTGCTATACCTGCCGCCACGCCACAGCCTATCAGCAGCGTGCGCAACCGATAGCCGAGCCCTAAGAAACGCCCTACGTTGGAGCCCACCGCCGCCCCGCTCGAAATGATCGCCGCCTCCACCCCTGAGCTTCCGCCAAAGCCAATGGTAAGCCCCGTGGTGATAAACTTAGAGTAAACCAGCCGGAGTTTGATGATGGAAGCGTTACGCTCAATGGCCTCGATTACGTTACGTGAGCCGTTGAAGTGAGCTGTTTTGCTGAAGACGTTGCGGTTCAGGAACGTGACAGCCAGAAAACCGATGAGGGGCAAAAGAAAGTAAAGCAGGGTGGGTGCGAAATAAACCGCATACTGCTCGATGTAAAAGATGATGGACTTGATGAGAATGGCCGAAACGCCTACGATTAACCCTACCACTACGCTAAGCACAAAAGGCATGATCCGGTTGTTGCTCTGCCTTCTGCGCCACCTGAAAAAAGCGAGTTGGTAACGGTTCAGTTTATGCTTCATGAGTTAGGATAGCGTCCTGTTAAATGCACTGCCAGCGGAGCTGTGAGCAGGGTGCCACCCCCTATTGCCATCAGCTGGTAGGGCGCACCGGCAAAATACTCTTTACGTTTTTCAAGCAGAAAGACACATACAATAAAAATAATATTACAACAGTATTACCGATGCCTCAAACAGGCCGAGGGCAAAAACTGTATCCCTTATACATGCAAGCTGCATCATAGCCGTTCACTGCAGAACAGTTGTAAACAACGCGCCACTTTATTACCCCTGCCCTGCGCGGCTATAGGTATGACAACAACCCAAACGCCCTGTCTGATGTTATTTCAGACAGGGCGTTTGTTACTGAGTCTTTACTTCAATTGGGACAGAGATTTTCCGTTTACCCCAGGCCATTTGCAGAGCCCCTGAGGCATTTGCGCTATCAATTATTTCATACTTGAGTCTTTCCTGATGCTGCGCTGAATCCTCTGCTTTCACTTGCACGCGAAGCACATCTTCCGCCGCTGAGTAATCGTCCGTCAGGTGCTGCTCCCAGTTCTTGTTAATGATCACGGTCCACTGCTTTTTCCCGGGGATGGTGAAAAACGCGTACTTCCCCGCTTCCAGGTCTTTGCCTCCAACCACCAGCGCTTTGTCGGTTTCCAAGCTCGTGGCCATGTGCGCACCGGTTACCCATACCTGGTCATAAGGCACCAAGCCACCCCAAACATTGCGGCCCTTTACGCCCGGTGCAAAATAACTGATCCTCAGGTTGGCTGGGCCAATAGTACCGGTCGCCTCCGATGGGATGCTGCCTTTGATTGTATCCTGCACGGTCGCCTCCGATGGGATGCTGCCTTTGATTGTATCCTGCACGGCCGCCGCAGCCACCGTGTCTTCCGGAGCGGTCGCCTCCACGGGTTCGTCCGGCGTGTTCTGCTCCTGGGTTGCATTGTTGCAGCCTGGCAGTGTTGCAGATGCCGTGGCAGCAACTGCCAAGGCGATAATGGTTCTCTTCATGGGCGTTAAAGTTTTATGGCGATTATACCGGAGAATTATACGTGCATTTTACGCTTCATTTTTCTGACAGATGGCGATGAGATATAGTACAGCGCAAAACCAGACAAAATTGTGATTAACCCGAAAACAGAGAATATCCGGAGCAGCCAGTTGCCGATGTTGTCGCGGCCCTCATAATCCATGGTATGCAGCATCCAGAAGAAATCGAACACACGCCATTGGTTATGCCGGATGGTCTGGTAAGTGCCTTGCTCGGCAGAGAGGTATACGGTGCAGTTAGGCTCCCGGAAAGTAACGGCCCAGGCAGGCAGCGGCCTTCCCCTATACTCGTGATGATCCCCTACCGCGGTCAGGTACTCTACCTCCTCTACCTGAGCTGGGGCAACCACGGCGCCTGCAGCCATTTCAAGTGCCTGATCTTTGCTGAGTGGTGCCAGCAACTGGCCTGTCTCAGCATTTGCTAACTGCACTTTTAGGTTGCCTTGTGGCATGGCCCTATGTCCTCCCGGCTCGTGTGCCGCATGGTCCTTACCCCCTGTAAAATAGTGCACCTGGTATACCGGCAAGCCGTTTATATCAATTAATTGCACCGACTGCACCGAATCTACTCTGGCCAATGCGCCAAGGTTTTTCAGCGCTGCCCCAGGCGAAGCTAATGGCATGGAGGCCGGGAAAGAGCGCTTCTTTTTCCGCAGATGGTCACCGTGCACCTCATCTATGTTGTTCCAGCTAAAGTAAAGTCCGCCTAAAGTCCAGAAGAGAAACTGCACTCCCAATAGCAAACCCAGGTAACGGTGCGACTTGCGTATATAGTAATTCCTGCTTTTTAATTTCATTAGCACAATATAACAGCTCATCAGTACAATAGCCCTGCTATAGGCTATAATATTTTAAAAATGCGATAGATGCTGTGCTATGCCCTCAGCCAGAGGACAAGAGCCAGGCCCTGCGGCGACAAACCCAAACGTGATACGTGAATTATCGGGAATACATCAATTGTTTTTTTAGAGGCCGTCAGATTGCCCCATGGCTTTTAAAAAAAATAATTCAGCCTTTATCTTACACGCAAAACATTGTTATTCAACCAATAAACCACATGTAAGCCGCTATTATATAGGGAGAGATTAATATTTTTTCTGTGTCCTGAAATCCAGTTATCCAAGCAACGGCGTAGGTGAGTCATATTCAAACAAACACATGAAAAAAATAATCTTATCTGTAATGTTGGTAGCTGGTGTTGCCGCATTAACCCCTGTGGCTGCTCAGTCGCAGAAGACCGTTACAGTTGGTGGCGAAGCGATGTATACGACAAAGGATATCATTGACAACGCCGTTAACTCAAAGGACCACACTACCCTGGTAGCAGCCGTTAAGGCAGCTGGTTTAGTGGAGACTTTAAAAGGCAAAGGACCATTCACGGTGTTCGCCCCAACTAACGATGCTTTCGAGAACCTGCCGGATGGCACTGTGGAAACACTACTGAAGCCAGAGAACAAGCAGACGCTAGCTACTGTGCTAACATACCACGTGGTGCCGGGCCGTATGGATTCCGGAAAGATCATGGCCGCGATCAAAGCCGGAAAAGGCAAAGCCACCATGAAAACCGTAAGCGGCGGAACGCTGACAGCCATGATGAATGGCGATCGTAACATTAACATCACCGACGAAAACGGAAACGTTGCAAACATCGCAGTGTATGATGTGCAGCAGTCGAATGGCGTGATCCACGTGCTGGATAGAGTGATGTTACCTAAGTAAGCACCACTCCCGCTACAAATAACTGAATGCAAGAAGCCCTGTTATGGCAGGGCTTTCTTCTCCCCTCGTAATCAACCATCCCCCATTTATAAAAACACTAAAATGAGAAAAATTGCTTTCACCCAAAAGCTGATGGCTTCGGCCTGCCTATTCGGTACACTCCTGGCTACTACCAGCTGCGATGAAAAAGACAGCGACATGAACATGCCCATGGCAGACATGATTAGCATGAACAACGTGCAGCTGAGCAGCCAGCAGGAAGTGCCTGAGAACACCTCAAACGCTTCTGGAAACTACTCGATCCAGTACGACAAAAACAGCAACCAGTTGGCTTATACCATCAATTATACTGGCACAACCCCTACAGCCATGCACTTCCATAAGGGCGAAGTAGGTGTTGCAGGAGGCGTAGAGGTGGAGGTGCCAGGACCTTATACCTCTGGCATGAAAGGCACATTGAAGCTAACGGAAGCCCAGGAAGCAGAATTGCTGGCGGGGAACATATACCTGAACCTGCACAGCGCGAACTTTGCCGCCGGCGAGCTGAGAGGCCAGGCCGTAACAGAGGATAAAGTAGTGCTGAGTAATATCAAACTGTCCGGAAGACAGGAAGTGCCTGCCAATGCCTCCAACGCAACAGGCACTTTTAACGGCATCTACGACAAGAAAACCAAGAAGGCTGATTATACGATCACCCTTAACGGACTGACTGCTTCTGCCATGCACCTGCATAAAGCTGCCCAGGGCGTGAACGGGGACGTGGTAATGGAAATCATGGGACTGAAAGGCACCACGGCTGCCTTTACCCCGGCACAGGAAACAGACCTTTTGAATGGCAATCTTTACCTGAACGTACACAGCGCGGCACAGCCAGGTGGCGAGATCAGAGGACAGGTGGTAGCAGACCAGAAAGTAGTATTTGCCAACAAGCTTTCTGGCGAGAACGAAGTAAGCCCAACTAACTCCCTGGCTACCGGAAACATTTATGCCATATACGATAAGGTGACCAAGAACCTAACGTATAACATTGCCTACACCGGCCTTGTACCTACAGCCATGCACTTCCATAAAGCTGCTGCTGGCACAAACGGCGGCGTAGAAAAAGAAGTGGCAGGACCCTATTCTTCTGGCATGACAGGCACTGTGACGCTGGACGCTACCCAGGAAGCTAATCTGCTGCAAGGCCTGTGGTACCTGAACGTACATACAGCTGCTTTCGCAGGTGGAGAGATCCGCGCCCAATTAGTGAAATAACACCCCAAAAAGCCCTAGCCCCCCGGTGGTACTAGGGCTTTTTATTTTTAGGTCAATTCATCAGCACGAATTGCCTCTGGATTGTTACCCTTAAATTTAACGCAATGCAAGCCATGACATACTACTCAGCTTTTCTCAGCCGCATGGGGTCTTTGGGCTTCGTGATGCTTTTAACCGCCGGTTGCACCTATGACCAGGCGAGTGAGGTTACTCCTGCGCTTGAGCAAGTAAGCTACCAGGCGGATATTAAACCCATTGTCGCGACGCATTGCTATTCCTGCCACACAGCCAATGCCACCGACCCCGAGAAAGCCGGTTACGCCTTTCTCGATGACTTTGAGGAACTGAAACGGTATGCTTTGAGACCGAGCACCTCCAACGCCAGCATGACCAAACTACAGGCCCGCTTACGCTTCGTGGAGTTCCCCGGAATGCCTTTCAAACAAGACCCGCTGCCTGAAGCCGATATCCACAAAATAGAGGCCTGGATAAAGCTGGGTGCCCCAAACAACTGACATCAACGCCTGATGCCCGGCTTATACCCCTTCCCCCACTTTAAGATTTAACATGATGAGAACGCTATACCTTTGCTTGACTCTGTTGCTGGCGCTGGCGGGTAATGTGCTTGCGCAGGACCTGTACTTTGCTAAAAGCCTGGAAACATCATTCTTTTCGGAAGCGCGGTTCGAGAACATCGAAGCGACTTCGCGTAAGGGCAGTGCTGCCATCAACACCACCACCGGCGAGGTTGCCTTCAAAATCCCGATCCGCTCTTTCGTGTTTCAAAACGGCTTGATGCAGGAGCACTTCAACGAAAACTACATGGAAAGCGATAAATACCCGAATGCCACGTTTGCAGGCAAGCTGATGCCGGGCACAAACCTCTCGCAGGAAGGGACTTACAAGGTGATGGTGTCAGGCAGGCTGACTGTGCATGGGATCTCAAAGGACCGCACCATCGCAGGTATAATTGAGGTGAAAAACGGGCAGATGCTCTTGAGCGCAGCCTTCGACGTGCTCGTGGAGGATCACCGCATCGACATCCCCAACGATAAGATCTCAAAGATCTCCCAAAATATCAACGTTAAACTGAAAGCACACTATGAACCTAAGAAGTAAGGCGGTATGGGTAATGGTTTTTTTGTGCCTCCTCACTAACATAACCCAGGCACAGGACAGTCTGCTGGACGCATTAGCAGACAGCAGCGCGGATAAAAGCCAGCCAGTGTTTGCCACTTTCAAAACAACGCGGGTAGTCAACGGCCATTCCGTGGAAACAGTGAAGCGCAGGGGCCTTGACTTTAGGGTAACGCACCACTTCGGCGACATCAGTGGAGACGGCGGGAATGTGCATACCCTCTACGGGCTGGACCAGGCAGCCGATATCCGGATAGCTTTTGAGTATGGGGTAACAGATAAACTTACGCTAGGTATAGGCAGAAGCAAAATAAGTGAACTGGTGGACGGGTATGCCAAGTACAGCCTTTTTACCCAAACGCAGGATAACCACATGCCTGTTTCAACCACCCTGCTCATAAACGCTGGGTTTACGCCTCAAAGAGCTGTCGAAAGCGAGTATGCTAATGTGGCACACCGGCTATCCTATACCTATCAAGTATTGGTGGCGCGCAAGTTTAGCCCCCTTTTCTCGCTGCAGCTCATGCCGACGCTGCTACACCGCAACTACCTGTTTGATCCACAGGACGAACACGATCTTTTTTCCATGGGTATCGGGGGCAGGCTGAAACTCACCAAGCGATTTGCCTTATTGGCTGACTATTTCTATACCTTTTCCGGGATCCGAAACGAGGCTAACAGCGGTTACTACGCTCCCTTGGGCTTTGGGGTGGAAATTGAGACGGGTGGCCACGTGTTTCATATGTTCTTCACCAACAATGCCGGCATTGTTGAGAATAACTTCATCCCCAACACCACCTCATCGTGGGGCGAGGGCGAGTTCAAGTTCGGTTTCAACATTTCCCGCACATTCGGCACTGGACAATAGCCCTGGGGTCAGCATCGTGTCTATACTGCTCTGATAACTCAGCTGGTCACTGAAAGCTGTTGAGGCTAACGCCGGTGCTTACTTCTGGAAGTATACCCGGAAGGTTGAGCCTGAGCCTTCCTGGCTTTCAACCTCGATACTGCCTCCTGCATTCTCAACCATCTTCTTAACCATATACAGCCCGACGCCGGTGCCTTCTACGTGATCGTGGAAACGCCGGAACATGGTGAAAAGCTTGTCTAAAGGGCCTGCGATACCCATCCCGTTGTCAGCTACAGTCAGTTCGTGGTGTGTGGCAGTGCTGGCACAACTCACTTTTATGACAGGAGTGCGTTCCGGGGAACGGTATTTTATGGCATTCGAGAGCAGGTTATAGATTACGCTCCGAAGGTTTTTTTGCGAGAAGCGAATAGTAGTGTGCCTGTCAAGGTCTACCTCTAACTTCACACCCGCCTTCTTTATACTTGGCTCCATATCTAACCTTACCTCCTGCACTACCTCATGCAGGTTAACCAGCACGGCATCGGCTATGCTTTCCTGCTGCAGTTTTACGACATCGGTCAGGCTCTCAATCGTTTTCTTGAAGCGTTCCACCGCTGCGTGCATCATGCTAATAATGCGCTGTACCTCTCCTGCCGGGGCCTTACCTGTTTCCAGGTCATCCGACAGCAAATCCAACAGCCCCTCTATGTTAGAGATAGGTGCTTTCAGATCGTGCGAGGCGGTATAAATGAAATTGTCCAGGTCGTTATTGATGCGGGTAAGCTGCGCGTTTTTCAGTTCCAGGGCTTCCTCCGATGCTTTGCGTGCTGTCACATCGCGGGTAACGGCCAACTGGTGGGTACCTTGTCCGTTGTGCAGCGGCACGGCGTGCGTTTCCATGCGCCGGCGGGTCCCTTTCAGGCCTACAATATCAAACTCCCAACTCAGGCTCTCCCCCTTGCAAACGCGTTTATGGTTTCTTGCCCATTGGGGGCGGTACTCCGGTGCGATCACATCCAGCACGTTGGCACATCCCAGCAGTCCTGGGTCGCCTTCTATCATGTTTAGCCCCACCGGGTTCATGTACTGCAGGGTCCCGTCCCCGGAGATTATTTTGATGCACTCCGGTGTCGCCTCGATGATACCTTTCAGTTGCGCCTGGCTTTCCTCGATTCTTTTCCGGGCGATGACCTGTTCCGTTACATCAAGTGCCACATGAATCACGCCTGTTACGGCACCGTCTTCAATCAGGGGGGTATAAGAAAGGTTGAAGAAACGTTCTTCCATGCTGTGGGCTACCCACAGATGAACTGGCACCTCAGCTCCCTCGAAGGCTTTGCCAGTCTCCATCACGCTCAACACAATGTCCAGGATCGCCTGGTCTTTTATCTCTGGCAGTACCTCAACCATCCTAAGACCTAGCACCTCCTCCTCTTCAGTCTTGCCCATGATGCGCAACATCGGTGTGTTGATGCTCTCAATCACCATGTCGCGGCCACGGGTGAGGGTAATAGCTACCGGCGCCTGCTCCACCATGTTACGGAAGCGGGATTCGCTCTCCTCTAGCTTTTTGTTTGCCAGGCTAAACTGGGTAACGTCTGCGGCTGTGTTCATCACGCCGTAGATGTTACCTTGGGCATCAAAAAGCGGGATAAGGCTATAATCATAGAAAAAGGACATGCGCTCTCCCTCCCTAATCACCTCCATATGCTGGTTCTTGGCATGAAACGGCACACCGGTGTTATAAACTTCCTTTAACTGTTGAAATACCGCTGGCCCCATCTCCGACAGGACCTCTTCATACCGCTTGCCAATTACATCGGCACTTTTGCCGTAGGCATGCAGCATGGCCTGGTTGGCATACTGGATTCTCATCTCCGGCCCGATGTATACCCCGATCGGGAATGGGGCACCGTTCACGAAGGAGCGAATTTGCTCCTCGCTCACTTCTGTCTTTTTCCTGCTCAACACCCGGTCTGTTACCTCATGGGCAACTACAATAAAGCCGTCGACAGTACCGTCGTTTTCATAATATGGCTCCCATACCGAATCAAAATAACAGGTCTCCTCTTTCCCGTCTCGCTTGAGAACAATCTCAAATTCCTTGGCTGGAAAAGGCTTTCCCGTGCGCATCATCTCACGCGCAATCGGCTCCAGGGTTTCCCGAGTTTGCGGAAGCACGTCAAACAACGGCTTTCCGATCAAATCCTCTCTTCCAACACCTGCAATCGGCAAATAAGCATCGTTGGCAACCTCTGCCACGAAATTATCCCCACGGAAAACCGCAATGGCCACTGGGGCCCGCTCTACCGTTCCGCGGAAACGGGCATAACTCTCCTCCTTTAACTGGCTGGAAGCCAATTGCTCTGTAAGCTCACTGCTTTGTTTTTCAGCTAGAAACTGTTTGGTGATGTCGGCGGTGGTATAGATGATGTATTTTAATTCACCATCATGATCTGTAACCGGGGTATTGTTGACGGACCAGTAGCGTTCTTCGAAAGCACCCACAGCGTTAGGGACATCATAGCGCACGACAGGCAGTTCATTGGGCTTTTTCGTTTGGCAGGTTTCATGCAGCGCTTCCCTGATATGAGCAACGCCAGGGGCGTCAGGATTTTCGAGGAATGCCTCAAAGATGCTGCGCCCCACCATATTCCGACGTTCGCGGGCAGTTGCCTGAAGCAATACATCGCTGACAGCCAGGATAGTATACTCAGGATGGTTAGGGCGAAGCACCAGGAAACTCCCGGGCATTGTATTGAAAATCAACTGGTAATCCATTTCCAAATCCTGGTCCATCGCAGAAAATAGGGGCATATTCAAATTAAGATTGAGTGAAGATACACAATTGCCACTAATATGTGTGGCACACATGGGAAGCTTACCTAACCCGAACCGCACGGTTCAGCTGTCCGTTTTCGGTACGCAAACGGCTCCTATAAACAGCGTGAAGCCACTTTAAAGTAGAACTTAACGGTATGCTATCAGGCCAAAACAGCTGAGTATAAGCTACTGGTGGCGCCTTAGATCTCTACCAGTTCTTGCTGCACGCGGCCCGGTATGGCTACCTGTTCCGGGCGCTGCTGGCGCTTCCATAGCAAGACTGCAAACACGGCACCTAAGGTTGCCATAAATACCCCAACCAGTTCTGGAGAGGTATAGCCATAGCCCATTGCGATAGGTATCCCGCCAAAGAAAGCGCCCAAGGCATTGCCAATGTTAAACGCCGCCTGTGTGGTGGCCGCCCCCAGCATTTCTGCCTCGCGGGCCGTATTGATCATCAGGATCTGAATAGGCGCTGCAATGGCCAGCGCAAGTCCGCCCGCCACAAAAGTCATCAGCAAAGACATGACCTGACTCTGGGCTGTAAAAAAGATGACAAGCAAGGTGGCCGCCATACACAGTAACAGCACCAGGCAGGCTTTTACAGGCTTGATTTTGTCGGCCAGGCGCCCTCCCACAAAGTTACCCACCACCATGCCAAAGCCAGCCAGAATGAGGATGTAAGGCACCTGGTCCGGGGCAAACCCTGCTACTTCCGTCATGAGCGGGGCAATGTAACTGATCCATGCAAATAAGCCGCCGGTACCAATAGCCGTGATCAGCAGGATCAACCAGGCCTCGCGGCTCTTAAATAAGCTTAACTCAGAGCGTATGTTGCCCGTCTTAGCCACCGGTAGCACAGGCAGCCACAGCTGAATCAGCAGCATGGTCACCAGCCCGATCAGCGTGATCAGTCCAAACGTGTAGCGCCACGAAAAATGGTGCCCGATATAAGTGCCCAACGGTACCGTGAGCAGGTTAGCGACTGTCAGGCCGGCAAACATAAAGGAGATGGCTTGCGCCTGTTTCCCTTTATCGGCCAGACGGCTTGCCACCACCGACCCTACCCCAAAGAAAGCGCCGTGCGGCAACCCAGCCAACAGACGGGCTATAAGCAGACTCATGCTGGTAGGTGCAAAGGCAGAACAGGCATTGAACACCGTAAACACCACCATCAGCGTCCAGAGGATTTTCTTGGGCGGAAAACTCCGGCTAGCTACCACTAGCAGCGGTGCCCCAATCACAACACCCAGTGCATAAGCCGAGATCATATATCCAGCCTCGGGGATGCTGATGCTAAAGTCGGCTGCAACATCGGGCAGCAGCCCCATCATCACAAACTCCGTCGTTCCTATTCCTAATCCGCCTAATGCCAGCGGCAATAATTTCTTATTCAATATACAATGCTTAAAATATTCATATCGATATGGTCGGCTTCCTTCCCCACATGTTCAGGTTTTTGCCCTTATTCGCAGGTAAAACGAGGCTACGGTTGGAGTGGTAAGCCCCGAAGGCCCCTTTATACCCGCAGCAGCTGAGATTATGCTCGGAATAATGATTATCTTTCTATTAAGTTTAAACTTAAGCCACTAACGCTCAAGCAATACATGCCAATTATTTTTTTAAAGCTCATACCCTGCCCATAGCACAAAGTTACGACACAGAATTTAACTTAGTCAGGAAACTTGCGGTAATAGCTTCCGGGGTAATTCTCCGGGTAGGCGATTTTTGCCTTCGTGTGCATGGAGCTTAGGGCCCATTGCCAGACCTGCTCAAGCTGTCACAAACCAATAGATGCCTCAACTGATTCGAAACGGTTAAAGTTTAAACTTAAATGGGATTAAGCGCCAGAATTTCCTATAGATATGCTTAAAATTTATTATCATTAAACAATAAAACGCGGTAACGCGTGGCTCAACCGGTGATCAATTAAAATAAAGGTTTATGCAATACACAAAGTTAATTTTCATGTTGCTGCTGCTGGCCACCATCAGTGCGCCAGCAGTTGCCCAAAAGCAAAGTAAAACCACTGGCAAGCTCACGGCCAACCAGGTTAAAACCGCTAATGGCGTGTTGGAGGGTACCGCCAGCACCAATGGGATACGCACGTTCAAGGGCATTGCCTTTGCCGCCCCGCCTGTCGGCGACCTGCGCTGGAAAACGCCACAACCAGTAAAAAGCTGGGAAGGCGTACGCCCGGCAAAGGAGTTCGGGCCCCGGGCCATGCAGCTTCCGATATTCGGCGACATGAACTTCCGTTCGAAAACCGTGAGTGAAGACTGCCTGTACCTGAACGTATGGACGCCTGCCAAAACCGGGCAAGAACGCCTGCCGGTGCTGGTGTACTTTTACGGGGGCGGCTTTATGGCCGGCGATGGTTCTGAGCCCCGCTATGATGGCGAAAGCATGGCTACCAAGGGCATCGTGGCCATCACGGTAAACTATCGGCTGGGCGTGTTCGGCTTTATGGCGCACCCGGAACTCACCAAGGAATCGCCGCACAATGCCTCGGGCAATTATGGCCTGCATGACCAGTCGGCTGCCCTGCACTGGGTAAAACAGAACATTGCTGCCTTCGGCGGTGACCCAAACAAAATAACCATTGCGGGCGAGTCAGCAGGGTCTTATTCCGTGAGCGCGCAAATGGCCTCCCCCCTTTCCAGAAACCTGATCGCCGGTGCAATCGGAGAAAGCGGGTCCCTGCTGTCGTTGCAGCCTACTACTCCATTGGAGCAGGCCGAGCAAATAGGTGTTAAGTTCGCCAACAGCATTGGGGCTAACTCGCTGGCTGCGCTTCGTGCTATACCTGCCCAGCAGTTGCTGGAAGCTGCGGGCAAACCTGAGGCACCCCGCTTTTCGGCTATTGTAGATGGGTATTTCTTCCCGAAAGCGCCTATCGCTATTTTTGAGGCTGGGGAGCAGGCACAAGTGCCTTTGCTGGCCGGTTGGAACTCTGAGGAAATGAATTACCGCTATCTGCTGGGTCAGGAGGAACCGACTCCAGAGAACTACCGCAAAGCCGTGGAGCGCACCTACGCAGACAAAGCAACTGAAGTGCTGAAATTATACCCTGCCGCCACCAACGAAGAAGTGATGCAGTCGGCAACCGACCTGGCCGGTGATCTGTTTATCGGCTACAGCACCTGGAAGCTGATTGACCTGCACAGCAAGACCGGCAACAAGCCAGTATACCGTTACATGTACGATCGTCCGCGCCCCGAAATGACCCCTGAGATGGGAAACTCGCAGGCTGGTTTGGCGGGAGGTGTGGTACGCGACTCCACTGCACCTAAAGCGCCCGCTGCCCGTGGTGCCGTGCACTCTGCGGAAATAGAGTACGCCATGGGTAACCTCGCATCGAACAAAGTGTACAGCTGGAAACCGGAGGACTACAAGATCTCGGAGGTGATGCAGAACTACTTTGCTAACTTCATTAAGAAGGGCGACCCGAACGGAGCGAACCTGCCAAAGTGGCCTGCTGTGCAAAGCAGCGACAAGGCAGTTCCGGTGATGCACATCGACGTGAACACCCGCCTGGAGGAGGACAAAACACGCGACCGCTACCTGCTGCTTGACAAGCTGAGCAAGAAGTAAAACGCAAACCCTGTGTGTGGGATCAACAGCAAAACGCCCGTCCAAGTCTTTGGATGGGCGTTTTGCTGTTCGCATACGTTAAGATTTACTGCGCCTTCTGCAACTCACCAGTAGGATAGCTCATTTTATACCTAAAGTCTGATGGCAAAGGCGCTCAGAATTGATGCGGCATGTAGGGCAAAGAAATCAAACCCTTTGTGACCTGAAGGCATAGTCAAGCGGCCAGCCATACTATCATACCAAAGGGCTCTCACAATGGTGCCTTATCAAAACAGACAGGTAGAAGGTAAAACCAAAAAGTTTGGGCGGTTAATCATTCCCCCGTTTTGATGCCCTGTAGCCATAGATGCTGACAAAATGAAAAGGGAGGGTTTTGGGATTTAGGTGTTTGACGATTTCTGATGAAAAGTTTCAGTAATGTTGCAGGAGGTAAACGAAAAACGGCCCTAGAATATCTCTAAGGCCGTTTTTTTAAGGTGTTTGCAGAGAGAGCGGGATTCGAACCCGCGATACCCTTTTGAGGTATACACACTTTCCAGGCGTGCTCCTTCAACCACTCGGACACCTCTCTGTTTCTCCTGCAAATATACAGCAATTGTCCGCATACTTGCAAGCTTCGGGCACGATCTATAAGGTTATTTCGCCGCGGAGATCATCCATCAGCAACTGTTTCATCTCAGAGAGAGGCAATTGCTGCCCCAACACAAACATCATCTTTGTGATAGCCGCTTCCGTTGTGATGTCCGCTCCCCCGATCACGCCCATTTCCAGCAGGTAACGGCTGGTTTCGTAATGGCCCTGGTCTACCCGGCCCTCGTCGCACTGCGACACATTTAGGATCAGGATGCCACGGTCGATGGCATTGCTGAGGCAGTCCAGCAGCCAGGGGGTGGTGGGCGCATTGCCGGACCCGTAGGTTTCCAGCACCACACCGCGCAACTCCGGCGACTCCAGCACACTCCGCACCACGTACGGCGTAATGCCGGGGAATAGCTTCAGGATCGCCACCCGGTACTCCATGTCATAATGCGCCTGAAAGGCTTTCGCCGCGTGCGGCCGGATCGCGCTCCAGTAATAGTCGATGTTGATACCGGCCTTAGCCAGAATCGGATGGTTCTCCGACTTAAAAGCGCTGAACTGCATGCTTTCCACCTTCTTGGCCCGGTTGCCGCGCAGCAAAAGGTTATGGAAATATATACACACCTCAGGCACCGCACTCTTATCCTCAATCTTCGTGGCTGCAATTTGCAGCGCGGAGATCAGGTTTTCACGCGCATCAGTCCGTACCCGCCCGATAGGAACCTGGGCCCCGGTAAAGATAACGGGCTTCTGTAGGTTTTCGAGCATATAGCTTAGCGCTGAGGCACTGTAGGCCATCGTATCGGTTCCATGCAAAATCACAAAGCCATCGTATTTCCCGTAATTCTCCTCCACCAGGCGGGCCATCATCATCCAATCGGCAATAGTCACGTTCGATGAATCGATGGCCGGCTCAATGCTCATCACCGTCAGCAGGTAATGGAACTGCCGCAACTCCGGCACTTTCTGTATAATCTGGCTGAAGTTGAAAGGGACCAAGTGTTTGTGCTCTTCATCGAACACCATTCCGATAGTGCCGCCGGTATAAATGATCAGGATGGATGCCTCCGGATCTTTCGGGGTAGCGGTGTCTATGTCAATCTTGACTACTTTCATCTTAAAGTTTAAAGAGATTAAGCGCGTTAGCGGTTGTCTTCTCAGCCACTGTTTCGAGGGGCTGTTGCATCAGTGCGGCCACCCTGCCCGCAATAAGGGGCAGGTAGACGGGTTCGTTCCGCTTGCCACGGTGCGGAGTGGGTGCCAGGTAAGGGCAATCGGTTTCCAGCACCAGGTCGTCCAGCTCGAGGTATGGCAGCACCTTGTCTAATCCGCCATTCTTAAAGGTAGCCACGCCGCCAATACCCATCAGAAAGCCCAGCTCCTTTACTCTCTGCGCCTCCTCCGGCGTGCCTGAGAAACAGTGGAAAACACCTCTTAAGCTACCATCCTGGGCCTCGGCCAATATCTCGTAAGTCTCGTCAAAAGAATCGCGGGTATGCAGCACAATCGGCAACCGGTATCTTTTTGCCAAAGCCACCTGAATCCTTAAGGCCTCCTGCTGTTCTGCGAGCAGTGTTTTATCCCAGTACAGATCGGTGCCGCACTCCCCGATGGCCGCGAATTCGCGCTTGCCCAGCCACTCCTCCACCAGGTAGAGTTCTTTCTCGAAGTGCTTGTCTACCGAAGTGGGGTGCAAACCCATCATCGGGATACACTGCGCGGGGTATTTCTCGGCCGCCTCCAGCATGGCGTCTATGGAGGTATGGTCGATGTTGGGCATGTAGATTCTGCTCACGCCCGCCTGCCTCGACCGTTCTATAGTTTCGGCCCTGTCCTCATCAAATTTCTCAGAATATATGTGCGCGTGCGAGTCAATCAAAATCATATACCTACATTTAAAATGGAAAGGTAATACGGCATTGAGTGCCATGCAACCTGAAGCTGCAATTTAGAGAGGCCAACTCGAACACATTCGGATAACGCTCAGAGCCTGATTTTTATTCAGATAAAGAGTTTCTAAAGGTAAGGCGGATGTGCTTGCAAAGTCGGCAACGACAGGAACGATCTGTTGCATGAACCATTGATATCCGTTGTAACAGCTAACTTGGCTGCTGAGCGAAAATTTTCCCGGTGAAACGCCAAAAAAAAAAATTAATTGTAGTGCCGCCCTTTCCAGGAAATGCGGACCGGCAGAAAAAAGTAAATGATCAAGGCCACCGACAAGACAACCAGATAGAGCTCAAAAAACACATAGAACCACCAGGAGGCAGACATGCCCAGGCGACGCAGGCAGATATGTATGAAAAGGCTTTGCAGCAGCAGTTTGAAGGCAAAGACGGCCAAGGCAGATCCTACGGAGGTATAGGCAAAAAAAGGAAGCAGCACCGGATAATAGGCCGCGTGCAGGATAAAAATCACCGCCATATAGAGGGGCAAATGCATGGAACCCCGCATCCAGCGTTTGCGCTGGTGCAGCAGTTGCCCGACGTTGGGTGCAGGCTCCGACAGGGCAAGCACCTCCGGAATATATAAGTTCTTGAAGCCCCACCCCTTCCGTGTAAGCGCGTTAAACATGGCAATGTCTTCGGTGACTGAGAACGCAATGCCCTCATACCCTCCTACCGACTCGTAAGCTTCCCGCCGCAGCAGCATGTTGTTGCCCATCGTGGAAACCGGCAAACTCAACTCCGACACGACCTGCATCAGGCCGAGGGCATAAAGCCAGTCCATAGCCTGCAACTTGGCCCAAAAGCCAGGTCCGCTTACTACCGTGATACCCGTTACAACCCCAATACCCGGCTTGAGGCTAGCCAGCATGCTGTTCACCCATTCCGGCGGCACAGTGATGTCGGCATCCGTGAAAAGAAAGTAATCGGTGGTGGCATGCCGCGCCAACTGTGCCAGCACATTGGCTTTCCCCTGTGTTTTACCCTGCTGCTGAATGGAGAAGCAAGTATGATTCGGACGATTTCGGATAAATTCTTCTATCACGGCGCGGGTAGCATCCGTGGAGGCATCGTCCCCTATTAATACTTCCAGCTTTTCAGGAGGGTAATTCAGGGCTTCGATGGATTGCAGACAGCGCAGGATCGTGTGCTCCTCGTTACGGGCGGCTATTAGAATGCT
Source organism: Pontibacter sp. CAU 1760 (assembly GCF_054482735.1). Classification (NCBI taxonomy): domain Bacteria; kingdom Pseudomonadati; phylum Bacteroidota; class Cytophagia; order Cytophagales; family Hymenobacteraceae; genus Pontibacter; species Pontibacter sp. CAU 1760. The sequence continues at coordinate 234,114 of NZ_JBTLRL010000005.1, forward strand.
TACGCGCGGCAAACCCTGCACTGGCAGGGCACACGCATGGAGGGGGCTGCGGTGAAAAACCAACAGGGCCAGCAAAATCAGAAAAAAGGTAAAGTATACTATAAAGTAGGCAACCGAAATGATCATAGCGTCTCAAACGAATAGCCGAGCCCGGAAAAATGCTCAAGGAAGCGCGGCAGGACATATTGCATGTTTCGCTGCGCCTTCAGACTGTCGTGGAATACGATGATACTCCCTTTTTGGGTATACCGCAGGGATTGCTGCAGGCATTTCTCTGGTGAGAGCGTGGCGTCATAGTCGTTGGTGAGGATATCCCACATGACCAATTCATACCCCGGTCGCAGCACGCTGGCTTGCCTGCCCGTGATCCGGCCATAGGGTGGCCGAAATAAACGCTTTGCCTGATGTGGCTGCAAAACCTCCAGTTGCTGTTGGCATAAGGCAATGTTTTGCACGTAATCATCCAGCGCTGTTTGCCAGCCTTTCAGGTGGTTATGGGTATGGTTGGCGAGCAAGTGGCCTTCTGCCAGAGCCCGCCGGGCTAACTCCGGGTATTTCACCAGGTTATCGCCTACACAGAAGAAAGTCGCTTTTGCCCCATAGGTGCGCAGTTGATCCAATACCCAGGGAGTTACTTCCGGCACGGGGCCATCATCAAACGTGAGGTATAAGGTAGCGGCTGCGACCGGACGATGCCAGGTATAACCCGGCATTAGCTTCTTAAGCAGGGAGGGAGTTTTGTAGAGGCGGAACAAAAGGCTGAGTAAGCGTGAAACAGATAAAGTGCGGCTGGCTGATACAGCAACCGCATTTTGCAGGTAGCTGTTACTTAAAGCGGCAAGATAGCAGCGTAATGTCGTCGCTGAAGCTTATCTCATCATTAAACATTTTGATCTCATCGAGCAGCTGGCGGTGCATGGTCTTCGAACTCATGAAGCGACTGCGCTTCAGGAAACTCACGGTTCCCTCGATCCCGAACTCCTCCTCATTCTTGTCGAACACCTCGGTCAGGCCGTCGGTATAGCAAAGCAGCACGGCCTTCTCCGGCACCTGCACCTTCGCCACCGTCATGAACGGCAACACATCGAAAACGCCTAGCATGGTACAGCCATCGTTGAGTAGCGCATGCGTGTCGTTTTCATACAAGAGGATTGGGGCATTGTGGCCTGCGTTCACATAACACAACTCCCGGGTCTTGCGGTTGTAGGTCGCCACGAAAGTAGTTATGAACTTCTCGGCGATCGCGTTTCGGTAAATGAGGTTGTTTAACTCCTCCACTACTTTCCCCAGGTCCGGAGTCTGCCGGAGCAAGGTCCGGAGCCCTGCCTGGAAATTGGACATCAGCAGCGAGGCCGGCACCCCTTTCCCGGACACATCGGCCACGCAGAACAGGAACTGGTCCTGGTCAATCTCGATAAAGTCGTAGTAATCGCCCCCGATAGAAGAATGGGGTATGTAACTGGCGAAGATGGTAACGTCCTTGTCGTTGGGCAGCGACTTCGGGAAAAGCATCGACTGCACTTCGCGGGCAATCTCGATTTCCTTTCGGATGGACTCCTGCACTAACCGCTGCCGGGCCATCTTGTGGTTTTCAATCGCCACCAGCATGATGTTGCTGACTGTCTGCACAAAGCCCAGGGCTCCCAGGTTCTGGTAATAAGGCTGAATCTTGCCAATCATCACGAAGGCCAGCACTTTGCCGTTGTGCAGGATCGGGATCACGATATCAAAGGCACGCCACTTTTTATCAACCCCAAGCTTAGAGGTTTTGGAGATCTCTGTAATGCCCATGATGCCGTCGGGCAGCGGGTGCTTCGTAAAATCCTGCTCTGTGCCGAAACACACTTTGCATTCCCAGTCCTCGTCGCGCACAAAAAGCACCAAACGGCTGATCTGGAGCTGCGCCAGCAACGTGAAACGGTATATCTTAAAGAGGGCCGCTTCCGGCAGGTTGTCGTTGATAGCCTTCGTGATCTCCAGCAATGCCGAGAGTTCCAGCTTCTTCAAATTGAGCTCCTGCTGTGTATTCGGTGTGATGATTTCAGACATTATTAAGTTGTATTTTGGGGTCATAAGCGTCGCGGAGGCCGTTGCCTAACAGGTTGAAGGCCAGCACAAGGACGCTGATGCATATACTCGGCAAAACTACTAAAAAAAGACCAGCCTGAGCACCAATCAGCTGAAAACCTTCATTCACCATCATCCCCCATGATGGTGCCGGCGGTTGTACACCCAGGCCCAGGAAACTCAAACCCGCCTCAATCAGGATGGCTGCGGCAAAGTTTGCTGTGGCAATAACTATAAGCGGCCCGAGAATGTTTGGAAGGATATGCCTAAAAACAATCCGGTACTGGGGTATTCCCAGCACTTGGGCGGCCTCTACATAATTCTTTTCTTTGAGGCTGAGCACCTGCCCGCGCACCACCCGGGCCACCTCCACCCACATGGTCAGGCCCACCGCCACAAAAGCCACCCATACCCCTTTGCTGTCGAGGGCCAGGCTAATAGCGATGACCAGCATAATGCCCGGCACCGACCAAACCACGGTCATTAAAAACAACATCAGCTTATCTACCCAGCCGCCAAAGTAGCCGCCGGTTGCCCCCACCGTTACCCCGATCAGCAGGGAGATGAGCACCGCCACAAAGCCAATGCCCAGCGAAATACGCGTCCCCAGAATTAAGCGGCTCAGTACATCCCGCCCGGCTTTGTCGGTGCCGAGCCAAAATGTTTTCTTCTGCACATACTCCAGCTCCAGCACCGCCTTAGTGCGCTCATAGTCAGATGGTTTATACTGATCACCTAAAACATCGCGTAAAGCAAATACTTGCGGGGCATCCGCCAACGCATTGTTGCTCCGCACAGGCTGCACCCACAGGCTATCGCCCTGCATGGCATAACGCGCGATAGGCAGTTGGCGGTACGCAGAAGGTGTACCAGATAGGACAGCCTCCAAAAAGCCGACATCTTCCCCGATCCGGAGAGGCTTCGGCAGCAGTAATACTTGGGTAGTGTAACCGGGGGATTTCTTCTGAAGCTGTACCAGCCCGTTGTTGGCATGCGGCGTGGAATCTGGCATGATGGCATACCCAGCGAGTGCCACCAACACAGCCAACAGGATTACCCCTAAACCGAACATGGCCGGCTTGTTCTGCAACAGCCGCTGCCGGATATAGTAAGATGGGGGTCGGGATGGAGGTGGGGCGACGCTGGCGTGTAGTGCCATTTAGATAGAGTTGTGCACTACCAGCCCGGCCTTGGTGGCCAGGTAGTAATACTCCTGGCACTGCCTGCTAAAACTGGCTTCGTCGTAGGTATGGTCAGTGTCCTGGTCTGGATACAGAATCTTGACGTACCCTTGGCGGATAAGCGCCTGAAGCCCGGCACACATTTCCTCATCGCTGAGCGAGAGCGTGCTCCGCAAGTCTGCATAAGAGGTCACGAAGTAAAGTTCGTCCAATAAATCAAATTCGTTTTCGCTCATGTATTGCGTATTATTCTTCCCTTCCAGCGGTAGCGCCCCAGCAAGCCGCAGGAGCCTGTGAACACCACGTACGGCACGTAAACCAGTTGCAGTGGCAACATATACCAGAGGTACTTCCTTTTTCCGAGGAAGCCCAACACTGATTTTAAAAATAAGAAATCCACGGTAAATTTCGCAAGATATGCCGTAATAAATATCCACAGCGGCATACTGCCCGTGATGACCAGCGCGATCGCCAGGAACAACAGGAAATTCACCATGAACACCGTCACTGCTATTAACTGCACCGCAAGGCTCTGGTATGATTTCCATTTACTTGCCCATCTAACGCGTTGCTGCACAAAGGAAATCAGCGTTTTACGAGCATCTGTATAAACAATCGCTTTATCATTCTTAATGAAGAGCACTTTGCCCGGGTACTGCTCATGCACCTTGTGTAACAGGAACTCATCATCGCCGCTGGCTATATGCTCGTTTCCGGTAAACCCTGCCACGCTGTCAAAGATATCCTTGCGGTAAGCCAGGTTCGCTCCGTTGCACATGTTCGGCTGATTCATACCGATGGAGGCCCCTCCGATTCCAATCAGGCTGGCGAATTCCACCAGCTGCATCCGCTCAAAGGCTGTCCGGGTATGATGAAAGCTAACGGGGCCAGAGATGAAGTAGGGCTTGTGCAAGCGGAACAGGTAGGCATACTGCCGCAGCCATTCGGGACCCACCCGGCAGTCACCATCCGTAAATACCAACAGTTCTCCCTGCGCCATCTCTACCCCTTTCTGTACGGCTGCCTTTTTCAACTGCATGGCGGGGTAATCCTGCAACTTTAACACCCTTATATTCAGATGGGAACCAACCATGTACTCATGTACTACCTGAAGCGTAATATCCTCAGAATGGTCGTCTACTATCAGCACCTCGATGAGTTCCTTGGGGTATAGCTGCTGCTCTAGGTCCTGCAGCAGCAGCCTAATGTTTGCTGCCTCGTTGCGCACAGGTATGATGATGGAAAGCCGTACATCGGGATGATATGACAGTGGCGCGTCTGAGACAGGCAGCTCATGCCAGGCCACCCTGCGTTGCAGAATGATCCAGGCATAGGCCAGCAGCGAAAAGGTAAGCAGCCAGATCAAGCGAGCACCTCCTTACGGGCAAAGCGCAGCCGCAGCACAAAGTACAGCCCAAAGGCACTTGGCACTGCTATGTTCAGGAGCCAGAGCGTGAGGCTGGCACTAAGCACCTCTAAGCGCCCCTGCCCCAGCATCCCAAACAAGAACATAGCTGACAGCTCCCTCACCCCCAGGTCTGAGATCAGGCTGACAGAAGGCACTACTGATTTTAAGAAAAACGTACCGGAAACCCCGCAGAAGTAAGCCAACAGACTAAGCTTCACTCCAAAAAACATCAACAGCAGCACGAACTGGATCAGAAACACGAAGTATCGACCCAGTGAAAGCACAAGCAGCTTGTTTAGTTCGGGACGCGTATAGGCAGACATGATGGCGATATAGGGCACAAACCGCTTGAGGGGGCGCACCGCACTAACCAAGGCCACCATGGCGCGGGCATTATAAAGCAGCGACAGGGTGATTGCAACGAAAGCGATAAACAACACCATAACACTCATAAAAACAGCCGGATACTGCTGCCAGTAAAAGTTATAGACAAAGTAAGTCAGCCCCAAAGTACCCGCCAGCACCGTAGCCACCAACTGGCAAAACCGCCCCATAAAGATGGCGCCGATCGCCTCCAGCCTCTGCTGACTTTTCAGCTCCAGTACACGCCCGGCATAGTCGCCGAGGCGGTTCGGGGTAATAAAGCCGAGGGTCAGTCCAACCATCACGGCACGGTATGCCTGCCAAAATGCCATCGGCTCCACCCTCTGCCCCAACAGTTGCCACTTTCCCGCCTCAAAGCCCCAATTAACAGGTATAAGCACCACGGCGCACAAAAGCAGCGCGTAGCCTTGGGGGTTACCCCAGGCCTGCCGCAATATGCGCTGCCAGGTCAGCAGCATGTCAGGGGCCGTGAAGACTGCCTGGTACAGCAGCAAAAGCGTCAGCGCCACCACAATCGCTTTCCCTGTTAGCAAAAGGAATTTCCGATGGAGATTTATGTTCAAGATAATATCGCTATTTTTGCAGCTATGGCTTCCCTTCCCGCACTCCCCCCCAACAAATTCATCCTTGGCATCGACCCCGGCACGCAGGTGATGGGGTATGGCCTGATTGAGGTTACAGGGGCAAAGGTGCGTGTGGTGCAGTACGGCGTAATCCACTTGAAAAGCTACAGCAACCACGCTATAAAGCTAAAGAAAATTTTCGACCGTATGATACAGCTCATCGACGAGTACCTGCCCGATGAACTGGCCATTGAGTCGCCCTTCTTTGGCGTGAACGTGCAGAGTATGCTGAAACTGGGCCGGGCGCAGGGGGTTGCCATCGCCGCCGCCCTCTCCCGCGACATCCCCTATGTGGAGTATGCCCCCAAAAAAGTAAAGCAGTCTGTAACCGGTAACGGAAATGCCTCGAAGGAGCAGGTAGCCAGCATGCTGGTGCAAATCCTGAAGATACAGCCAGACCCCAAACTACACGATGCGACCGATGCCCTTGGCGTGGCGCTGTGCCACCATTACCAGAAAGGCAACAACGCCAAGCAGGGTGGCAAGTCCTGGAAGAGTTTTGTGCAGGACAACCCCGACCGCCTGGCTGCGAAATAGTACAGCTATTTTACTCTCGGTTTAATAAACGGCAGGCGCTACTTCCTCGTAGCAATAGCGTCTTTAGTATAAGCCGCCCGCTGGCAGCGTTATCATCATCACCTACCCGATAATTCTTGGACCATTCCCCCGGCAGTTGTAGCTTTATACCGTTTTTCTCGTTTAGTGTTATTTCATCCTTATCTTTATCCCTGCAAGCGCTTCAAGTTAGTGCTTTTGTAGATTCGGCTTGGTTTGAAAACCGTGCACGATTGGTCTTTTTAAAGCACGGACGAGGAAAGCAAGCCCACTGGTTTCTGGACAAATAGCTGTCCGGGCTCCGGAAAGTGGACAAACCAGGGTATAGCCGCTTGACTGTGAAACATTGGGATACGCTTGGATAACCTTGTGCTTCCATCCGACCGTAGAAGCAAAGAAGTCTTTGGGAAGACACACCTTTTTTTGCCGGCGCACTTATGCGGAGCCAGCCGGATTTCATCTGACAACGAATGGATTCAAACAACAATAAGAAGACACCCGCTACCAGTTCACGTAAATATGTCCTTTCCAGAAGAGCTGACCGTCTTTTCCTGGAGCTATACCGGATATATAGCTTCATCGCCCGTTTTTTCAGGGAGGTGCTTTTCCCGCCATATGAGTTTAAGGAAATCATCAAGCAGTGCTATGAGGTAGGCGTGCGGTCACTGCCGCTGATGTCTGTCACGGGTTTCATCATCGGCATCGTATTTACCAACCAGTCTAGGCCTTCCCTGCGCGATTTTGGGGCTACGTCCCTGCTCCCCGCTTTGATTTCTGTGGCCATTGTGCGCGCCATGGGCCCTTTGGTTACGGCTATCATAGCTTCTGGCCGGGTGGGGTCCAGCATCGGCGCGGAATTAGGTTCTATGCGGGTAACGGAGCAGATCGATGCGATGGAGGTTTCCGCCACGAATCCATTTAAGTTTCTGGTAGTAACCCGCGTGCTCGCCACCACTTTCATGATTCCGGCCCTGACCATGTATACTACACTTGTGGCGCTAATGGGAGGGTATCTGAATGTGCACCAAAACGAACTGACGACCATTACCACCTTCTTCACCCAGGTTTTTGATGCCATCACTTTTCTCGACATCATCTCTTCTTCCGTAAAATCAGTGCTGTTCGGCTTCACCATCGGGATGGTGGGCTGCTACAAAGGCTATCATTCTTCCAAGGGCACCGAGGGCGTGGGCAAGGCGGCAAACACGTCGGTGGTGACGGCAATGTTCCTCGTGTTTATCGAGGAACTACTAGTGATGCAGGTTATTAATGCGATCAGAGGCATATAGCCGCTACTTGACATGAAAAAAATCAACCCAAATATAGACAGGAACCATAAGGTTATTGAGATCAAGGGGCTACAAAAGGCCTTCGACGATTTTGAGGTACTCAAATGTGTTGACCTGGACCTGTACAAAGGCGAGAACCTGGTCGTGCTGGGCCGTTCGGGCACCGGTAAGTCCGTTCTGATCAAGATCATTTCGGGCCTGCTGCGCGCCGACACGGGCGATGTGAACGTGTTGGGCAAGGAAGTGGGCCACCTAACACCCAAGGAACTAGATGCGCTGCGCCTGAAGATCGGTTTTTCCTTTCAGAACAGCGCCCTTTACGATAGCATGACCGTGAAGGAGAACCTGGAATTCCCGTTGGAGCGCCATTCCAAGGACATGACGCAGCGTGACCGTAACCGGGTTATTGACATTGTGCTGGAGGCTGTTGGACTGTCGCAGGCCATGCACCAGATGCCCTCGGAGTTGTCCGGTGGGCAGCGCAAGCGCATCGGTATCGCGCGCACGCTGATTCTACGCCCCGAGATCATGCTTTATGATGAGCCGACAGCCGGACTAGACCCGATCACCTGCATCGAGATTAACAACCTGATCAATGAGGTGCAGCGGCGCTTTAACACCTCCTCCATCATCATCACCCACGACCTGACCTGCGCGCGCGCTGTGGGCGACAGGGTGGTGATGCTGCTCGATGGCGAGTTTAAGCGGGAGGGCACCTTTGAGGAAGTGTTTGCCACAGACGACAAGCGCGTACAAGCTTTTTATAATTACAACTTTATAGACTAAATGAGCACTGCAGATAATAAACGTTCCGTCATCGTCGGCATTTTTGTGTTGCTGGCGATCATCATACTGGTGGCTGGCATCTTTACCCTGGCCGGACAGCAAAAACGCTTCATCAGCACCATCTCACTGCATGCCGTGTTTGATGACGTGGCAGGCCTGAAATCGGGCAACAACGTATGGTTCTCCGGCGTGAAGGTAGGCACCATCAAAAAGATCGAGTTCGTGGGCAAGTCGCAGGTGAAGGTGACGATGAGCGTGGAAGAGAGCGCCCAGCAGTATATCCGCAAGGATGCGGTTGCCCGCATCAGCTCCGAGAGCTTTATTGGCAACAAGAATATTGTACTGGAGGGCGGCAGCCCGCAGGCCCCGCCGGTTAACGACGGTGCCCGGATAAAAGCCGCCAACCCGCTGGACACCGACGAGCTGATCGAAACGCTTCAGAAGAACAATAACAACCTGGTAGCCATCACCAACGACATCAAGCAGCTCACTTCCGGCCTGGTGAAGGGACAGGGCACGATTGGCAAGCTGATGAAGGACTCGACGTTGGCAAACGACTTCGAAAGTATGGTGGCCAACCTGCAACGCACCTCTCAGAACACTGTGCAGGCCTCGCAGTCGCTGAACAGGTTTACTGCTACCCTCAACAGGCCGGGCGGTCTCGTGAACAAGGCCTTAACGGATACCACGGTGTATAGCCAACTGCAGCGCTCGATGGCACAGTTAGAGGAAGCGACAACCGCCGCCGCCGCCCTTACGCAAAACCTGAAAGCAACCAGTACCCGCCTGAACAATGAGAACAATGCTGTAGGCGTGCTGCTGAGCGACGAGGAATTTGCCCGTAACCTGAAAAGCACGATGCAGAACCTGGAAACGAGTTCTGAAAAGTTTGATGCCAACATGGAAGCCCTCCAAAGCAACATTCTGTTCAGGGGCTTTTTCAGAAGGCAGGAGAAGGAGGAGGCAAAGCAACTCGAGGAACTGCAAAAATTAGAACAGCAAAAGCAAGACACCACCTTGCCTGGAGGAACTTCTGGGAAGAAGCAGTAAAGCCCCCATCCGCGCATAAAAAAGGGGGGGAGAACCAGAACGTTTGTTCAGGTTCTCCCCCCCTTTTTTGTGGGTTAGGGTTTTAACGCCTATCCCTCGTAAGCGGCCTTTATTTTCTGGGCTACCGCTTCAAACACCTCTTGGCTGAACTGCTGCTTATTGGCAAAGTTCATGTCCTGCATGCTGTTCAGCGGAATCAGGTGCACGTGGGCATGCGGCACTTCCAAGCCTACAACGGCCACCCCCACGCGTTTGCAAGGCACAGCCTTTTCCACGGCCAGAGCTACTTTTTTGGCGAAAGCCATTAGCCCGAGGTATAGCTCATCGTCCAGGTCAAAAAGGTAGTCGATCTGTTGCTTGGGTATAACCAGGGTATGGCCTTTGGTAGTCGGGAACACATCCAGAAAGGCCAGGTAACGATCGTCTTCCGCCACTTTATAGGCTGGTATCTCTCCGTTTACAATCTTTGTGAATATGGTCGCTTCCATGGGCTTAACGGCTAATTTCCAGAATCTCGAACTCTATCTTACCGGCAGGCACCGTGATCTCGGCTACATCCCCGACAGATTTACCCAACAGGCCTTTGCCGATCGGCGACTTTACTGATATTTTACCTGCTGCCAGGTTTGCTTCCTCCTCTGCCACCAGGGTATAATCCACGACCATGTTGTTCTTCAGGTTCTTCAGCTTCACCTTAGACAGGATGAGCGCCTTACTGGTGTCCAGGTGCGTTTCATCAATCAGGCGGGCATTGCCTACCACCTCCTCCATCTTAGCGATCTTCAGCTCCAGGTGGCCCTGGGCGTCTTTGGCAGCGTCGTATTCGGCATTCTCGCTCAAGTCGCCTTTGTCGCGTGCTTCAGCCAGTTGGCGGGCCACTTCTGCGCGGCCTTTTGTCTTGAGCTCAGCCAGATCGTCTTTCAGTTTCTGCAAACCTTCGGCTGTGTAATAAGAAATGTTGCTCATAGTATAGTTCTCACGTTTAAAACACAAAAACAAAAAGAACGGTTATGGCTCGCATAACCGTTCTTTTTGCCAAATATGTACATTTAATTTTAATTCTTGCTGCGGTGCCTGGCACAGGCGTATGGCATACGCTTTCGTTTGTTTACACCCCATAGCAAAGCCCTTAAGCGCCCTCGCTATGGAACAAATATACAAATTTTGCATTACAAGTAACAACAGGCCACTATAAATGTTGCGTGCCACTATGGGCCGCTGTTCAGCCTCTTTATACCTGCCTTAACAGCTGTATCTTGTCTACCAATACCTCATTTATCTTTACGTAAGATTCGTGCGTCCAGCCGGCAATGTGCGGGGTCAGGATCACATTATCTGCAGTAGCCAGGTAGTCAAAATTTTCCTGCTGAGGGGCGGTCAGGGTCTTCAGTTTTTCGTTTTCCAGCACATCCAGCGCAGCGCCCTTTACCTTGCCGGCTTTAAGTTGCTGCACCAGGGCTGTTTGGTCCACCACATCGCCGCGCGAAGTGTTCAAGAACCATATAGGCTTCCGGAAAGCCTCAAAGAACGCGCTGTCCGCCATGCCCAGGTTTTCGGGGATGTATGGAATGTGGAAGCTCACGACATCCGCCCGGGCCTGCAACTCCTCCAACGATACGCGCTCTGCCGGGGACGTTATCTTTTCCGGGGCAAAACGGTCGTAAGCCAGGATGCGGCACCCGAAGCCCTGCAATACGCGGGCAAAACTCTGCCCCATGTTGCCATACCCAATGATGCCGATGGTCTGGTTACCGATCTCCTCTCCCCTGTTCTCCTCCCGCAGCCATACCTTGCCGCGCACCTGCTTGTCGCTTCGGTTGATGTTGCGCACCAACGACACCAGCAACCCGAGGGTAAACTCCCCTACCGCCTGCCGGTTGCCCTCATTGGCCCCCAGCAATGCAATGCCGCGAGCCTTCAGGGCCTCCGCGTCGATGTTATCCACGCCGGCTCCTGCCCGGGCCACAAACTTGAGTTGGTTGGCAAATGCCAGCGTGTCAGCGGTGATGCGCATCTTGCTCCGCACGATCAGGCCGTCAAAGCCCGCCAAAGCTTCCCGTACCTCCTCCGGCTTGATGTCCGGTCGGTAGTCTGCAGTGGCCCCGATACGCGCGAGCATCGGGAAAATGCTTGGGTAAATTTCGTCGATAATCAGGATGCGCATACGGGTATGAGGTTTGGTTTATTGGGTGAATGAGGCATGCTTTATAAGCTAGGTTTGCTGCGTAATTACAGGTTATACAGCATGTGTGCTATACCAAAGTAAATGGCTAAGCCGAGCAGGTCGTTGGCTGTGGTGATGAAGGGCCCGGCCGCCACAGCGGGGTTGATGCCGAACTTATCCAGGATCATGGGGGTGATGGTGCCCATGAGCGAAGCCAGGATAACAACTGAGAAAAGCGCTACCGACACCACCACCGAGAGCTTCAACTCGTGCCGGAAGAGGTAGGTGAATGCAAACACCAGAATGGATATGATGAGGGCATTCAGCAAAGCCACCATGATCAGTTTGAGAATACGCTGGGCAAAATTATCAAACATCACCGAGTTGGACGAAAGCGTCTGGATGATGATGGAGGAAGACTGGATGCCTACGTTCCCGCCCGTTGCCGTAATGAGCGGCACAAAAAGCGCCACCGCCGGTAACATCGCGATATCGGCCTCAAACAAACCCATAAACTGGGCAGCCAACAAGCCACCCACCATCCCGATGATGAGCCAGGGCAAACGGGAACGCGAGATCCGGAACACGCTGTCATCCTCCTCCACATTCTCAGTAATACCGGTCATGAGCTGCCGGCTTAACTCGGCCTGCTCCTGCATCACGTCTACCACGTCATCGATGGTGATCCGGCCAAGCAGGCGCCCCTGTATGTTCACAACGGGTATGGCTTCCAAGTCATAGCGCTGCATCACACTCACGACCTCGTTTTCATCCCGAAACGACTCAATCGCGATCACATCGGGGTTATATATCTCCTTTACCGGCGTATCGTCGCGGGAGAGCAGCAGTTTCTTCACGCTGACGCGGCCCACCAGAATATCCTTGTTATCGGTCACGTACACGGTATAAATCCGTTCCACGTCCTCAGCCTGCCGACGGATCTCCTCGATGCAGTGCCGCACCCGCCAGTTCAGGTTCACCTTGATAAGCTCTTTCCCCATCAAACCGCCGGCGCAGTCCTCCTCGTAATGGAGCAGGTCCAGGATGTGGGCGGCCTTCTCCTCGTTATCGAGCAGGGCAATCACTTCCTCACGCGTCTGCACCGACAGCTCGTTTAGGATGTCCACCGCGTCGTCTGAATCCATCAGGTTGACGTAGCGGGCAATCTCAGCGCTGGTAAAATAGTCCAGGAAGTCGTTGCGGATGTCGTAGTCCAGGTCGCTGAGGATCTGCGCACCTGTGTCGGGGGGCAACAGGTCCATCACGTACTTCGACTCGTTGGTATCCAGCTCGTAGAGCACGGTCGTCACATCGGCCGGGTGCATGTCGGCCATGGTCTCCAGTATAAAGGCGTTATCCTTCCGCTCGATGGCTTCCTCTACCTGCTCAATGTACTCCCGGGTTATCTCTACCTGCTGCATCCTTGTCTTATCAAATGTTCTGCGCCACCATGTTGGTCAGGGCCACGAAATCCTGCACCGAAAGCTGCTCGGCGCGCTTGTCGAACACAGGCTGCGTGGTAACTTCCGGAGGCAGGTTAAAACTACGCAGCGAGTTGCGCAGCGTTTTGCGGCGCGTGCCAAAGCTCAGCTTTACCACCTGCTTGAACAGCACCTCGTTGCACTCCAGCCGCTCCACCTTGTTACGCACCAGGCTGATAACGGCAGATTTAACCTTTGGCGGCGGGTTGAACACGTTTTCGTGCACTGTGAACTTGTAGTCGATGGTATAAAACGCCTGCAGCAGCACACTCAGGATACCGTAAGCCTTAGACCCCGGCGGCGATGCCAGGCGCTCGGCCACCTCTTTCTGGATCATACAGACAACCTCCGGCACCGCGTCCCGCTGCTCCAGCACCTTAAAGAAGATCTGGCTCGAAATGTTGTAAGGGAAGTTCCCGATGATGGCGAACTTGCCCGGGAACAGCGTGGTCAGGTCCGTTTTCAGAAAGTCCGCGGAGATGATGCGATCGCCCAGTTCCGGGAAATGCTCTTTCAGGAAAGCAATCGACTCACGGTCAATATCCACTACGGTGGTGCGGTAGGCATGGTGCTGCAACAGGTACTTGGTCAGCACGCCCATGCCCGGCCCTATCTCCAGCACGTCGCTTACCCCATCGGGCAGCGTCAGTTGGTCCACAATCTTCCGGGCAATGTTCTGGTCCGTCAGGAAGTGCTGGCCCAGGTGCTTTTTTGGTTTTACGTTGCTCACACGGTGCTTTTTATGGTTTCCGGGCAAAAAGGTATACTTTCTGGCGCAAACCCGTTATATGTTTAAGCGCTGAAGCGGCCTGGCATTCGCTGCCACTCGCTTTTCGCATTCCATTTTATACTTACTATATTGCAGCACCAAAGATACGAACGACAAATGCCAACGCAACTTAAATACAATACAAGCTTAACGAAAAATGCAGACCTCGTGCTGGTAGTCGCCGCCGACAAAGCGGCCCAGGCGCCGGAACTGCAGCCGGAAGAACAGTCCTATGTGGCCCAGCAAGTGAAGCAGGAAGCCAAGCTTATCTCGCTGAACCGGTACTCGCACCACCTCTACCTGCTGGTATCGCCGGAAGCAAAGACGGAGGCCCTGAAGCAGGAAGCCTTGCGCCAGGCGGGCCATACCTTACTGAAGCAGCTAAAAGCCGATAAGGTGGCCAACATCACGGTACTGGACCAGACCGGCGCTCAGGCGGGTTTATACGTGGCGGAAGGCCTTTACCTGAGCAACTACCAATACCAGAAGCACAAGACCAAAGACGCCAAGCCCAGCCCCCTGCAAACCATCACGGTTGCCGACGAGCAGGTTAGCGGCGAAGCAGTAGAGGAACTGGCTAACGTGTTGGAGGCGGTATACCAGGTGCGTGACTTAGTGAATGAGCCCCACAGCCACCAGACGGCCGAGCAACTCAGCGAGCAACTGGTTGAGTTGGGTCAGCAGGCGGGCTTCAAGACCGAAGTGCTAGACCTGATCAAGATACAGTCTTTAAAGATGGGGGGCCTGGTGGCCGTAAACCAGGGTAGTGCAGAGCCTGCTACCTTTAATATATTAGAGTGGAAACCGGAGAACGCTAAAAACCAGAAGCCTTATGTGCTGGTGGGCAAAGGCGTGGTGTACGATACCGGCGGACTGAGCCTCAAGCCTACGCCGCAGTCGATGGACTACATGAAATCGGATATGGCTGGGGCTGCCGCGGTGACGGGGATTGTGTATGCCGCTGCCAAAAACAAGCTGCCGCTGCATATCATCGCCCTTATTCCGGCCACCGATAATCGCCCAGGCCCTAATGCTGTTGCACCAGGTGATGTGATCACCATGTACAGCGGCCTGACGGTGGAGGTGCTGAACACAGACGCGGAAGGCCGCCTGATCCTGGCAGATGCGCTGAGCTTTGCTAAAAAGTACAACCCGGAGCTGGTGATCGACTTTGCCACCCTGACCGGCTCCGCCATGCGTGCCGTAGGCCAGGAAGGCCTGGTGGTGATGGGCACTGCTGGCGAAGAGGTAATGGCCGGGTTAAAGCAGGCAGGAGACAACGTGCACGAGCGCACGGTGGAGTTTCCGCTCTGGGATGAGTACAAAAAGCAACTCGAGTCTGACATCGCCGACCTGAAAAACTTAGGCGGCGCCAATGCCGGGCACATCACGGCTGGCAAGTTCCTGGAGGCTTTTACCGATTACCCTTGGGTGCACTTTGATATTGCAGGCACCGCCTACCTCCATAGCGAAGACAGCTACCGCGGCAAGATGGCCACCGGCTCCGGGGTTCGGCTAGTATATAACTACTTTAGCGCATTGGCACGATAATCTAACATGGACAAAAAGATAAAACCGAGACTCGGTATCAGCATCGGCGACACCAACGGCATCGGGCCGGAGGTAGTGGTCAAAACGCTTTCGGATCAGCGCATCCTTAATTTCTGCACCCCGGTTATATACGCCTCGGCCAGCTTGCTAAAGCAGGTTAAAAAAGCGTTGAACGCCGAACACTTCAATTTCCAGGAATCCGCCTCGGCGCAGGCGCTGACGCACCGGAAGATCAACGTCATTACCTGCTGGGACGATGAGCTTGAATCGAACCCGGGCCACCCGACACCTGCCTCAGGCAAAGCATCGCTCGACTCGCTGCTGGCTGCCAGCCGCGACCTGAAAGCGGGTTTACTCGACGGACTCGTGACAGCCCCCATTGACAAAGACAACATACAGGCAGAGGACTTCCGTTTTCCGGGCCATACCGAGTTCCTGACTTCGTACTTCGACGCTGCCGAGAGCCTGATGCTGTTAGTGAGCGGCGGGTTACGGGTGGCCACCGTAACGGGCCATATGCCCCTGAAGGAGGTGTCATCCCGCATAACAGAGGAACTCTTGATCCGGAAGATGACCATTCTGCTGGACACGCTCCACAACGACTTCGGTATCCTGAAGCCACGCATCGCGGTGCTGGGCCTTAACCCGCACGCCGGTGAGAAAGGATTGTTAGGCAAAGAGGAAGTGGAGATCATCCGCCCTGCCGTGGTACAGATGAAAGAGCGCGGGCACCTGGTGTTTGGGCCATACCCTGCCGATGGCTTTTTCGGGATGCGCCAGTTCCAGCAGGTGGACGCCGTTTTAGCCATGTACCATGACCAGGGCCTGATTCCGTTTAAAACATTGGCCTTCGAGAACGGCGTGAATTATACCGCGGGCCTACCAGTGGTGCGCACCTCACCAGACCATGGCACGGCTTATGACATAGCAGCCAAACACATAGCCAGCGAAACCTCTTTCCGCGAGGCTTTGTTCCTGGCCTGTGATGTGGTCCGGAAGCGCCAGGAGGCGGCTATGCCCACGGTTTAATTAGGACAGAATATTTTATTTATCAGAAATATATTCTAATTTTGCATCTTGCAATAAAAAGTCGGTTGTGAAGAAGTTAAGAGACTATGAAATCGGCATCGCGAAACTCGCTAACAAGGAGCACTTGTACGAGTTCGAACTGGATGATTCTTTCTTTGACCTGTTCGGGAAAGAGTTCATCTTAGGCGGTAACCTTGTTGCACAAGTGAAGCTGGATAAAACAGAGGCGCTGTTAACATTTGAGCTAGCCATCAACGGCCATGTTCGCCTGGTGTGCGATAGAAGTCTGGACGAGTTTGACTACCCGATCGAGACAGAAGGCGCGTTCCGGATCAAGTATGGCGATGAGAACACTGAACTAGACGACGATCTGTGGCAGATAACAGCCAACACGCAGTCCATTAACATTGCCCAGCACCTGTATGATTACATTGGGTTGGCAGTACCCATGAAAAAGCTTCATCCGCGTTTTGTAAGCGAGGACGAAGAAGCGGAAGACAACGACAAGGATATCCTGATCTACTCTTCCCGTATTAAAGCGGACGACGACGAGGGGAATGATGACGACGATGACGATGAGGTGGATCCCCGGTGGGACGCGCTCCGCAATTTGAATTAGTGAATCAAGAAATTAATAAAGCATAAACCAAAGTAAATTTCTAACTAAAAATGGCACATCCTAAACGTAAGATTTCGAAGACCAGAAGAGATAAGAGAAGAACTCACCAGAAACTCTCTGAGAAAGCCATTGCTCTTTGCCCTACTACAGACACCCCTCACCTGTATCACCATGCATATGTGGTAGAAGGTGACCTGTTCCACAAAGGCAAACTCGCAATCAAAAATTATACAGCTAACGCGCAGTAAGGCTTAGCCTGCTATAGTTTTAGTTCTGTATATCCCAAAACACCCCCTGTAAATGAGAATCGCTTTAGACGCCATGGGCGGCGATTTTGCACCTGAGGCTATTGTGAAGGGTGCTGTGCTGGCTGCTCAGGAGCTCAACAATGATGAAGAAATCCTGCTGATCGGCAAGGAGGACGTCATTCATTCGCTGCTCAAAGAGTACGGCTTCACTGGCAAGAACATTGCTGTGATGCATGCCTCCCAGGTAATTGAAATGGGTGAGCACCCCACAAAGGCGCTCACCCAAAAGCCTGATTCGACCATTGCCGTTGGCTATGGTTTGCTGAAGGCTCAGAAAGCCGATGCTTTTTGCAGCGCCGGCAACACTGGTGCGATGCTGGTAGGCGCTATGTTTAGCATTAAAGCGGTAGAAGGCGTTTTGCGCCCTTCTATTGCCAGCTTTGTGCCCAAACTCAGTGGAGGCTTCGGTGTGATCCTGGATGTAGGCGCCAACGCCGACTGCAAGCCTGAAGTGCTGGAGCAGTTTGGTGAACTAGGCTCTATTTATGCGGAAAACGTGCTGGGCATCCAGAACCCGAAGGTAGGCCTGATGAACCTGGGCGAGGAAGAGGGCAAAGGAACAATGCATACGCAGGCGGCCCATCAGCGGCTAAAAGTGAACAAGCACATCAACTTTATCGGCAACATCGAAGGGCGCGATCTCTTCAACGACAAAGCCGATGTGATTGTGTGCGACGGTTATACCGGCAACATCATTCTGAAGCTCGCTGAATCGCTCTATGATATCCTAAACGAAAAAAACATCAAGGATCCTTTTTTCGACAAATTCAATTACGAGGCGGCAGGCGGCAGCCCGATCCTGGGCATTAACGGCAATGCCGTGATCGGCCACGGTGTATCCAGCCCACGGGCAGTATGCAACATGGTGCTGCAGGCCCAGAAGATGGCAGCCTCTAACCTTTCAGAGCGCTTTAAGAAAAACTATAGCGCTTAGGGGGTTACAATAAGCCCGCTCAAATTGCATCAATAATTCTTGGCATAATCTGTATAGGCTATTCTTTTTAGAAGCCGGACAGGTTATGCCAAGTTTTTTTTATTAAATTGCCCACCACAAAACTAACCAATCTAAGAAGTATCAAGATGAGTAAAATTACTGCTGCCATAACAGGCGTGAGTGGCTATGTTCCGGAATACGTGATGACGAACAAGGAGCTGGAGACCATGGTTGAAACGAATGACGAATGGATTACCTCTCGCACCGGCATTAAGGAAAGGCGTATCTTAAAAGGCGAGAACATGGGTACTTCTCAGATCGCTATCCCAGCAGTAAAGGAGCTTCTAAGAAAAACAAACACCAAGCCTGAAGAGGTGGACATGCTAATTTGCGCCACTACTACCCCGGACATGGTGTTTCCGGCCACAGCCAACCTGATCACCGCGGAAGTAGGCGCCGTGAATGCGTTTGGGTATGATTTGCAGGCTGCCTGCTCAGGCTTTCTGTTCGCCCTGGCAACTGGTGCTAAGTTTGTGGAGTCTGGTCAGTACAAAAAAGTGATCATTGTTGGGGCCGACAAAATGTCCTCTATCGTTGATTATACCGACCGTGCGACGTGCATCATTTTCGGGGATGGCGGCGGAGCCGTTATGCTGGAGCCCAACACTGAGGGCCTTGGCATCCAGGACCAGGTACTAAAGTCTGATGGTACCGGCGCTCCTTTCCTGCACATGAAAGCAGGCGGCAGCCGCAGACCCGCGACCATCGAAACTGTACAGGCACGTGAGCATTATGCCTTTCAGGAGGGGCAGCAAGTGTTTAAGTTCGCCGTGAAGGGTATGGCTGACGTGTCGGCGGAGGTGATGGAGCGCAACAACCTGAAGGGCGAGGACATTGCCTGGCTGGTGCCCCACCAGGCGAACAAGCGTATCATCGAGGCAACCGCGAACCGCATGGGCCTAAGCAACGACAAGGTGATGCTCAACATCCACAAGTACGGCAACACCACCAGCGGCACCATTCCGCTTTGCCTGTGGGAGTATGAAGACCAGCTGAAGAAAGGCGACAACGTGATTCTGGCTGCTTTCGGCGGTGGCTTTACGTGGGGCTCTATCTACCTGAAGTGGGCTTACGATCCGAAATAGCCGCAGCAACAAAACATAAATACCGAAAGGCAGCCTTGCGAAGGCTGCCTTTTTTTCATACAAGCAAAAACAACAAGGCCTCCCACTTACATGAACAGGAGGCCTTGTTGTTTACTGTGGTTTATACCTGATGCTTAAGGCATATAGGAAAGATCCACCCTGAATTTCTGATCTACGGCGCCCAACTTCTGGCAGGCTTTTTTGGATATCCGGACAATTACCTTCTCGTTATCGCCGGTGGCCGGAAGCTTGCCAATTACCCGCACATACACAATCTGGCCGTTCATGCTGTTTCTCACCTGCATGATAGTGCCAACCGGAGCCGAGCGGTGCAGGGCCAGGTATTTATTGGTATCTGCCTTCGGGTCGATCATTTCGGCTATTCCGCTTTCTAATATCTTGCCCGCGCTTTCGCTGCTGCTCTCCGAAGAAACGGTAGTGGTCGGCGTTTCTACGGGGGCAGCCTCTACAGGAGCAGTGCCCGATGCCGTAGCCACGCTTTCCCGCGGCTTTGCCATCTCATCGTCCGCCTCCGGCACGTAGACAGGCTTCTTGGTTGGCTGCGCTGCCCCTTTCCCTACAATCAGGGTAGAGCCGATGCTGATGCTATTATCCGGCAGGTTATTCCAGCGCCGAAGCTCGTCCACCGCTACGCCATACATGTTGGAGATGGCATAAAGCGTTTGGCGGGGCTCAACAGTATGGAATTTCTCACCGGACGCGCTGATGGTGTAGGTGCGGGTGCTGGCTGCAGGGCGGACGGCAACCGTTTTGGCTGTAGACGCGATGGCACCGGAGGCGGAGCCCTTGCGCGGTATCAGCACAATCTCCCCTATTTTGATGGTGGTTTCGACCGATGGATTAGCCTCTACGATTTGTGCAACCGGCACACTGTACTTTCTGGACAGGGCGTATAAAGTCTCTTTCGGATCCACTTTGTGCTGTACAAAAAGCTTCCCATTCTTTCGCTCCACACCCACCGAGTCGCGCGCAGCCGAAAAGTCAGCAGCGTGGGCAGTGAGTGAAAGCGCGGGGACTACAACAAGCGTGAGGAGAAAGGGTTTAAGCATGGCTTATAATATTTACGAAGCTAAAAGTTGATATACCTGCAGGATGCGTTTATCCTGTATATAGTATAGATCATTCATAAAGATAAAAAAACTATCTGAACCAACCCCAGTTAAACTGTGTGCCATGGGTTCTTTCAGGCAAATTGCACCATTCAAGTCTAGCACCAGTAGCGTTTGTTTGAGTTTGGCGCCTGGTTCGCGGACATAGCAGCCAATCACGATATGGGTTTCGGTCTCGGCGTACTCGATGGCCTGCGTAGTGTCACGTATACCCAGTGTCTCCAGAAACCTCTGTACCTGATTAAAGTAGGCCTCGCCTTCCAGGTACAAGGTTGGGTAGACCGTTTGACTGTAACGGTGCGCACTGTACGTGGCCATTTGCCTGGCGGCCTGCTGCTGCGACACACCTGCAGGAAGCACTGCCCCACTCCCAGGCTCCAGTACCCGGAAATCAGCTTCCGGGGCTGCGACGTCATATGTTATGATGCCTTCCGCAGTTATCCCGTAAAAAGCCTGCTCCTCCTGCTGCCATACCAGGGTGTCAGTGCTTGCCTCCAGCGCATAAACGCCTTTATGCTGGCCCAGTTTACGGTCGCCGTAGCCGTGCAGGTATACGTTGCCGTCCTGGGCATCCTCCAGCCCCAGCCACCAGGCCTGCTTTTGCGGCAGGGTTAGCTGGCGTAAGTTTCTGGTTTCAGCGGCGTAGGTATAGAAATGTGCCAGCAGCAGGTCGCCGTCACGCACCTCCAGGGCCAGTCTTCTGGCGGAAGTGTCCAGGCAGATGCGCCACACGGGGGCACCAAAATCGTATGTATAGATTAACGGGAGTATATGCTGCTAAATTTTAGTATCTTATTGCCAGTTAAAACGCATAACCAGCGCACAAATTTATGAAAACCTATCCAAAGCAACAGTATGTGCAGGCGATCTATCTGCTGCTCGCCCTGCTGCTTCCCTTCGTTTCCGTAGCACAAAACAAGCCAAAGGTTTTTATCATGGAAATAAAGTCGGAGATAGACCCGCGCACCAACCGCTATACCAAGGTGGCCCTGGATGCCGCCACGGAGGCGGAAGCCGATCATATACTGCTCGTGCTGGATACCTTCGGCGGTGCGCTGAACGATGCCGACGAGATCCGGAAGCGGCTTCTAAACTACCCCAAGCCGGTGTATGTGTTCATCGATAACAACGCCGCGTCTGCCGGTGCCCTCATCTCACTGGCCTGCGACAGCATCTACATGTCGCCGGGGTCTAACATTGGGGCCGCCACAGTGGTGGGGGCTACGGGTGAAGCCGCCCCCGGAAAATACCAAAGTTATATGCGCTCCATCATGCGCTCTACCGCTGAGGCGAACGGCCGCAATCCCCATTTGGCTGAAGCCATGGTGGAGGCCAGCGTAGACAGCACCCTCTCCGCTGGACAGGTTTTAACCCTGACGACTACCGAGGCTGTGAAGTACGGCTTTTGCGACGGCGTGGCAGAGAATGTGGAGGGCGTGCTCGCGCAACTGCACTTGCAGCAGGCCGAAATTATCCGCTACCAGCCCGGCACAACCGATAACGTCATTAATTTCTTCCTAAACCCATTTATCAGCGGTATCCTGCTGTTGCTGATTATCGGGGGCCTGTACTTTGAACTGCAGACACCGGGCATTGGCTTCCCCTTGCTGGCCGCAGTGGTGGCTGGCATCTTTTACCTGGTTCCTTATTACCTGACCGGCCTGGCCGAGAACTGGGAAATCCTGCTGTTCCTGGCTGGGTTTATCCTGATTCTGCTGGAAGTGTTTGTTATCCCGGGCTTTGGCATTACCGGCATCAGCGGCATCCTGCTGGTGGTGAGTTCCCTTGTCCTGATCATGGTCAACAACGACAACCTGGACTTTACTTTCGTGCCTTCTGAAAACCTGATGAAAAGCCTGATCTCGGTCGTGGTGGGGATGGTGGGTGCCGGCGCATTAATTGCCCTCACCTGGAACCGCCTGGTCAGCAGTAAAGCCATGGACCGGGTAGTGCTGCGCAATACCTTTGATAGCAAGGAGGGCTACCGCTCGGCCAACACCGCCATACACCTGGTAGGCAAGACCGGTATGGCCCATACCCGCATGACCCCTACAGGGCGCATTTTAATTGACAATATACTATATGACGCCCAGGCCCGTGACGGGTTTATTGAAAAGGGCGATGCTGTGCAGGTGGTAGACCAGAGTACCTTCTCGCTTCGGGTGAAAAAAGTGGGTTCGTCTCCTTCTTGAGCGTTTTTGGTAATCTGCAAAAAAATAAGGTCACAGCATACGCCTTGCCTGCGTGTTAAGCATACCCATCAGGAATAGATTTAGGTGCCTGAGCGATTTCTTATAATTGGTTATAACCCAACGCAAATTCCATGATCCTATGAGCAAGCGAATCTTCTCCTGCTGTAGTTTATTTTTCTTGCTGCTGCTCGGCTGTCAGCAGCGCAACGAAAACGAATTTCCTACTAAAACTACTACAGCCACACTTTTATGGACTGGTGAGATTGCCGCCGACGGCTGCGGGTTTGAGGTATTGATAGACGGAAAAAAGTACCTCCCCGAGAACGAGGAAGCTATTGCAGCCATGTATAAGGAAAGCCCCAACACTACCGTGCAGTTGACGTATGCGCCCTTGCATGAGCCAATCGACCGCCGCTGCGGTATGTTGCCACAACCCAGGGTCATGGAGGCCATCAGAATAATTTCAATAGAGCGCCCATAAAACTTTCCCCTGGCTTGCAACCCTTTCCTGCTCAGATGGCTCCCCCTTATATACATCAAAAAGTAGCCATGAGAAAGTTATACCTCTATAGCCTCGCACTTTTAGCCGCCCTGCTCTCGCTTACCTCTTGCGATGATGAGGAAGGCTGTGAATTAGATCTAAGAACAGTTGAAGCCACGCTCCACTGGACCGGTGATTATGCCATAGACGGATGCGGTTATATCCTTAAAATCGGTGATGTAGACCATAAGCCCGAAAATGAAGACGATATCCCGGACAGTTATAAAACCTACCCTCCCACAGCTGTAGAGGCAAAGATCATAGATTACAATACAACAGTTCGGACATGTCAGGCTGGTGAGGAGATGAAGAGCATTAAAGTGGTGGAATTGCGCAGGCTTTAAGAATTATGCTGCGCTGACGTGCTAAAAACAATTTTCTCTTGTGTAAATTAGCCCCTTGATCAAGCTTTATCCTTTCAAAGACTTATAGCATGGACATCCTCGGAATCATTCCTGCCCGTTTTGCCAGTACGCGTTTCCCGGGCAAACCCCTTGTCGACATCCATGGTAAGAGCATGATCCGAAGGGTTTACGAGCAAGCGCAGCAAGCTGACCTGGCCGAAGTGGTGGTTGCCACGGACGATGAGCGGATACGGGAGCATGTAACTGCTTTTGGGGGGAATGTGGTGATGACTGCCTCTCACCACCAAAGCGGCACAGACCGTTGTTTTGAAGCCTATACGTTACTCGACAAGCCTTACGAGTACATCATCAACATACAGGGCGACGAGCCTTTTATCAAACCCGAGCAGATAAACCTGGTAGCGGCTTGTTTCCGGCAGCCGCAGACACAGTTGGCAACCCTTGTTAAGAAGGTGGAATCAGAAGAGGAGTTATTTAACGCGAACGCGCCCAAGGTCGTGCTGAACCAGGCAAAAGAAGCCCTTTATTTCAGCAGGCAGCCCATCCCCTATTGCCGGAACGTGCCCCAGGATATCTGGCACCTGCAGCATACCTATTTCAAGCATATCGGGATTTACGGCTACCGCGCCGACATACTGGAGCAAATCACTCAGCTGCCGCCCTCTTCCCTGGAACTAGCCGAATCGCTGGAGCAGCTGCGTTGGCTCGAAAACGGCTTCCGCATCAGCACCGCCCTCACCAAGTTCGAAACCATCGGCATCGATACCCCCGAAGACTTGCAGAAGGTGCTGCCGCACCTTCTGTAGTTCCGAATTACGAGTTAAGATTTGACGAATGCTATGTTTTAAACTCGGAACTCATCATTCGGAACTCGGAACTACCTCAGCCCCCTGCCTTCTTGGCTTTGTAGTTAGCCGCCTGGAGTACCTGCACAATCTTGTCACGGAAGTCGCCCTGGATCAGGATCTCGCCATCTTTGGCTGTGCCGCCTACGCCACACTTGCTTTTCAGCATTTTGCCGAGCTCTTTCAGATCATCATCCGTTCCCACAAAGCCGGCCACTAACGTGACCTGCTTGCCCCCTCTGGACTTTTTATCGATCATTACCTTTAGGTTTTGCTGCTGCGGTGGCAGCGTGTCCTCGGTTTGGTCAGATTCGTAATCGTAGCTGAAATCAGAGTTGGTGGAGTACACCACGCCCTGGCGGCCCTTCTTATTTTTGTCTTTCATGATTGTCTATTTTTTTGGCATCATTACCTTTAACGACAGCGGGTTCAGCTTTACATCAAAATCCGTTGTCTTGCCCAAGTATTCGCCATCCGCATGAAACATCATGGGCTCCTCGGTTTCTACTTTAATGTGTTCGGTTTTAAAGTACTCGGCACTGTCGGCGTGGGCCAACTGGTTGGTCAGCATGCAATAGCTTATATTCAGTGCCCGGATGATATCCAGTTTACGCACCAGACAAACATCCAGCAAGCCATCTTGTATGTCGGCTTGCGGGGCAATATAGGCGTTGTTTCCATACTGGGCAGCATTGGCAAAAGCCATCACAAAGCAGTCTGTGTCGATCACATTGCCGTTTATACTCGCTTTTACGGGCAGGTGGCGGTAATTGCGCACTTCTTTCATCACCAGCTCCACATAGCTTTGCAGCCCGCGCTTTTTGCTCCCAGCAAACACCGAGCTGATGTAGGCATCGAATCCGATACCGGCCGTGGTAAAGAAAGGGTGGCCGTTAATGCTCCCGCTATCGATGGCATCTACGGTACCCGTGTTCAGCACAGCCAAAGAACCAGCGGCCGTCAGGGGCACCTGCAGGTGGCGTGCCAGGCCATTGCCTGACCCCCTCGGCAAAATGCCCAGTGCCGTATTCGTCTGGAACAGCCCCCGGGCAACCTCGTTCACGGTACCGTCTCCGCCCACTGCCACCACCACCGCGCACCCTGCATCGGCTGCTTCCCGCGCAAGCTCCGGGGCATGGCCGGCATGTTGGGTATACACGATGTCGTGGGCAAACTTTGCATAGTCCAGGTGCAGGTTAATCTGCTCGGCCACATCCGCCTTTCGCTTCGGTCCTGATTTAGGATTGATGATAAACCGGATGTGGGGGCGTTTGCTCATATGTACAGGTTAGGGCTTTGTGCAAAATTACCCTTTTCCTACTTAAATACGAAAAAGCCCCTGACATCTCTGCCACGGGCTTTCGCCATTTTTTTGGTAACTGATAGGCTACAATGCCATCGCGCCAGCTGGAAAGCCATACCTGTTCAGGCACTTCAGTCTCCCGCTCCAATAGTATAAGCAGCCTTATTTCAGGTGCATCGTCAGGACAGGGATGGTAGTATGGTTTACCAGGTCCTCGGCAATACTGCCGCTGAGCAGGTGCGACAAACCGGTGCGCCCGTGCGTTGCCATCATGATCAGGTCTGCGCGGATATCCTGGGCAAAATGCAGGATACCGTCCTCTTCCAGCGTGTCGTTGTATACATTCACGGTATAATGCTGCAGGCCATATCGCTGTGCCGTTTCCTCCAATTTGCGGCGCAGGTTGCCACTCGACTCAAAAGCACCCGGGGTGTTGATGTACACCAAGTGCAGCTTCGCCTCAAACAGCCTCTGAAAATTTTTAAAGTGCTCCATCGCCTGACTGACTTCGCGTTTGAAGTCGGAGGCCAGCACAATGTTCTTCACATTGAAATGCGGGTTGCGGTCCTTAATCGTGAGCACAGGGCAATCGGCAGAGCGCACTACTTTCTCTGTGTTTGACCCCACCAGAAATTCATCCAACCCACTGCTTCCCTTCGACCCCATCACCACCAGGTCCACGTTGTCTTCCTGTATCGTGCGCTTTATTTTGCTGATCACCCTACTTACGTCGACTTCCTCTACTACATCAATCCCCTGGTGTGGAACCGCGTGCAGTAGTTTCCTCATTCGTTCTTTCGTTGCCCCCAACATCTGCATCACATACATCTGCTGCATACCGTCTGGGGCCACTATTTCGCCTGTTGTCCGGAAGTCGGTCATATAAGGAGCCTCTAAAACGTGCAGCAACTTAATGCCCGCTCCCGTTTTGCGGGCCAGCACAACAGCTACCTCAAAAGCATGGTGCGCCTCTTCAGAAAAATCGGTCGGTACTAATATTCTTCTCAGCATAATAAAAGAGTATTTATGGGTTGGGAGTATAGTATACCCTACGTATACTGTTTTTTACCTATAAATGATGAGTTACAATGATTTATTTGCACAAAACAAGCACGCTCATTACAAAAAAAGGCCTCTCCCATTTAGCTGGAGAGGCCTTCAGAAAAGTAGCTTTTAGCTAGAGCTTAGCCAATTTTAGCGATCAGGTCGGCCGCGCGGTTAGAGTAACCAGCTTCGTTGTCGTACCAGCCAACAACTTTCACCAGCGTCTCGTTTGCAGACGTCATCTCAGCATCGAAGATACAAGAGTGCGTGTTGCCTACGATATCGATAGACACGATCGGATCCTCTGTATACTCCAGAATACCTTTCATCGCACCTTCTGCAGCCTCTTTCATGGCAGCGTTGATTTCTTCTTTTGTAACAGCCTTCTTCAGAACAACTGTCAGGTCAGTCAGGGAGCCATCCGGAATAGGAACGCGCATGGCTACGCCATCCAGTTTACCTTTCAGGTGTGGCAGCACAAGTCCTACCGCCTTCGCAGCCCCCGTAGAGGTTGGCACGATAGAAAGGGCAGCAGCACGGGCTCTGCGCAGGTCTTTGTGAGGTCCATCCTGCAGGCTCTGGTCAGCAGTGTAAGCGTGTACCGTTGTGATGTAGCCTTTTTCGATACCGAACTTGTCGTCCAATACCTTGGCCATAGGCGCAAGGCAGTTTGTCGTACAAGATGCGTTAGAAACGATCTTCTCATCGCCTGTCAGCACATCATCATTCACACCTAATACCACGGTTTTGATATCACCTTTGGCAGGAGCCGAGATAACCACTTTGCGTGCGCCAGCCTCGATATGGCCACCTGCGCTTACGTCATCCACGAAACGACCTGTAGACTCCAGCACAACGTCTACACCCAACTTGCCCCAAGGCAGGTTTTTCGGCTCGCGCTCTGCTGTGATCTGGATTTCCTGGCCATTCACTACGATGCCCGAGGCAGTAGCTTCCACAGTGCCATTGAAACGTCCGTGCACGGAATCATATTTCAGCAGGTGTGCCAGTGTTTTAGTATCTGTCAGGTCGTTGATAGCAACTACCTCTACGTTGTCTTTCTCAAGCAGAGCTCGGAATGTAAGTCTGCCGATACGGCCAAAGCCGTTGATTGCAACTTTAATCTTAGACATAGTATCTAGTTTTTTGAGAGTTTTTGATGGATGCGAAGTTACAATATACCATATTGTAAAACCAATATTTTTTTATAAACTGATTTATAATACTTTACGGATCCTGCAGAAAAAATTTTCGTGGTAAGTTTTGCAGGTTGATAAAGAGCCGTATATTTGCACCACAATTAGACAGAACGGCCCGTTCGTCTAGGGGTTAGGACGCTAGATTTTCATTCTAGTAACAGGGGTTCGATTCCCCTACGGGCTACATGAAAGGCCTTCAGTTAACGCTGAAGGCCTTTTTTATTATGCTTCGGACACTATTCGGACACTAAATAAGTTCATCATCGATTTACTCCATGCTGGCTCCAGTTTTTACTTAGGCTGCTTTAGTAGATTTAAGCAGCAGTAACAGTATAGCTTTGGCGGTAGCCACCCCTCCCTAATCTTCATGTCCAAATGTGTAGATAGCTATAGCCATATCATCTCCAATCATTGATTCTCCTCTTCTCACTAACTCATCTCAAGAATCAGATCTTCCTTATGATTAGTGAGACGGCAATTCGGTACACCCAAGGTACCATTTGCTTAATCTACTTCCTCATTTCATTATTCCGGCGTTTTACGGGATGACTTTTATCAACCTATTTCAGGACTAGACATAATATAGGCTTATCCGATACAGACAAAGCGCCTCTTTTCATATCCAGAAAACGGGCGTTTTAAGGGATAACTTTTGTTAACCTATTTCAGGACTAGACAGGAGAAGACTGTGGTGCAGCCTCTGAAGAAGCCGATGGGAAAGGAGCTTAGCCAGGAAGAAAAGCAGGAAAACCAGCAAAGGCCTCGGTGCGGGTAGTCGCCGAGTATGCTATCGGGCAAGTGAAAGTATGCCGCATTGTCAAAGACAAATTAAGACGCTATCGCCACAACCTTCGGAATCAAATATTGCTTAGAGCCTGCGGGCTCAGTTACTTTAAGGTAGAAACAGCTATAGCTGCTTATTCTACATAATCCATAATAATTTAACTTATTCAGGCGGAAAGCTAACCGTAAGAGTAGCAGATTTACCAGTAGCATCTGTTACAGTTGATTTAATTGTTCCTCCAGCTTTAGGATCGTTTTCCTTGGGGATAGTTGCAAGTTCCCATTCAAAATTACACCCAAGATCGTCATCTGTAGATATGCTATTCACATCATACTCTGGCTGTATTATTACTCTAACTAACTTAAATGGCGGGAACCCACCGTGAGCTTTGAATTTATAGAGTGTTCCAATAACATCATAAGTTATAGTGATTTCTTCTTGGTTGTCGCAAGGTGGAATAATCTGTACTCGTGCTCTACCTACCACTCCTTGAGTAGCAGCAGTAATGTCTACATTTCCACCAGTTATACCAGACACTATTCCCGATTGAGAAACTGTTGCAATAGATTCATTGCTAGATGCCCACTGTATGTTACTATTGTCTGTCAAATCTGTACCATCAACTCCAATCGCTCTTGCCTTAAGTTGATATGTCCCCCCAAGTGGAACTGTAGTACTTGAAGGTGTAACCTCTATAAAAATTATTCTCTGTATAATTGCTTTGAACTCAATGGGACTTCCTGTGACTTCCTTCTCCGGAGTATCAAAAGCTCTCGCTAGTACAGTTTGACCTTCTTCTTTTTCTCCAAGAGTCCAACTTGCTCGTGCCTCGCCATTTTCGCCTGTCTTAGAAGTCGTAGGTGACACACTACCGGATCCTGATGTAGCAGTCCACTGGACATCTATTCCCTCTACCGGTTGATTGTCTTCGTCTTCAATTTTTACTACCAGTGGACTGGCTAATTCTTCATTTGGTTCACCTGGCTGATTATCTCCTGAAACCTTTGTTAACTTTAACTTAGGAGTGTATTCATGAATGATTGTAGCATCTGGTCTATTCTCATTACTCCTAATTTGACCAATAGTAAGTTGTTTGGCGTTTTCTGTTCCATATTTTTTATGCTGTGAAGAGATAGATACAGCCGCATCTGTAGGGAGTGGTGGGTTAAGTTTTGAGTTGACTTTATCTATAATTCCACCTAATAATTCTCCAAGCTTTGCTGCGTCAGGGGTTGCACAAAAGAAAACTCCTCCAATTCCAATAGAGCAAAATGCGGCGGCATATGGATTGTAAGGTGCAAGGGGGCAAGTAGCCTCTGCGATAAGCTGCGGAATTGATATCTCTTTACCAGGTGTTTCAGTGTAGGAGCAAGCTTTCGCAATTGCCTCCATAATTATTTTCCTTATTGCATTTGCATCTTCAAAGGTCTGATTTGGAACTTCTGGCTCCCCAACTATACCTAGCCATCTATAGTTTACAGAATATAATTGCTTTTCTTTGTCATAATGTGCCGGAACCATATAGTCTTGAGAGTTAGCAAATATGCGTACCATTACGGTAGTCTCTCCATCCTTTACATTCTTCTCTGATTGAGTAAACTTATTTCTTGACATTACTTTTATGTTGATGTAGCCATCAGCACCTGTAACTCCTGCTAATCTTCCACCATCGCCTAAGCTTGGTTCTTGTTTATCATTTATTTTGGCACCTTTCACCATGATTATATCACTTAATCCTTCAGGACCAGAAAGAGTAAGAGCAATAGAATCATTCGGCAGATAATCTAAGTGTAAGGCTTCACCTGTTTTTAGGATGATGTTAGAATATCTGCCTTCAGAGTCGAAAGTCACAACATCAGCTTTCTCAGGGTCTGGTTCATTTAAAGCCTGTATTCTGTACCCTATTAAGCTTTTTGGGGAACCGTCGGGATTCCTTGTTCCGAAGAAAGTTGTTTTTTGTCCATCATCTGTTACAACTTCGGCAAATCTTGGATCATTTGCATTGGTGAAGATTGCTCCTTTATATTTTACAGGTTTAGGTGGCGGATTTTTGTCTATTTCTTCAAAGAATTCACAAGCTGGTATGCTAAATAAGGCTACCATAACAAGTACTGAAATGCGCAGAGTTTTTATATATCGGCTCATAAAGGTAAGAGTAAAGAAATTAGACTCTTAGTTTACGCTTTATATATAATTATGTGTCTATTAAATTATACATTACCTTTACAAAAAGGTTTAGAAGCTATTAATATTAAGGTGAATAATAAAAACTATTGAGTAGCCACTTTAAGCTGCTAAAGACTTAAGAGCCATCTTCTAATTTTAGGATTCCCTAGTCAGCCTCTCGGCCACCCCTTGTTATAGAACAGGTCATGGTGAGTATGCGGCAACCTCTATAGAACATAACTTTCGTTATAGAACAAGAAGGGCACCTTGTGATGAGGAGCCCTTCTTGTTTATAACCTATAAGCCCATTCATGATAGACAGGAGCAACTTAAAATATACAACTACGCGCAATAGAGGAAATTGCCTTTACGGTCGCCTGTAGGGGGTACATATACTTTTCCGTCCACTTTTTTCCCTTTGCTTAATACAAGTTAAGAGATAAGCAACTACACATGATTTTTTAGCCAGAGTAGTGTCCCTCTTGTTTTGTACAGAGAGCCGAGTGAAATAATAATAGAACTGTTTTACTCCAGTCTTATTGGCCCGAGAGAGGAGTTCATTAGTACTCTAAGATAGCGTTCTCTACTTTTCTGATATCGGCGTTAGCCTCCTCCTGAAGCTGGGGGCCTGCCACAGTGACCATAGCGACACTCAGCCGAACACAGCATAGGATAACACCCTGGAGGCATTCTTACGGTTCCTTTGCTAGTGGGGCGTGAGCTGGTCGTAGGGTTACATGGGTTTAACTTAAAATTTGCATGTGTAAAATATGCAAGGAATAACCTATAAGCCATCAGCGAGCCAACAGGGATAGGCTATTGGTCCAGATAAATGACAATGATACAGAGTGGAGCCGGCTCGTTGAGGAATTACCGTACCTTCTGGACAAGAAAGCGTAAGGCGCAGCATAGGCCTCTGTACTTGATACATTAGCACCACTGCTAATCCTTGTCACTTAACACTCGTTATGTTCAACAGATCAGGCAAGAATAGGTGCTTCAAATTCAGAAACTCCTCTAAAGCCGCTAAATCCTTGTGGATAAATTTCAATGAATCAAGTATTTAGTTTCACTTTCAGCTTCAACTATACGTCAAAATATGTACTCCTCATACTCTAAGAAGATGTGTTAGGAACCGAATATAGCTTCATAGCCTGCTCCTCCTCTCAAAGCTTCTATACCTCACTATAATCTATTATCAACAACAAACCCTCAATACCCCACAGCAATAGCTTATGAAATAGAGCTACAAAACATGAAAAGTATATAAGCTGCCTGCTTATTCACAGGTAAGGCAAATCTCTGTAATGAAAGTGAATTTTATATACCGGATTCACTATTGTTACTTAATGTACTATATTTATACAAAATATTCTACTAGGTCTACTTTCTGAAAACAAACTTGATATGGCTGCATCTAACTTCTCCTTCCTAGAAGAGGAATTCCCTATTCTGTTCAATATAGGTCATTCTGCGGAATATCATTTGCACACGGACCCTGCAGCCAGCCTAATGAAACTCAGACTATTTGCCGAACGCCTGACGGTAAAGCTGTTTGAAGAACACGCATTGGAGTTTCCGGGGGAGAACTCGCAGTTTCAGCGTCTCAAAACCCTGGAGTACGAGCACGTTCTGCCTTACAGTATCAGGGATATACTGCACCAAATCCGAAAATCAGGTAATACAGCCTCCCATACAGGTGAGACCGAAACCGACGAGGCGAAGCATAACCTACTTTTAGCTTTTAAGCTTGCAAAGTGGTACTATGAAACGTACAGCAGCCAGCCCCATGATATTACAGGAATAAGGTTTCAGGTTCCGGCTAACCTGGATGCCCGGCACGCGTTGAAACTGCTGGAAGATGAGTACAAAGAGCTGGAAGCGCGTTTCCAAAAACTGCTTGACGAAAGAAGTACCCAAGGCCTGCCAGAAGAGAAACAGCAGGCTATACAGCAGCGCTCTGAGAAGGCAGCCAGCAAAATAGAAATGTCGGAGGCTGAGACACGGGAGCTGATAGATACACAGCTGCGCAAGGCCGGATGGGATGCCAATACCCCTACACTTAATTTCAAGAAACATAAAACCCTGCCACAACGCGGCAAAAACTTAGCGATTGCTGAATGGCCTTGTGGTCCTAAATGGGCAGATTATGCACTCTTCATCGGGTTAGACCTTTATGCCATTGTGGAGGCCAAAAAATATGCACAGGATATCTCGACGGACCTGGGCCAGTCTAAAGCATATGCCGAACTTGTAGAGGCCAAAAACGAGGCGGTGTTGCTGGGACAATGGGACAAGTATAAAGTGCCTTTCCTGTTCTCTACCAATGGCAGGCCTTACCTGGAGCAGATCAAAACTAAAAGCGGCGTGTGGTTTCTGGATGTACGCGAGCAGCACAACAATGCCAAACCCCTGCAGGGATGGTACTCTCCTGAAGGGTTAGTAGACCTACGCGAAAGGGATATTGCCGCAGCAAACCAGAAGCTAAGCACTACCCCACTCGACTTTCTGGAAAACAAGAGCGGTTTGGGTTTGCGCGAGTACCAGATCAAGGCCATACAAGCGGTTGAGAAAAAGCTGATGGAGCAACCCGATGACCGCAGGGCTTTGATTGCCATGGCCACAGGCACAGGCAAAACAAGAACCGTTATTGGCCTAAGTTACCACCTCATACAGACTAACCGCTTTAAAAGGATTCTTTTTCTCGTAGACCGCACGCTGCTGGGCACGCAGGCTATTAATTCTTTTAAGGATAACAAGGTAGTGGACCTGAATACCTTTGCTGAGATTTACGAGGTAAAGGAGCTGAAACACATAGCCCCAGATATTAATACCCGCCTGCATTTTGCAACGGTGCAGGGTATGGTAAAACGGCTGTTCTACAACGAATCAGATGAGAAATTACCCTCTGTAGACCAATATGACTGCATTATCATAGACGAAGCACACCGTGGTTATCTGCTGGATAAGCAATTGAATGAGGAAGATTTGGTTTTCAAGGACCAACGCGATTATATCAGTAAGTACCGGATGGTGCTTGATTACTTTGATGCCTATGCAATTGGACTTACGGCCACCCCTGCCCTGCACACAAAAGAAATATTTGGGCCTGCTGTTTATACCTACTCCTACAGAGAGGCGGTTATAGACGGCTTCCTCATCGACTATGATCCGCCCTACCTATTCGAGACGGAGCTTAACAAGCAGGGTATTATCTGGCAAAAAGGAGAAAAACCGAAAGCTTACAACAAGGAGAACAACGCGATTGTGGAGTTGGAAGAACTGGAGGACGAGCTGAAAATTGATGTAGCCGGTTTTAACAAATTGGTGCTGAACGAGAGCTTTAACCGCACCGTGATTCAACAACTGGTTAGAAACCTGGACCCGGACAGCGAGGAGAAAACACTTGTTTTTGCCGCCACAGATAGCCACGCCGATACGGTGGTAGCCCTTCTGAAGGAAGAATTTAACAAAGCGGGCATAGAGGTTCCGGATAACGCCATTGAGAAGATAACCGGCAAATCGTATGACCCGGCGGAGCAGGTAAAGAAATACAAGAACGAGAAATACCCGAACATTGCCGTTACCGTTGATCTGCTCACAACCGGAATAGACGTGCCTGCGATCTGCAATATCGTGTTTCTGCGAAAGGTAAAGTCCCGGATTTTGTATGAGCAGATGATGGGCCGTGCCACCCGCCGTTGCGATGAGATAAAGAAAGAGAGCTTCCGGATATTTGATGCCGTCAGGCTATATGAAACACTCCAGGACTATACCCAAATGAAACCGGTGGTGGCTAACCCCTCCGCTACCTTCCTGCAGCTTGCTGAGGAGTTGCACGACATCGACACGAACGAGCGCGCGCAGAAACAACTGGAAGAGATGGTGGCCAAGCTGCAGCGAAAAAAACAGAAAATGAACAGCCACCACGAAGAGCAGTTTAAGTATAAAGCTGGCGGCACCGATCCTGATGAACTGATCACAAAGCTGCTTAACCAGCCGTTGCAGCAGAGCATATACGATATTATTCAGCTGTCCGGGTTGTGGATGTTTTTGGATGAGCTAAAGCCCGACCCTACGGCCCAGTATGTTTCGGAGCACCAGGACAAGTTTATCAAAACCAACCGGGGGTATGGCAAGAGTCAGAAGCCAGAGGATTACCTAGAAAGCTTTGGGCGCTTTATCAAAGAGAACCAGAACAAGATTGCAGCCCTCAACATTATCTGCACCAATCCAAAGGAACTTAACCGCCAGTCGTTGAAGGATCTTTATATTGAACTGAGCCTGAACAACTTCTTTACAAGCTCGCTGAAAGAGGCATGGAAAGAGGCGAAAAAGCAGGATATTGCAGCAGATATCGTTTCCTTTATCAGGGCAATGGCCATAGGCAGCACGCTGGAAAACCGCGACGAGCGCATTAAGCGTGCCGTGGACAAAGTGCGGGACATGCGCCAATGGAATAAAACGCAGCTCAACTGGCTAGACCGCTTTGAAAGCCAGCTAATGGCTGAAACAGTACTACAGGTAGAAGACCTAAATAAAGATCCTTTTAAAGATGCTGGCGGATTTACGAGGCTCGACAAGGTATTCGAAAACCACCTGGCAGAAGTCATAGAAACCATAAACGACAATCTGTACATCCAATCAGCTTAATACACCTCCTTCTAATAATAGGTGGGATGAAAAAAGGCCCGCTTTAAAGGTGATAAGGGGGGATTACAAAACACATAGATTAACTGTAGCTTAACCAAATGGAATTATTGCAAAAATAGAATATAAATGGGATGTACTTCGCAGATGTAAGTCATCCCCCTACCCCCTTTAAAGGGGGACTTAAAAAGACAATCGAAAACTTTACTATTATAGCTTACCAACCACCAATATGAGTGCCGAAGAAATAGCGAATAAACTCTGGAACCTGTGTAATGTGTTGCGCGACGACGGAGTTACTTACCACCAGTACCTGAACGAACTTACCTATATACTTTTCCTGAGACTATCGGAGGTGAAGGATTTTGAGGAGGCTATACCGGAAGATTACCGCTGGGGCAAACTCAAAAGCATAACTGATAACAAAGACCTGTTCGATACTTACCGCGAGCTGCTGGCTACCATCAGCACTAAGTCTGAGAATGCTGCGGTAAAGGAGATTTATACCAATGCCAGCACTACGCTGCGCAAGCCCGTAAACCTGAAAACGCTGATTACGAGCATTGATGCCATCGATTGGTACGACGATGTGGAGCAGGACAAGATTGCTACCATTTACGAGGAACTGCTGGAACGCAACGCCGGTGAGAAGAAAAGCGGTGCAGGCCAGTACTTTACCCCTCGCCCACTCATCAATATCATGGTGGAGCTGATGGCCCCGAAACTGAAAGAGCGCTGGAATGACCCTGCAGCTGGCACTTTTGGGTTTATGATTGCTGCCGACCAGTACCTGCGCGACAAATCCGACAACTACTACGAATTGAACGCCGAAGACCGCGCATTTCAGGTAAACGAGGCTTTTAGCGGTTGCGAGCTGGTGCAAGATGCCCATCGCCTGGCCCTCATGAACGCCAAACTGCATGGCCTGGAGAGCCGCATCGAGATGGGTGATACGCTATCGGAGCTGGGCAAAACATTTAAAGGATTTGACGGCGTGCTGGCTAACCCGCCTTTCGGTACGAAGCAGGGTGGCGAGCGGCCTACCCGCGACGATCTGGTATACCTGTCGGGTAACAAGCAGCTTAACTTTTTGCAGCACATTTACCGCTCGCTGCACAAGCGTGGTGGGGCTCGGGCTGCCGTGGTGCTGCCCGACAACGTGCTGTTCGAGGACGGCGACGGACGCAAAATACGCCAAGACCTGATGGACAAATGCAAGCTGCACACCATTTTGCGATTGCCAACAGGTATATTTTATGCGGCAGGTGTTAAAACCAACGTGCTGTTTTTTGAGCGCGGCCAAACCGAGACCGGCAACACTAACAAGGTATGGTTTTACGACATGCGCACCAACGCCCCCAGCTACGGCAAGCGCACGCCCTTTACCCGCAACGCCTTCTCCGATTTTGTGAAAGCCTATACCGGAGGCATTGCCCTTAGCGAGCTAAAGGAAAGCTACAACGGAAGTATAAACTACGCCCTCCGCGCCGAAGTGCAGGACGAGCGCTGGAGCTGCCTGACACGCGAAGAGATCGCCAAGAAGAATGACTCCCTGGACCTCGGCCTGATTGCTGATGCCAACTATAGCAGCAGCGCCCACACCGACGAGCCGATAGACCTCGCTCGCCAGGCCGCCGACGAGCTGAAAGCCATACAAGCAGAGTTGAACCAGATAATTGAATTGTTGGGATAATGGAGAGAGAATTACCAGAGGATTGGGAATTAGTTACACTAGATGAAATAGCAAACTGGGGTTCGGGTGGCACACCTAATAGAGCAATTGCTTCATATTATGAGGGTGATATACCATGGATTAAAACCGGAGATTTAAATGACGGAGTAATTAAAGAAGCAAGTGAATTTATAACAGAACTAGGTTTACAAAAATCAAGCGCTAAATTATTCCCAAAAGGTTCTATATGTATAGCAATGTATGGGGCCACAATTGGTAAAACAGCTATATTAGGTATAGAGGCAGCAACTAATCAGGCTTGTGCAGTCGCACAAGCACATGAGGGAATAGTTAACAAGTTTCTACATTACTTCCTTAAATCAGAAAAGGATAAGTTTATAGAAAAAGGTAAAGGAGGAGCACAACCCAATATTTCTCAAAAGGTAATAAAACTACATGAATTCCCCCTCCCACCCCTTGCCGAGCAAAAGCGCATTGTAGCCAAACTGGATGAAGCCTTTCAGCACCTCGATAGCATCAAGAGTAGGTGGGAAGGAATTATCTCTCTTCATTCTAAATACATAAAAGCTTGCTTAGTCGATAAAGAAGAAGATGCCTTTTATGCTAGAGAAAAGCTAGCCGAATATTTAGAGGAAAGTACAGAGAGGATCGGCGTAGATTGGCAAAATAAAACTAAAGTAGGTGTGTCTGCACAGAAAGGCATCATAGAGTTAGAAACAGGCCAAAAGGAGACTTTCGAAAAGTATAAGATAGTTCGTCCTGGGGGCTTTGTGTATAATGCAATGAGGGTTAATATCGGATCTATTGCTATCTACGAGGGAGATGAAATAGGTATAACTAGTCCTGATTACATAGTTTTCAGAGTAAAAAAAGACTTGTCTCCAAAACTGCTATTGGGCTTCTTAAAATCAGAAATGGGATTTTTGGAGATCAATGCAAACACAAAAGGAAGTGTGCGTTCTAGACTTTACTTCAAAAATTTAGTTAACATCAACTACCCTATAGCTCCGCTACGCATCCAGGAACAGGCTGAACAAGTTCTCGCTTGGTACTCATCTGCCTTAAGCAAGTGGCGCAAAACTATCGAACCATCATTAGCTGTATTATCGCAGGCCATACTTGCCAAAGCCTTCCGAGGCGAGCTAGTGCCCCAAAGCCCCACCGACGAACCCGCCACCGTGCTGCTGGAGAAGATAAAAGCCGCGAAGGCTGCAGCACTTAAGCCAGCTAAAGGCAAAAAGGCCGAGGGTGGTAAGCAGGGAGAGTTGGTGTTGTAAAACATTGGTAATAATTGTAGTCTAACCCTCAACACAGTTAAATGAGAATAAACTTTTATCAATTACTTATTGCAGCCCTTACGCTAGTTAGTTGCGAGTCCCAATCCGATCAGGTTTTTCAGAACCAATGTGAAGAGTTAGCATCTGAAAATGTTAATCTTAGGTCTGAGCTGGCTCAATTAAAGTCTGAAAATGCTGATTTGTCAAGTGCGAAGTCTGATTTAGAATACCAGCTTTCGCAAGTAGAGCATTACGGTGAAGATTTGAATCCAGGAGTCGGTGTACCTAACCAAAATTCAAATAGTGTATCATTTACAGGTTCCGTTATTGAGACCACAATAGATGGTGAATTTGAAGGATGGGAAGGAGAAACCATTTTTAAAATGATGAATGGCACCATTTGGCAACAAGCATCCTACAGTTATACCTATCATTACACCTATATGCCAAGGGTTATGATCTATAAGAAAAGAGGTACCTATTACATGAAAGTAGAAGATGTTTCTGAAGAGATAGCAGTAAGGCAGATAAAGTAAACATTACAAAGATATTTAGCACTCTTAATAACACATGAAAATAAGTAAAAGGCTGAAGAACAGCATTGAAGATACTCTTTCACAAAATTTTACTGTAAGGGAGATCGAAAACTTGTTTGAAAACAATGACATTGAAAATGTCATCGAAGAGGAGTTGCCTGTAGGAGGTGTCAGAAGAGCGCTTACGAAGCAGTATTACAGAAGCATAGACTGGAATAATTCAACTGATTTAAAAAATATGCTTCAGGTTTTCGCAGATATCATTGAAGATCTTGAGAAGAAAAGCCAGACCTATGGGTTTGGGTCCTTTGACAACCCCTACGCTAAGCAAATTGAGCTATTGATTAAAAACCTTAGAAAAGATGGCTTGGTGTATGATAATGGAACCATCTCACCTGTTGAAGCGAATACTCAGCAGGAACAAGAGGTGAATCTTAAAGAATCAAGTCTTTCAGTAGGAACTACAACCGAATTAGCAACTAATATTACATCCGATAGCGATTTTAAAGGATCAGCAAAAGTACCACCTCCAAGAGTGTTCGTTACTTACTCATGGGATGGACCAGAACACGAGAAAAAGGTTTTTGATTTTACTAATTTTCTACGAACTAAGGGTTTTGATGCTGAACTTGATAAAAAGCTTATCCAAGAGCAGTCTGCAATTAATTTCGGCAAAATGATGCATCAAGCCTTCACAGACTATGACAAGGTTATTATTATTCTTTCGACAGGATATAAACAGAAGGCCGACCACTTCAAAGGAGGGGTAGGTAATGAGTATACTATGCTTATTAATGATATAAATGATAGCCCTAAGAAGTACATTTTAGTTTCCTTTGAAGGTGTATCAAATAACATCACACCAATTGGCATCAAAGGAAGAGAAATTATAGACTTAACGAAGGTGGAAAAACAACAAGACCTTTTTCATAAGTTGCTAGATAAGCCACTATATGACTTTGAAGAAGTAGCACCAAATTTACCTATATTAGAGTCAATAAAACCTGCAGAATTTTCTCTATCAGTTACACCAAGTAATCCTTTCGAGATTGTAAAGTTTATTGCCACACCAGGCAATGCAAGTCTAAGTGCAAGTAAATATGATGCTGTTGAAAATGAGTGTTCTATAGAAATACGAAATATTAGCGGTAAAACAACAGATGGTTTCAGCGTTGAGATAATATTTCCCTGCTATTTAGTTGAAAATCCATATGAATTTGTAAACGATGGAGAGTTCTGCACTATTATAACCGATTCGTCAAGCAAATTCTTTTCTAATCAGACAAAACATACCGACAGATTTACTATAAAAGTAACCAGTCACAATTACCACAAAGCACTTAATTCAACTGTCAAAGTAACTGTTTATTCAGAGTTAGGAATGTCTACTAAAGAATTTCAATTAAAGGATGTTTTCATTACAGGAAAGCCCTATGGAGAAATCGAGTACTTAGCAGACGCTCAATTTAATTAAGCACACCATGGTATACTAGTAAAATACCTACCTGATCATGAAAAACTAATCTTAGAATAATTTCACCCTAACCAATGAACTCATCCCATAGAACATTTGAAGATTTCTATAAGAAGTTAAGTAAGTCATTTATAAAGCCTGTGTACAAAGAGATGGGCGTCAATGAGGCAATAAACTATTTAAATAAGAAAGGTATACTAGCACAGGTAGTTCCAGATGCAACAGACATAGTTGTTTCTATTTATCATCCTGGATTAGCAATACGAGGCTACATTTTATTTTACGAAAATATAAACTTCCGTTGTCGTAATGTAGATGAGGATCCTGCAGAGTTCATACCATTATATATTCATTTAAAGGTAAGCAATGAGGTTTATAAATCTTGGACTTCATATTTGGTAGATAGCTATGATTATAGTACTCAAAAAAATAGTGTGCTATACGCATCACATAGGGACCACATGGCTACTCTATACTTTGATAAAAGTATAGAGTAGCCATGTGATAAGTTATAAGTATGCGGGTGGTTTTGATCCCCGAAATGTGAAGCTATTATAGTGATAAATAGATATGGCATATCCTTCTTAAACAAGAATTTAGTTCTGTGGTAGATTAATTGATTTTGAAACATAGTGCCTGTCACAGCATTGATAGACGCAATGATACAGACACATCATAATATGCCAACTTATATAGCCATTTCTCATCAAATCAACTTACATCCTAAAACAACAAGTGTTATTGTGAAGCTAAAACAAATTAAAGCTATAGTAGACGCTATAGGAAGAGAGTACCTTGACAATTATGATACTCTTTATATTTCTGAGCTTACTCCTGGTCAGAGAAAGAGATATTCCTTAAAAAAAGCACAGCCTCTGCCTTCAGAGCCAGATGAACTCTCAAATACAAAACTTGAAGTTCGCATATGTACAGACTATGTAAACCCCGGTGACTGTAGCAAAGAAATAGGTATGCCAGGAAGATATATTTTTGATAAGCTTAAGCAGGAAAAAGTATACTTTAAAGGAGTTTATCTAACTACCTCTAAAGGCAAAGGCTATAGTAATGCTATTAAAAGAGTTGTTGATCACTTTGATAGCCCAACTGGTTACGAATGGTTCATAGACGAACCACACTTCGCTACTGTTCTAAATTTCTATGACCTGCCAGAAGCAGTAAGAGAAGAAAAAGTAAAGAAATTTATAAGGCTATACTTTGAATGGGTAACATCTGAGAAAAGAGAGGAAGCTAGTATTTGATACGTATTCGGCCACTACCCTTTAAGCTGTAAAACAAATCTTATGTTTGAGAAAATATCTCCAGAGTTATACGATCAGGTTCAAGAAATCAAAAAATCATCTTTACTATTACCTCCCTATTTAAGCAAGAAGATCATAAGCACAAGAAACCTAGGCGAAGTAGAAGCTTGCCATTTTATGGGCTGGGAATTGGCAACTACTGTTAACCATAAAGGTACAGACGCAAGGAATGCCCAAGGAGACCTTATTTAAATTAAAACCTTTGTTGAAGGAAATAAAACTAAAATGCTCCCTGGTTTTGATCCCTGTGCACCTAAAAACCAAGATGTTGTTATCATTGCGATATCAGTCCTTACCGCAATTTTAGACCTTAAAGAAGTTTTATATTGTCAGGTATCTGACTATGCCGAAAAGCTGGCTTTTGTTGAAGCAGGAAGAGATATGAGAAAGAAATGTCCTTCTAGAACCAAAAGGTATGACCTACAAATAAATGAATTTAGGAGCATCGATAATCTTAAAACATTAACTGTCGACACCATAAAAACTCTTTAAAACTAATCTCCAACAAACTTTAAAATGGGCGGTACATTACTCTCAATCAATATTGATTAAATACTAAATAAGAACTGGGCGTAGGACTTAATAAATGCGAAAGGATTTTATTTTCAAAATAGCTAGTTATTCAGAGTTAGGGATGTCTGCTATAGAATTTCAATTGCAGGATGTTTTATTACGCGTGATCCCTATGGAGAAATAAAACACTTAGTAGACGCCCAATTTAATAAAGGAAATAGCACAATTTACTTATATGATAAATTCTGAATTAAAAGGTAGGTAGTTTTGATAACAACGGTATATTAAATCAAAAACATTTCACATTTAGAGTTAATACTAAGGTAATAATATCAGGAACGATTCGCTATTTATTTATCAGCTTTCATAGTTAGGAAACTTCCCGATGTATTTTTCAATTATATGCAGCTGACTAGGTGTAAACACCCTTCCTTCATATGGGCCTAACTCCTCTAAAAGCTTATCATCATCAAGCCAAGCATTTAGAACTTTCAAGGTAATACCATACATACCGGCAACAGTTTTTTTGTTGAAACGGCGTAATGCTACTTTAGAATACTTTTTCATTATAATTTCTAATCTATACTTTATTCCTGACTTATAACTGCGAGGAAAAATAAAGCACATAATTATACATCGTACGTATGAAGAAAGAACAAAGAAGATGCCTTACACAGACACCTTCTTAAATTATTCTATTGCATAGGCTGAGCAGTTGTACTTTCCTGAACTAACAGGTTATCCAAGAATAACTCATATCCCTTCAATGTTTTAACCACTTCTGTCAATTCAATTACACTGTCATCATTGCCTAGCCAATTTTTCCTTTCAATCACCGCTACAGTCATGTAAGTGCCACTTC
Source organism: Pontibacter sp. CAU 1760 (assembly GCF_054482735.1). Lineage (NCBI taxonomy): Bacteria > Pseudomonadati > Bacteroidota > Cytophagia > Cytophagales > Hymenobacteraceae > Pontibacter > Pontibacter sp. CAU 1760. Next base: position 277,350 of record NZ_JBTLRL010000005.1, read on the forward strand.
CGAAACGCTTAGGCCTAACTATCTCATGCCTCCCATTTTGTTTTGCATGAGCCATGATCTTGGAGTACCACTCATTGCGGGCAACGTTTCTTTTTTCAAACACCTCGCCGATTTTAAAGCATAGATTTCCCTGCTCAATTTGTAAGTAAACGCTGTGCTCTTTCCAATTTTTAAAGTGCCACCAAAGCCCTAGAAACCCACCAGAGGGGTTTGCCACATATCGCCAGCCGTTCACATTTATCTGCGATTGTAGGTACTGGTAAAAACCTTCCCAACTGTTCCAGCTCCAATCATTAATCGGTAAAGTTTCGAAGGAGTTATTGAGCTTTTCCAAAGCGGTTACTCTTTCTTTGAAATCATTGAAGATATCGCTTTTTACCGAACAATGGTCGTTGAAAAATTTCTCAAGTTCTGTCCTTGTAACAACTGCATAGCCTCTCTTTTCAATTTCATCCAACGAAACGATGGCCTCACTCCCTGTCTTTAGGTAGACACAAACTAACTGATAGTTGTTTTTAGCGCACCACTCAGAGGCAAACTTTTTATAAGTTTCTAATTGCTTTGAACTAGCTCCCGTGAATGTCTTATCTTCAATGATGATGAGCACTTCATCATTCACTTTAGCCCAAATATCTATATTATTCCACTGCCTTCCTGCTATGACTTTCATCACATCTTTGCTGTAATCAAGTTGCTTTGAAATCAACAGGCTGACAAAATTTTGGGCCGCTAAGTTGAGTTCATTATCATGGACTAAGTTAGAGTCATCAGCCCATTGCAGCAGCCAGGTAAAAAAGGCGTCCTGAGATAGCTCTTTGGTCGCCACATTAAAAATGTTTGGTTTCATATAATAGTATTTAGTTATGTGTTATTATAAAGCGAATGTCAAATTAGGAATACCAGAGCCAAAAAGACTCCTCTAACTATGTTGCAGCGATTTCTATTTCTCTAAACTTCCCCCGTTAACCAGCTTTAACCTCAGAACACTTCGAAACCAAAGCTTACCATTTTTGTAGCGATGTATCAGCTTTAGAATTTTGGTTTATTGCGTCTCACAACAGAGAAGTTATGCTGATAGGTAAATAAGTTAGTCTTATCTAGCAATGTCCTAGCTTAGTCCATATCACATAACAATATAGTTATGTAGTAATGTATCTGCAAACAAAAATGCAGCATTCTTGATTACTTCGCCATAACTACCTAATTCCCTAGCAACCGCGCTTTTATTCTGAAAAACATATTAATAACTGTATAAACAATTGTTGCAACCACTCTGAATTGAACATTCCTATGTCCATAAGTAAGCACCTTGCTTAATATATTATAATTAATATATATTTAAGCTGTTCAATATTCATCTATACAGATTTCAACTAACCATACATGGAAATAAGCTTAGTGCCGGGCACATTAAATGATGCCTGCGTGAGGCATAGACTTCAAAAGACAATACAGGAGGCAGATGCACTTCGGGGGTGCGTGGCCTTTTGGGTGATAAAACCTGATTATCTGGGCGCAGATTTCACGGACTTGCTTAGTAGGAAAGAATCCTTCTACTGCATCGACATACACTACCCAACTAACATTGACAACATCGATGCTTTTCACAAGTTGGGAGCTAAAAAACTGTTCCTGCATTTGCGCAAGGCCGGCAGAACCAAGGAGGAGCTTAAACTCCCAAAGCACTTGCTGCATGCGAAGATCATGCTGTTTGACCTGCCGGGCGGACAGGCTGAAATTTGGATAGGCAGCCACAACCTCACGAAGCGCGCCCTCAACGGAATCAATCACGAAGCAAGCACAGTGATTAAATGCGCAAAGCACTCTGACTTCTATAACCAAGTGAATGCATATCTAAAAGATATAAAAAAGAACTGTAGTCCTTATGATCCCAAATTGTTAGAGATTTACCGCTCAATTCAGGATGACTGCAATAGAATAGATGATGAAGCCACCTATCTCATCCCAATCATTGGTATAGATACAGAGCAGCTCCGCAAAAAAACCCTCATACTACTGGGTGATGACGTGGACGATTTGCAGAACTTGGGATTAGGCAAGGTAAACCGAAAGATAATTATACAAGCCTTTGACTTGGAAAAAAACGAGAAGAAAAAGATATGGTTAAAAGCCTCCGTATTAAACACGGGCAAAATTGTGAAAAGCAACCCCAGTTCCTACTCCCTGGAGTTTAGCTCCCAGTTTTACGCCATTCGGACGGATAACTTTTTCCCGTTTCACAGCAGTAATTTTAAGCAGATAAAGCCTGAGAACCTAAAGCAATTTGCCTATTGGGCCAGTATTTCGGTAGAGGGACTTCTAAGCGGGGTTAAGCTGAAACACCCCTCTGAACTGAAAGAAAATAGATGGGAATGGGTAGAAGAGGCACAACCCAAGCGCTCAACGCTCAACGCAAATTCAAAAAGTTGGAAAGCTCCTGAGCAGCCAAACGAAAAAACCATTACGTATAAAGCTATTATTCATCCTGACGGCAATCCAAGCGCAGGCCAAGCCAAGGGCATCGTTGATAAACTTAGCCTTAAACATTTAATAAACCTATCTACAGAGGAAAGAGGGCAAATACTTAGTTATTTCATGAAACGAAACGAGCACTTGTTAGTTCATCAAAGTAAGTTACATCCTCCAAGTACGGCCTCTAAAAATGACCTGGCTATTCTAGGCAATAATTTATGCATGTGCCCAGATAAGCTCTCCAGCAAGAAGCTTGGCAGAAGGATGTACCTGGTTAAAACAACAAAAACCAAATGAAACTTCTGGTAACTGCATTCAGCTTTGGCTATGGCAACTATGACCAGTACCCTAAGCCCCACTCTTTTTCCTTATAAGGAATAAAGATGGGGCTGACTCGTTGCAAAGGGGGCAACATCACCGTGTTGCAACTGTTGCAACACGGTGAATGGGTTAATTTTAACTCCCGTTTAAATGATAAACGGAGGATTACATGACGATCGAGGCGAACACCTCTTGCAGGATGTTATCACTCTCGGGATTCACCCACCAAATGCGAGTATCGCCTGCTTTGAGGCGACTAAGCGTGTCCCGCATCATCGCCAACCTACTCTCCCGAGTCCCTCGCTGCAAATTATAGCTTCTCAAGCGCGAGACAAGCCGGAAGTAAAGGATATAGGCCTCCAGGTCCTGCTCAGATATTTTGTGCTCCCGATGGGGAAGAAGGTCTGACTTGAGCGTGTGGTAGTCCAGCACGATGCTGCGTCTTGCCTTCGGGGATGCCTTGAAGAGGCGCTTGCCATCAGGCTTTACCCCATGCCCGGGGAAGTATGTCTCAGTCAGGTTCAGGAACCCGTTTCTCTCAAAAATTGGCGTCAGCGACGCGTCCACATTATATAAACTCATTATAATTAGGGTGTTGATTGTTAATTGTTGAATGATTTGATTGGATATGTGTGCCCTTATGGCGCACGGGCTGTGTTGCAACAAAAGCCGCAGCTGTTGCGCAACAGTTGCAATGCCCCTCGGACAGCAGCGAATATAGCATTAGGGAGGTGTTTGAAGATGGTTATGCCTATGGGAATGCCGCTTAAGCACCTTCTTGACCTCCCTTGCCCGAGTTAAAGTTTCTGAGTATGGCTTTTCCGCCTGGGTGAGCCACGGCACAACGGAGCGCAACGGCGGCGCAACATGCCTGCCGCAATGCTCGGCAACTGTAAGTTCATATGTTTTGGTTTAGTGTTAGACATTAGTGCGAGGTCTCGAACCATTCGAACCCCTCGTACCAGGTTCGAGAGGTTCGAGCGGTTCGAGGCTAGAAGGGCGCCCCCTTATCCTCTGCCTTGCGCAGCCACTTGCGCACCGCCGCCTCCGAGACGCCCAGCTGCGCGGCGATGGCCACGTTGGATTTGCCCTGCCCGCGCAGCTCCAGCGCCTTCCGCACCCGCTCCTCCCGGTCCCCCTCCGTGGGCTGGCGCAGGTGCTCTCGCTCGGTGCCAAGGCCAATGAACTCGAACTGCAGGAAGTTGTGCGGCTTGCTGATCTGGCATATCACCACGTTCTCCGCGCCGTAGCGCTCCTCAGTCTGACGCTGCTTGACCTGCTTGAGGTAGCGCACCTGCGCGTCCTGGGCGCTGGCCCCGATGGCAAAGGAGCTGTCGCAGAAATTGGAGAGCATCTTCGAGCCCTGGATGTCGTTCTTGGTCAGGGGCTTTGCCATGTCCCGCTTTGGCGTGTGGGCCAGCACCAGGATCGAGAGGCCGTATTGCTTCTTGAGCCGCTGCAGGTGCTTCATCAGCGGCAGCGCCCCCTTTGCCTTTTCCGTATCGGTGCCCAGGTAGGTGATGTTGTCGACGATGAGCACCCGGGCCCCGGTTCGCTCTATCTCCCGCTCCATCGAGGCGCACAGGTAGCTCTCAAAGTCGGGATACTCCGGGGGCAAGTCCGCCTCAGGGTTGATCTCGGCACGCAGCAGGTTGTCGCATACCCCTGGGGCAAAGAAATGGTCCCGGTAGTTGTCGGAGTAGCGGGCCTCGAACTGCTTGTCGGTGAGCTCGAAGTCAAAGTAGAGCACCTGCTGGGCCGTAGCCTCCAGTGCGAAGCCCGGCACGCAACGGCCCAGGGCCACGCTCACGGCGATCTGCACGGCCAGGATCGACTTTCCCAGGTTGGTGTCGGCAAACAGGATGCATACCTCCCCCTCGTGCCAGAAGACATCCAAGAGCATCCTGGGGGTGGGCTTAACGCGGGCCTCCTCGCTCCACACACTAGCCGGCTTGACCAGGAAAAGTTCCTCCCGGGGCACCACCTCGGCGAGCCTCTTGGCCAGGAGCGCCATGGACTGCGATGTCTCCCAGGACGCCAGTGAGCCGGCCTCGTAGAACTCGGGCGGGTATTTTCTCTCAATCGGCATGGCAACCCCTCCTTTCCCCCTCAAGCTGGTAAATGCCGATAATGCTTAAGCTAGTTGCACTCTGGGTTTGCGGCAGAGGGGGAGCCTTGCTCCCCCTGTTGCGACAGCTAGGCCGTGTGACTATCTCCCTCATGCCGCCTTCCTCCCCAGCCGCCTGGGCGCCTCCAGCGACTGAAGCACCTCGGTTTTGAACAGGTACACGCGGCGCCCCTTGCGGTGGAATGGGATCTTACCCTGCGCCATCCAGCTGTGCAGCGTGGGTCGGGAAACGCGCAGCAGCGAGCACACCTCCTGGATGGAGATGGGCTCCTCAGCCTCTGGGTTAACAGTGGGTTGTGTCGAGGCACCTTCCCTCAGAAGCTCCGCCGTGCGCTGGGCTACAGCCTCGATGAACTCAGGCGCTGTCTTGTAAATCAGAAGATCGTTCTTCATGTGCTCTTTGTTTTATTGGTTATAGAGCAAATGTAATTACCCCGTTTTTATCGAAATCCTGTTCGGGCGCTTTGGAGACGGTTCGGGCGCGTTAAGGTGTGTTAAGGTGTTTTAAAACAAGTTTTATCCCCCAAATTTAGGATTGTGAATTAGTGTAAAGCTGTATTATATTTACCCTCACCCGATGGAAAGGAAAAGATTACCCAAAGAGCAAATCGCCGCAATACTCAAGGAGCTTGAAGGCGGCAAAAGTGTGGCTGAGATAAGCCGCGAGCATGGCGTCAGTCAGTCGGCTGTTTACAGTTGGCAGAGACAGGGCACTGCCAACTCCCTCATGCATAGGGAGGGGGTTCATGAGCTGAAGCGGGAAATTCTGAAACTCAAAGCGAAGAACGCTCAGCTAGCACAGGAACTGGAGCTAGCCAAGGAGATCATTGCAAAAAAGCCTTAAAGCCCTGCCAGAAAAAGGCCATGGCACAGGAGCTGTGCCGAGACGGAAAAATCAGCATCAGCAGGGCGTGCAGCATAGTGGGATTGCATAAATCCGTTTTCCATTATACTTCCAAAAAGGAAGACACAGCAGTGAAAGACGCTCTTCAGGAGACAGTTAGCAGGTTTCCCATGGATGGCTTTTGGGGCATCTATAAACGCCTGCGGATCGAGGGCCACCCATGGAACCACAAGAAAGTCTATCGCGTCTACAAGGCGCTGGGGCTGGAGATCACGGGAAAGGCCAAGGGCAGAGGCGTGCTTCGCAGACAGGATTTGGGCATGCTTCCCCTAAGGCTGAACGACACCTGGACGGTTGACTTCGGACGAGGCTATGTGAGGGGCCAACCCCATTTCCGCTCCTTCCACATCATGGATGCGTGCAGCCGCGAAGCGCTTCATATGGAGGTGTGTTTTCAGTTAAGCAGTGAAAGCGTAACGGGCATCCTCGAGAGCCTGATGAAAGACAGGGGAAAGCCCCACTTGATTGAGATTACGCTTGACCAAGAAATAAAAGTACCACATGTGAAGGCATGGGGAGTTAACAATCAAGTAAAAGTTCTGCTTACACAGGGGGGAGAAGAGACGCAGGCCTCATTCATTGAAAACCTTCATGCCCCTTACAAGCGCGATATTCTGGATCATATGTATGCCCTCAGTATCAAAGAGGCACATGATATAACCCAGCAATGGCTCAAGGCATACAACCTCACTCCTCAGAAAACACTAGGGGGAATATCTCCTGAAAATAGAAGACAAGAACTAGAGGATATGTGTTGATTTATGTCTTAACCAGATAGGTGTTAGATATCTCTTTTGTTCCATTTGTTTGAGCTAACCCCACACCCGCTCCATCTCCAGTTCCTTGATGTTGTCAGTGATCTTGATGTACTTTTTGAAGGTCTGGTAATTGGTGTGGCCGGAGACTTTCATCACCACCTCTGCCCGCATGCCCCCCTCCAGCGAGAGGGTGATGAACGTCCTGCGTGCCGTGTGCATGGTGATGAACTCGAACTTGGGTTTTGTGTCCACCAGGCGCTCCCCTCCCCTACGAGTGGTCATGCTCGTCGGCTCGTCGATGCCCACCAGTTCCCCCAGCTCCTTTAGGTAGTCGTTGGTCTTCTGGTTGGAGAGCACCGGCAACGGCAGCGGCTCCTCTTTGTATTTCTCCAGTATCGCAAGTGCCCTGGGGGAGAGCGGGACGCTGTTGGCGCTGTCGGTCTTCACCTGGCGCAGCACCCATCTGCTGCCCTTGATGTCGGGGCGGCGCAGGGCGGCCACGTCTGAGTAGCGCTGCCCCGTGGCGCAGGCGAAGCAGAACACGTCTCTGACCCTGTCCAGTCGCGGGTGCTTGGACAAGTCAGCGTCACACAGCTTGTCCAGCTCTGCTCTTGTGAGGTAGATGATGTCCACGTCCTTCTGCGGGGCCCTGAACTTCCTAAAGGCCAGGCTCTTGTGGTAGCCCCTCTCCAACGCCCAGCCCAGGAAGGCCTTCAATGTGGCGAAGGTCTTCCAGACGGTGTTGTCCCTGTGCCTTAAGTCCGTCACCAGGTAGTCGCGCAGGTCCTCAAAGAAGCGCAGGTCCATGCCCTGGAAGGAGAGCACGTAGCCCGTCTTCCCGCTGAAGCTGAGCAGGTGGTTCAGGATGCCGCGGTACTTTAGCAGCGTGGAGTGGCTGCGGTGGGCGCCGTGCACTCGGATGTACTCCTCGAAGCACTCGACAAAGCCCTGCTCCTCCTCCGGCTCGGATGGGAAAAGCACGGCGAGAATGTCCTGCTTGAAGTCCATGAAGCGGAACGAGGGGTTCTCCTCCATGCGCCTGTTGTAGGCCTTTCGTACCTTGCCCCTCACCTCCTCGAGGCTGTCGTTGAGCTCGGGGGCTCCCCTGTAGTTGCCCTTCACATGGTTGCCCTGCCGGTTGGGCTTGGTGTTCCAGTAGGCGGGGTGAATCTGCCTGCCGGTCTTCACCTTGATGGTCTGCTTGCCTAGGCGGGCGAAGAGGTAGATGGAGGTTTCGGCATCGAGGCTAGGCTTGTCGAGGTAGTAGTTGAGGGTCATGGATTGTCTTTGCTTAGAGTTTAAACACCGAGTATGGCAAAGATACGGATTGTCCGGAAATGCGGACACATTTCGGACACTAATATTTAATTTAACCTATTTTCCCTAAAACCAGCTTTACAAATAACCCAGTTAAAACAAGCCTAAAGGCCTATTAAGAGTAAATTTCAGATTAATTGAATATAGTTAATACTATATCGTTTTAGTCCCCTACGGGCTACTGAAAGGGAAAAGTGATTTTTTGATCGCTTTTCCCTTTTTCTTTTTCCCCCAAAAACCGCTGTATCTCGCTGGAAAGGGCGAATAAGCCGTTCAGCCGCGGGGTTCGATGAACCTCATTTTCTCGCTCATACCACACCCCTTCTGGAAACACCATCGCCTGCAGCGCCTTCCTGCCCTGCACATCCGCGTTAGATCATTACTGTGAGACACTTACTTCCATTTTCAGACCATTTTCCAGCAGCACTTTGTGGTTCGATAAAAGACCGGAGAGTTTTCCCAGATTCACCTCAGTTTCCCGCATCTAGGCCTTAAATTCTGCGATGAACTTTTGGAAGAGCTCCCACTCTATTTCCCCGTAGGCGTACCTCCGCTCGCACTTCTTTTTGAGTTCCTTCAACTTTTTTTGCAGCCGTTTCCCCTCTCCCTTAGTCTCCTAATTAAGCTGATGGCAGGTCTCCTCCATGATTTCGGCCAATTTGGGAAGGTAGTGCGGGCCACCTCCAGCTCGCTTAGAAACCACTCGTAGAGGCCGTGCAGTTTCTCGGCGTTGCGGTTGAGCTTGCAGCCCTTGGCCTTAAGGCGAAAAAAAAGCGCGATGAGCTTGCCTGTCTTGTTGGGCCTGAGCACCGCCTCCCCGTTCACCCGGAGCGGCAGGCCGGGGTTGCCTGGATCGGATTTGCTCAAGAGTTGTTACTTGTAAATCATCATACCAGTCTATACCGCCTTTGCAATAGGCAGCCATAGTAAGCGGCCCTTCCCTCAAAAGTGGCATTGGCAATGTACCACAACTTGAACTGAGATAAGCAGGTATAGAAATAGAAAAAGAGTCCTGGAATTACCCAGGGACTCTTTTTGGCTTATTGCGCTAATGTTTACTTCGCAGACGAACTCCCTACCGGGTTGCCGTTCAGGTCGAGCTCCACTACTTCGTAAGGCAGGTTTTGCAACTTAGCAAGCACTGCTTTCTTGTCGCCCACCACCACGATATGCATGTTCTGCACCGGCAGGTTTTCAGCTGCCAGGGCGTCAATGTCCTTTTTGGTGAGGTTGTTCAGAATCTCAGTCTGCTGCTTCACATAGTCCTTCTTCAGGTCATAATCGATGATGCGACCCAGGAAACCGGCTTTCTGGCCCGGCGTTTCATACTTGCGGGCATCGGCCTGGCCCACTGAGCTCTTCATGAACTTCACCTCGTCCTCGGTTATACCTGTCTGGCTAAAGGCTGTGAGCTCTTTCATGAACTCCACCACCGACTCCGCAGAAGCATCGGCGCGCACACCGGCAGAAGCCGTGAACGGACCGGCGTAGTCGCTGCCGCTAAAGCCGGAGCGGGCACCGTAGGTATAGCCTTTGTCCTCGCGCAGGTTCAGGTTGATACGGCTGTTAAAGGCGCCACCAAGCACATAGTTCATCAGGCCAAGTTTGTAAAACTGTCCTGTCGCGTCAAACGGCAGGGCTACATACCCAATCCGGATCTCTGACTGCGCGGCATCGGGCTTATCGACAAAGTAAATGCGCGTTTTCTCGATGGCTGGCGCCTTAGCGTCCGCAAGCAGTTGCACGTCTTTCTTCTTCCAGTTTTTCAGGAACTTCAGCTTGCCCAATATCTCCTTCTCGGTTATGTAGCCTACCACCACCAGGTTGGCCACAGATGGAGAGTAGTTTCTGGAGTAGAACTGCTTCACGTCTTCCAGCGAGATGTTTTCCACTGTCTCTGCGGTGCCGGATGCTGGCATTGCCCCGATGCTTCCCTCGCCGTAAAGCAGTTTGCTGTATACCTGGTTGGCGATGGCCGTGGGCTGCGTGGCCTGGTTGGCTATACCCTCCAGCTGCTGCTTCTTCAAACGGTCAAAGTCATCCTGGTTAAACTTCGGCCGGAAGAGTTTCTCCTCCACCAGCGCCAAAGTCTTGTCGAGGTTCTTTTTAAGCGATTGCACCGACACGACGGTTTCATCGGTGCCGGAGTACACGCGGATAGCGCTACCCAGTTTGTCCAGCTCGTTGCTGAACTCCTCGGAGGTATAGTTTTCGGTGTCCTCGTTCAGCATAGCCGCTGTGATCGAGCTGATGCCCGCCTTGCTCATATCACTGGCCGAGAGGCGGTGGCCGCCTTTGATGGTTAACTGCATGGTTACCGTCGGGATCTCATCAGACTTGGTGCCGATCACCTTCAGGCCATTCTTAAACTTCTTGGTATAATAGGCTGGCACCTGCACCACCGGGTTTGCCCCAATCTCCGGCCGCTTGGTACGGTCGAACGTGTCGATGGCCTTGGTGTACTTCAGGTTGCCATAGGTATCTGCACTGGCTCCATACCCCTCCTTCGAGATGGTGTAATTATCTGCCCTGGCCACCATGTCCTGCTTGCCTTTTGGCACCACGCTCAGGATCACGGCGTGCTTGCCTTTGATGTACTGGTTGTATACCCGCATCACATCCTCTTTCGTCACGCTGTTAATGCGCTTCAGCTCTTCCTGGATGTAGTTCGGGTTGTTACGGAACGTCTCATAAGACGCAAGCTGCGACACTTTCCCGCTTACGCTGGCCATTCGGTTGATCAGGTTGCTCTCGGCGGACGCCTTGAAGCGTGTCAGGTCGTCTTCGGTGATACCCCGCTGCTCAAACTCAGCAACAGAGCTGCGCACCAACGTTTCCATATCCGCCAGGTTAGCAGTCGGGTACGTCATGATGGTGATGGCAAACTCGCCGGCCAACTCAGAACTGGAGTTATAGGTAGAGGCCGACAGCGCTTTCTGTGCCTTTACGAAGTTCTTGTAAAAAATCGAGTTCTTGCCCTGCCCAAGTACTTCTGCCAGCACATCCAGCGCCGGCTCGTCTTTGTGCCCTGTTTCTGGGGCGGCATAGGTCATGCGCAGCATCGGAAAACGCACGTTGTCCTCATAGGAAACATAACGGTCTTTGTCGAGCTTGGCCAGTTTAGGGGCCATGTTTCGCACCTCCGGTCCAGCCGGAATCGAGCCAAAGTACTTCTCCACCAGCTGTACTACTTCCTCGGGCTTCACGTCACCACCCACCGTAACGGTGGCGTTGTTCGGGCCATACCAGCGCAGGAAGAAGTTTTTCAGGTCATTCACGTTTACCCGGTTCAAATCTTCCAGGTAACCGATGGTCATCCAGGAGTATGGGTGGCCGTAAGGGTATAGGTTTTTCGAGGTAATCTCTGATACCAGGCCATAGGGGCGGTTGTCGTAGTTCTGGCCACGCTCGTTTTTCACGGTTTCGCGCTGTACCTCAAATTTCTTCTGTGTTACGGCATCCAGCAAAAAGCCCATGCGGTCTGCCTCCAGCCAGAGGGCCGTAGCCAATTGGTTGCTCGGCACCGTCTCGAAGTAGTTGGTTCTATCGCGGTTGGTGGTGCCGTTCAGCGTTCCGCCCGACTCCGACACGATTTTGAAATGCTCCTCGTCGGCCACGTTATCGGAGCCCTGGAACATCATGTGCTCAAAGAAGTGGGCAAAACCCGACTTGCCTACCTCCTCGCGGGCAGAACCCACATGGTACGTCACATCCACGTGCACCACCGGGTCAGAGTGGTCTTCGTGCACGATCAGGGTCAGGCCGTTTGCCAGCTTATATTTGGCGTAAGGTATCACGAGCTCGCTCCCTTGCTTTGTTACCTTCTCAACTAATTTTGTCTGAGCCTCTGCCGCGCTAATTACGCTTGCCGTCAGCACCATGCTCAAACCTATTTGCTTTATCATGTTTTGTGGATCAGTAAATTAAAACGTAAACAAGATAGCGGATGCGGGCATATTTCGAAAATAATATAGACCAAACCCTGTTATCTATCTATAAAATGGCTGCAACAGAAAATAGCATAGGCCCGGTTTGCTTTCCCGATAAAAAGACTCAACATATCGCTGCATCTTTCGTGCTTCCCTGCCAGGCATAAATAAAAATAGGCGCTTGTGGCTGCCGGATGGGATGGAATTGCTTAACTTATAGCACACTATGAAAGCGATCGGCTATGGACGAGATAAAAAAAGAAGACATCAAACAGGAAGTATTTGACCTCTATGATGATTATGCGCACAACAGAGTAGAGCGGCGCGAGTTTATCCAAAAGCTGTCTGTTTATGCCGTAGGGGGTTTAACGGTGGCCTCCCTCATGAGTTTCCTGATGCCCGATTACAAGGGTGGCGTTCAGGTGAAAGCGGATGATCCGCGCCTGAAGTCATCGTATATTACCTATACCTCGCCAAAAGGGGGCGGCACCATGAAAGGTTTGCTGTCGATGCCTGCAAATGCCAGCAAGAAGCTGGGTGGCATTGTGGTGGTGCATGAAAACAGGGGCCTGAACCCGCACATCGAAGATGTGGCCAGAAGGGCTGCCCTGGCAGGCTTTATAACCCTCGCACCCGATGCCCTAACTCCGCTGGGCGGCTACCCCGGCAACGACGACGATGGCCGGGCTATGCAGAGCAAACGCGATCGGGATGACATGCTGGAAGACTTTATAGCTGCTTTTGATTATCTGAAAGACCACAAAGATTGCAATGGCCAGGTAGGCGTGGTGGGCTTTTGCTTTGGCGGCTGGGTTGCCAACATGATGGCCGTGCGCCTGCCCAGTTTGGCAGCTGCTGTTCCTTTTTACGGCGGACAACCGGCTACCGAAGACGTGGCCAGGATACAGGCTCCCCTCCTGCTGCACTATGCCGAACTGGATACGCGCGTGAATGAAGGTTGGCCAGCCTATGAAGCTGCGCTGAAAAAGCACGACAAATCCTATCAGGCGTACATGTATGCCAGCGCCAACCACGGTTTCCATAATGACACCACCCCCCGCTACGACAAGGCAGCAGCAGCGCTCGCCTGGAACCGCACCATCGATTTCTTCCAGGAAAAGCTATCGTCCTGATTTGATTGATCTGACAGGCATCAGCCACCATTCAGCCGGTGTTAAGATTTGCAGGATATTAACTTGAGCGTCTGCTTAAGTTACATACTACCCTGGCTTCGGAAGAAATAAATCCAGCTCTAAGTTAAAAGTTTTTTACCTGGGCTGAGCGTCATTCTACAAGGGAGCAGGCTAATCAGGCTGTTGAATCAACCAGTATTCAGAGCACAGGCGCCTTGGTCATCCTGTTGAAAAAGAAGCCGCTATGTCTGCCAGGAAGCAGGAACCGATAGCCCTGCCAGCATTCGTTTAAAATAAAGCAAGGATGCTGTAAGTGGTGTTGCCTTTTACGTACTTTGCCGCATGAAGCGCTCGAAAACAAACCGCCTCCCGATCCAGGATTTGCTGAACCAAAAGGCACTGACCATCATGCCGCTGGAGACATTTGTGAACGAGCTGTCGGAGGTACCCCACAGCCACGACGCCTACATGATTATGTATGTGCAGGAAACAAAGGGAGGTGCTCACCTGATCGATTTCCAGCACTACCCCCTGCAGGCCGACCGGGTGTTTCTGTTGCGGCCAGGGCAGGCCCATCAACGGGAGTCCCGCCAGGAAAAAGGGGTGCTGGTGTCTTTTTCTGAACGTTTTCTGCAGGAAACAGGCATCCGCTCCCACGACGCGTTTATCATTTTCAGCTCCGTATACCAGCACCCCTACCTCGACCTGCCAGCAAAACTAAAGCTCATTTTTGAGGAGTTGATCAGCCTGATGATCAAGGAGCTGCAAGAGCCTGACCCGGAAATGGCTATTCTCTCCCGCTACCTGTATATTTTGCTGCAGTACCTGCTCCGGGAATGCCAGGTGCAACTAGGTAAAATAACGCCTGCACGACACTCGGAGCGCCTGTTCCGCCTGAGCAGCCTGATAGAAGAGCACTACCACGAGCACCGCAGCATCGCCTTTTATGCCAGTGCCCTCGACATCACGCCCAAGCACCTGAACAGCCTCTGCCGCCAGTACCTGCAAACCACTGTAGCCAACATGCAGCACGAGCGGCTGTTAGTTGAAAGCAAGCGCCTGTTGCTCTTCAGCAGCCTGTCAGTAAAGGAGATCGCTTACCAGCTTGGCTTTGAGGATGTGTCTTACTTTATCCGGTTCTTCAAGCGCCTCACCAGCCTGACACCTACCCAAATGCGAAGCAGTGGTGCTGAAAGTACCGTTCCTGCCGCTCAAAATCCTACTAGTTAGGGAGCCCGCCGCTGTAGTTTTGCAGAAACGTTCTGATGATGCAACCAAACAGCCATACGAAAGCAATCTTGTTAGGCACCGTAGCCTGCGCTTTTTTCAGCTCCACATACATCCTGAACAGCTTTTTGGCTGCCAAGGGCGGGCACTGGGCCTGGACAGCGGGCTTGCGCACCTTTTTCCTGGTGATTTTACTCTCGCTGCTGCTCGCCGCCAAAGGGCAGCTAGGCCATTTGTTACGGGTCATGAGGCAGCATATTTGGGTATGGCTGTTCTGGGGAAGCGTGGCCTTTGGCCTCAACTTCTACCTATTGACTTATGCGGCATCGTTTGGGCCGGGCTGGCTGGTGGCCGGCGTGTTTCAGTTCACTATTGTGGCCGGAATTCTGCTTTCGCCTTTCTTGTATAAAGATCATCGCGCCAAAATACCCCTCAAAGCGCTGCTGCTTTCCATCCTCATCATCGTTGGAATTGCCTGTATGCAGTGGAGCCAGAAAGATGGCGCCTATACCCTGCAACAACTGTGGACCTGCATCGGCCTTGTATTGCTTGTGGCCTTTACCTGGCCGCTTGCCAACAGAAAACTCCTGCTGCATGTAGAGGAAAGCAGGTTGCACTTAAGCGCGATCCAACGGGTAGCGGGCACTGCTATTGGCTGTATTCCAGCGCAGCTGCTCCTGATGGGGTATGGCTACGCACAGGCAGGCCTTCCGGGGCAGGAGCAATTGCTGGCGGTATGCATCATTTCACTGAGTTCGGGTGTAGTGGGCAGCATTCTGTTCTTCAAAGCCATGCACCTGGCTCGACTGGACGCTTCGTCGCTGGCGGCTGTGGAGGCTACGCAGGCAGTAGAAATCCTGTTTACGGTTATCGGGGAAGCTTTGCTCCTGGGCATTGCCTGGCCAAACGGGCTCGGCAACATCGGTATGCTGATCATCATCAGCGGGCTGGTACTCTATAGCCTAGCCAGCCGGCAAAAAGTGCTGCATACGCCTGGGCCAGGACTGGTATAAACTAACTTTGCCAGTCATTTAAGCCCTGGTGGCTTTGCTTGACGAGAGGCCTTGCCTTCTGTACCGCGCACAATCGCTCCGGCTACACCAGAGATGTGCACAAAGCCAGGTTACACTTTTTACACCGATACTGCCGGCGACGGAAGCCACAAATCCATGCAATTAGCTTTTGTCTTCCGTCGCCGGAAAAGTAAGCCCAAAGCGTTCGCAGAGTTTTGGCACACTAGCCAGTTCCATCTCCAGGGCATATTTCTCGTTTATTTCTGCCAGCCGTTTCATATCTCCCCATACAGCAGAAATTTCCCGAAAGTAGTTTTCAAAGCCCGCCGGGGAGATAATCTCAATGATGGTACAAGGTGTGTCACCGGCGTTCCAGAAGGTGTGCCATTGGCCGCGTGGCTTTAGTACCCAGGTGCCAGGCTCGGCGGTCACGACGTCGTCGCCCAGCAATGCCCCCAGTTTGCCCTCCAACACATAAGAATACTCATCCTCTCTGTGGTGGTAGTGTAGCGGAGCGGCCAGTGCATGAGGCGCAAGCGGATGATGCACCACCGAAAAGCGCCCTTTAGAGTCTGCTCCTTCCAATTTCCAGTGCACACCCAGGCCACCGAAATCAAACGTGTCTCCTTGCTCCGCTGTAATCGCTGTTTTCTTTTTCATCTCCATCGTGAAGAAATTCATAAGTGAAAGGCCACTAAATATTTGTATACAAGCATCTTATAACAATATTTCATTAATAAATGATACGGAATGAAGCAAGAAGTTGACTCAGTTTGCGATGTATAAAACTTTTCTAATGATATACCCACCCCTACCCCTCCGAGCAGGGGAATTTCTTTAAGTGTAATCTATCCTACTCTCGGGAGCAGGGCCGTTTTATCTTACGTTTTGATGGCGACCAGAAAGCTTTCGGGGTGTCTAAATAATGATGTTGGGTTTGTTAATCGACTGGGCCAGAGGCGCAACTATACCTCACACGCGCGGGACGCGTGCGAAGGCAATTTTAAAATGAAACGGCCCTACTCCTCGGAGGGGTTAGGGGTGGGTTTTCGCCACATAACTTGCATACCTACCAAACAACCGACAGCGCGTTAAATGATACCGTTGCGGCAGAAACCAATATCAGGAAAGCGCTTGCGGAGGCGGGCTGCCAGTGGGCTTAGAACGGTCTGTCGGGAGCGGCACAAATTCCAGGTTGTCGGTTGGGGGAAGCAGGATTTTGCCCTCTTTCCAGTCAGCTTTGGCTTGCTCGATGCGGTCTTTACGGGAAGAGACAAAATTCCACCAGATGAACCTTTCTCCCAGCGGTTCGCCTCCAAGCAGCATCAAGGTAGTAGGCTCCTTCGCAAAAATTATGGGGTCAGCACCTTTGTTGAAGACGAGCATCTGCCCTGCCGCATAGGTTCTCCCGGAAACCTCCACGCTGCCTTTGGCTATATAAATGCCCCGTTCCGAGTGCTCCCTGGGCAAGCCAAAATGGGCTCCGCTTTGCAGCACAACATGCAGGTAAAACAATGGCGAATGGGTTTTAACCTGGCTTTGCAAGCCAAAGGCATTCCCGGCAATCAGCCGCATCCATACCCCCTTCTCCGTAAAAATGGGCAGCTGCCCGGGTTTATAGTTATGAAAAGCAGGGGCATCTTCCTCGTCTTTTTCCGGTAGCGCCACCCAGGTTTGTATCATCTCCAGTTCGCCGCCTGCCAGGGCCGCCGGGTCTTCAAAACGCTCGGAGTGTGCGATACCGCTTCCGGCGGTCATCCAGTTCACCTCCCCTGGCCGGATGATCTGCTCCACACCCAGGCTGTCGCGATGCGTTACCTGCCCCCCGAACAGATAGCTTACCGTGGACAGGCCGATGTGCGGATGCGGCAGCACGTCCATGGCATGGGTGGCCTGGGGCTGCATATGCACCGGGCCTGCGTGGTCCATGAAAATAAAAGGCCCCACCATCCGGCGCAACCTGAACGGGAGAATCCGACGCACATCCATTCCAGGCCCGATGGAGGCCTTTCGTGCTTCTATCACAATATCTAGCATAACATTTTAACGTAATTTGCTGTCTTCTTTAAAACGGGATAGCACCAGAACAGGTCGGGGTATGGGTAGCTTTTGTAAAGTGAGTTTCCCCCTTAAGTTGAACTCCCCCCGGCTATACCTTAAAATTTGCTGTACCTTAAGTTTAAGACAAACGCTAGGCACCATGGAAATAGGCATCACCACTTTTGCAGAAAACACCCCTGACCCGACTACCGGGAAAATGCGCAGCCCACACGAGCGCATGATGAATCTGATGGAGGAGATTGAGTTGTCAGACCAGCTGGGGCTGGATGTGTTTTCCATTGGGGAGCACCACCGCCTGGACTTCATTGTGTCGTCGCCGGCTGTGGTGCTCGCAGCAGCGGCGGTTAAAACCACCCAGATAAAACTCTCCAGCGCGGTTACAGTCCTGAGCTCAGACGATCCGGTGCGGGTTTTCCAGGACTTCGCCCATGTCGATCTGCTCTCCAAAGGCCGGGCAGAGATAATGGCCGGTCGGGGTTCCTTCATAGAGTCCTTCCCGCTTTTTGGCAACGACCTGAAAGACTACGACACGCTCTTCCAAGAGAAGCTGGAGCTGCTCCTTAAACTCAACAAAAGCGAAAAGGTGCGCTGGGAGGGCAAGCACAGGCCAGCCATCGATAACCAGGGGGTATACCCACGACCTTACCAAAAAGAACTGCCGATTTGGGTAGCGGTGGGGGGCACGCCAGAATCGGTGGTGCGGGCGGCAACCCTGGGCTTGCCGATGGCCCTGGCCATCATCGGGGGTATGCCGGAGCGTTTTGTGCCCTTTACAGATCTTTACAAGGAGGTATACCATAAAGCCGGACACGAGGCGGCAAAGCTCCAGCTCGCGATCAACTCACACGGCTATATTGCTGATGATTCGCAGCAGGCCGCAAACGAATACTATGGGCCTTATGCCTACGTGATGAGCAAGATAGGCCGTGAGCGCGGCTGGTCGGCCATGACGCGGGAGCAGTATGACCAGATGCGCGCACCGCAAGGCTCCCTGCTGGTTGGAAGTCCGCAACAGGTTATCGACAAGATCCTATGGGAGTATGAACTGTTTGGAAACACCCGTTTCCTGTTTCATGTAAGCGTGGGCACCCTGCCCCATGCGAAGGTGATGCGCGCGATTGAGTTACTGGGTACGGTGGTGGCCCCGGCCGTGAAGCAGGCCGTAGCCAAAGGGGCAGTATAGCTTCTTTCTGTTTGCAATTAATGGCTTAAGATCAGGTATAACACTGCGCCTGCTACAGCTCCGAGCAGGGGTCCTGCCACGGGCACCCAGGCATAACCCCAATCGCTGTGGCATTTGTTTTTGATAGGCATCAGGGCGTGCACCAGCCTGGGCCCCAGGTCACGGGCCGGGTTGATGGCATAGCCTGTCGTGCCGCCCAGCGACAAGCCGATGCCCCATACCAACAAGGCCACCGGCAAGGCCCCTAAAGAGCCCATCCCGATGGGCGTCTTTTGATCCCCGATCGCGGGGTCGGTAAAATAGAAGATCACAAAGATCAGGACAAAAGAGCCCAGGGCCTCGCTGAACATGTTTGAGAAACGGTGCCGGATGGCTGGGCCCGTGCAAAAGACGGCTAGTTTGCTCGGGGCATCCTCGGTCGCGTCGAAGTGCGGCCGGTAGAGGACCCATACCAGGAATGCCCCCAGCATCGCTCCCAAAAGCTGCGCGACCATATACCCGCCTACCTGCTGCCAACCGAATTTACCGGCCAGGGCAAGGCCAAGCGTCACCGCCGGATTCAGGTGGGCTCCGCTGTAGGGAGCGGCAATTACCACACCCGTAAACACTGAGAGCGCCCAGCCAGTCGTTATCACGATCCAGCCACTGTTATTTCCCTTGGTACCGTTTAAGACAACATTGGCCACTACCCCGTTGCCTAGCAACACTAAGAGCATTGTGCCGATGAATTCAGCTGAAAAAGGAGTCATGTACATGGATTGGTTTATATAGTGATGCAGATAATGTTATACCCAGGCCTTGGCAGCTTTCACTGCCTGGTGCCATCCTTTTAGCAATTCTTCGGAAGGCAGGCTGGCATCAGGCTCAAAGCGCTTGCTTATCTTCCATTGCTCCTGTATATCCGCTATGCTAGACCAGAAGCCGGTCGCCAGGCCTGCCAGGTAAGCCGCGCCCAATGCGGTTACTTCTGTCACTTGCGGTTTCACCACACGGGTACCCAGAATATTCGCCTGAAACTGCATGAGCAGGTTGTTTTCCGTGGCGCCGCCATCTACCCGCAACTCGCTGATGGACAGGTTTGCATCTGCTTCCATGGCCTTCAGCACCTCGAATGTCTGGTAGGCGATGCTCTCCAGGGCGGCACGGGCAATGTGCGCGGCTGTGGTGCCCCTGGTCATGCCCACCATGGTGCCGCGTGCGTGCTGGTCCCAGTGTGGGGCACCCATTCCTACAAAAGCCGGCACCAGGTACACGCCGTCGCTGCCGGACACTTTGCCTGCCAATGCCTCCACCTCCTCCGAAGACGAGATCACGCCCAAGCCGTCACGCAGCCACTGCACCACTGCACCTGCAATAAAAATACTGCCTTCCAGGGCGTAATGCACTCGTCCCTGTATCTTCCAGGCAATGGTGGTAACCAGCCTGTGTTTGGAGATGATCGGAGCTTCGCCGATGTTCATCAGCATGAAGCAACCGGTGCCATACGTGTTCTTGACCATACCGGGCTTGGTGCACATCTGCCCGAATAATGCCGCCTGCTGGTCTCCGGCAATCCCGGCAATCGGGATCCTGGCAGAGAACAGCGAGCCTGCAGTATACCCCACAACCTCGCTCGACGATTTTACCTCCGGTAGCATGCTCGCCGGAATTTTAAAGAGCGAAAGCAGTTCCGGGTCCCAGTCGAGGGTATGGATGTTGTATAGCAGCGTGCGGGAGGCGTTGGTCACGTCCGTGACATGTTCTTTCCCTCCTGTCATTTTCCAGATCAGCCATGTATCGATTGTGCCGCACACCAAATGCCCCGCTTCCGCCTTCCGGCGGGCATCGGGCACATGCTCCAGAATCCACCAGATTTTGGTGGCCGAGAAATAGGCGTCTATTACGAGCCCCGTTTTTGCCCGGATCATTTCCTCCAGCCCCTGCGCCTTCAGCTGGTCGCAGAACTGGGAGGTGCGCCTATCCTGCCACACAATCGCCGGGTATACCTCCTCACCTGTTCGCCTGTCCCACACCACCGTTGTTTCGCGCTGGTTGGTAATGCCAATGGCTTGTATGTCCTTTGCCTGTAACCCCGCCTTCAGAATAGCCTCTGCAGCCACTCCCACTTGCGTAGACCAGATCTCGTTCGGGTCATGCTCTACCCAACCGGGCTGCGGGTAATGCTGCGTGAACTCTTTCTGGGCCACCGAAACAGGCGCGCCGGCCTTGTTAAAGATGATGGCACGGGAACTGGTGGTGCCCTGGTCTAAAGCGAGAATATAGGTTTGCATAGCGATGCGGTTAGGTTAAACTTTAGGGACTGCTGCTGGCGTTGCCACATCCAGCGGTTTTAATAAATAGTTTTCGGCGAGTTTCGTGAATGCCTTTAGTTGATGCTGTTGCCAGTCCTCCCCAAAGCCAAGCTCCAAAGCCAGCAGTTCTGCCACCTGAGGGGCTATCTCTAGCGCGACCCTGGCATCCAGAAACAAGACGCGCAACCGCCTGGCCAGCACATCCTCCACGGTTCGGGCCATCTCATGCCGGGCTGCCCATACCACCTCTGCCAGCACATGCGGAAACTTCTCGTGCAGTTTGTGGCCCAGGTGCGGCTGGTGCTGTATGAGCGCAGCGATACCTGCTGCATCGGAGCCATAGATACGCAGGTGCGGTAATTCAGGAACAGTTAGGCTGTCTGCACCATGCAAGTGCAGGTGTTGGGTATGGCATGGCTGCGCTGCCAATTTGCCTAAGGTTATGGCTTTGGCCACCACGTCTGCGGCCATTTTGCGGTAAGTGGTCCATTTGCCCCCCGTGATGGTAATGAGCCCGGAAGCCGCCACCAAGAGTTTATGGCTACGGGATATTTCCTTGGTGCTTCCGGTGCTGCTGACAGGTGCTGCCAATGGCCGAAGTCCGGCAAACACGCTCAATACATCTTTTCGGGCAGGTTTCATTTCCAGGTATTGCCCGGCGGTGTCCAGAATAAAATCGATTTCCTGCTCCAGCGCCGTTGGCTCCAGGCTATACTCCTCCAGGGGGGTGTCTGTGGTGCCTAACAGCACATGCCTGTTCCAGGGAACGGCAAACAGCACACGCCCGTCCGGTGTTTCAGGCAACATAAGTGCATGGCTGCCCTTCAGAAAATCGCGGCTTACCACCACATGCACCCCCTGACTGGGGCGCACCAACGGTGCTTGGTTGGGGGTGTCCAGGTGTAGGACTTCGTTGACGAACACCCCGGTGGCATTGACCACTGCTTTAGCCTGCAGCTCATATTGTGCTCCGCTCTCTAAGTCGTGTGCCCTCACGCCGGTTACTTTTCCAGCGGCATCCTTCAACAGCCCCTCCACACGCATGTAGTTCAGGGCAACGCCACCTTGCTCAATGCATGTCTGCGCCAGGTTTACAGCCAGCCGGGCATCATCGAATTGGCCATCGTAATATACCACCCCACCAACCAGGCCTTCTCTCTTCACGTTGGGCAGCAGGTTCGCAACGGCTGCTTTACCAAGCAATGCAGTGCCCTTCAGCCGGTAGCGGCCCGCCATCAGGTCGTATACCTTCAGCCCGAGTCCGTAGAGAAGCTTGCTGAACCACGTGTAACACGGGATTACAAAGGCCTGTGGGTGTACCACATGGGGCGCATTCTGCAGCAGATAGCCCCTTTCGCGCAATGCCTCCAATACCAGTGCGATGTTTCCCTGGGCCAGGTAACGGACACCGCCATGCACCAGCTTGGTGCTCCGGCTAGAGGTACCCTTCGCAAAATCGGCCTGCTCCAGGAGTAAGGTTTGTAATCCACGGGAGGCTGCATCTACCCCCACTCCTAGCCCTGTCGCGCCTCCCCCAATCACAATCAAATCCCAGACATGGCCTTGTTGCGCCAGCTTTTCCATTAGCACGCTTCTATTGAAAGATGACGCCTTTTTTTCCATGCCCTGTCGATAGATTGATTTGCGTAATTGTCCCGAGTGCTTATTCCCTCTATTAAATATAAGAGAAATTATCAGCAGTTAACTCTATTATACATTTATACATTTTGTTACGTCATTGCCCAGAGGCTTCGTGCTGTCTTGCGTGGATACGGTAGGGGAATTAAACCAGGCTTCAGGTGGCGCAACGGATAAAACGCGACCTGTGCCAAAAGACATACCTATCTGCCCCCGGCTTGCCGCACTAATTTAAAGCGATAAATTTTTACCAGTTTTCACATTGCTCGTAAGCATTAAAAGAGGTTCCGTTTAAAATATTCTTTTCATATTGCTATGGCTGCTCAGAAAATTATTACCGTATTTGGTGCAACAGGTGCCCAGGGGGGTGGCGTTGCGCGCGCAATTTTACAAGACAAAAACCGTGAATTTGCCGTGAGGGCCGTTACCCGGGATCCTCAGTCGGACAAGGCGAAGGCATTAGTCGCGCTGGGGGCGGAAGTGGTAGCGGCTGATATTGACGATAAGGAAAGCATCATACGGGTTTTGCGGGGAGCCTATGGAGCTTACTTTGTCACCTTCTTTTGGGCGCACTTTTCGCCGGAGCAGGAGTACAAAGAGGCAAAGCGCATGGCAGAAGCCGCCAAAGAGACTGGGCTGCAACACGCCATCTGGTCTACGCTGGAAGATACGCGACAGTGGGTACCTCTGGACAGTGACCGGATGCCAACCTTGCAGGGAAAGTATAAAGTGCCGCACTTCGACGCCAAAGGGGCAGCGGACCACTTCTTCACTGAGCTAGGGGTTCCCACCACTTTCCTCCGGGCCTCATTTTACTGGGATAACTTTATCAACTTCGGGTTGGGCCCTAAGAAAAGCCCGAACGGCAAGCTAACGCTTTCGCTACCCATTGGCGAGAAGAAAATGGCCGGCATTGCCGCTGAAGATATCGGTAAGTGCGCCTATGGCATATTCAAGCGAGGAACTGAGTTGGTGGGCAAAACAGTAGGAGTGGCCGGCGAGCACCTGTCCGGCTCGGAAATGGCAGCCGCCTTTTCCAACGCTTTGGGCCAGGAAGTAACCTACAATGCCATTCCGCCTGAAACATTCCGTAACCTTGGCTTTCCGGGTGCAGACGACTTAGGCAACATGTTTCAGTTTTACCGTGATTTTGACGAGGTGTGCAATACTGTGCGCGACGTAGCATTTTCAAGAGAACTGAACCCGGATCTGCAGTCGTTTAGCAGGTGGCTGGACAAAAATGCCTCGCGTATTCCATTAGCGTAACTGCCTTATACCTCATTTTAGAAGCAATGTGTTTTTGGCTTTCGCGGTTTTATAAGACTCCCGTAGCCACTGCCCGAGCCGAAGATTGCTAAGCTGATGTATACTAAAGCTGCGCCCGTACGATTTTAGGCTGGGTGTTTTGGCTCGCTTTTTTAGGCGTGGCGGGGTATAAAAGGCTGCGCAGATCCTTCAGGTAGTTCAGGCTGCCATTGGTCAGGTTACTCAACACAATAATGGCGCTGTGGTCTTTGGGGTTGCGCAGCAGGTAGGTGCTGTAGCCATGCCACAAACCGCCATGGTATACCGCTGTGTCGCCGTTTCCGAGCGGCTTGATGCGCCAGCCATACCCATAGTCCTCGTCCTTTTTCTTATCCAGCCACGCGCCGGTAAAGGCTTCCTGCAGCGTCTCGAACTTCACCAGTTTGTTGGTGTACAGGGCCTGGTCCCATTTGTACAGGTCTTCCACTGTAGAGTATACCCCCTTGTCGCCCAGCACGGTGTCCTGGTAGTCCGGCGTCCGTTTGCGTTTGCCTCCACCATGGCCAACCGCTACCGTATCTGTCTGGTTTACCAGGTCAGGGTGAAAAGTGAAGGTATGGTCCATTTGCAAAGGCTTGAAGATACGCTCCTGCACAAACTGTTCGAACGGGACTTCTGCCACCTCTTCAACAATGGCAGCCAGCACCAGATATCCTGTGTTGCTGTAGTTAAAGCGCAAACCGGGTTGGTAGTATATTTTTGGCTTGTGCTGCTGCATCATGTGCAGCACATCCTTGTTCAGGAGCGCCACTTTACGGTCGGGCCACAACTCGTCGCTAAAATAGGAGTAATTGGGCAAGCCGGAGCGGTGGGTCAGCAAATGACGAATCGTGATGCCATGGTATGGGAAGTCGGGCAGGTACTGCTGTACGCTGTCGTCATACTGCAACTCGCCTTCTTCCTGCAGCATCATGACAGCCATGGCCGTGAACTGCTTGGATACGGAGGCGAGCTGAAAGGAGGTATGGGTGGTGAGGGTATCCTTCTGTTTGAAATTGGCATAGCCAAACGCGCCTTTGTACACCACCTGGTCGTATTTGGTGATGAGCACGGTGCCATTGAAGCCTTTTTTCTTGTGCAGGTGCCTGAACATGGCGTCCAGTTTGTCGCTTAGTTGCTGGGCGCTGTCTGCCGTAAACCAGCCTGGCACCTCAATCTCCTCCCGTAATTCTTCCCTGGAAAACCAACTAAACCCCTGGCCGTCTTTTCCCAATTCCTGGCAGGAAAAGACCAACACTAAAAGCGCAAGGGCTGCAAAAGCCTGTAGGAAAGAAAACCGTTTTTGAAAAATAGCCATACCTCAACTCCAACACATAATTGATCCCTAAATATAGAGCAGGATCCTGAGTAATTTGGCGCAAAGCCAAAAAGAATTTTACCGGGCCAGATCAGCCCAGCACTTCGTAGATGGTAACCGGGTTTGTGATGTTTTTAAGGCTCACCTCTCCAAGCCTGGCGCAGCTAAAAGACTCCTTGGCTTTCTCGTATACCTCCTCCGAGATGATGATCTGGCCTGCGTGGGCCACGGACTGGAGGCGCTGGGCCAGGTTAACGGCATCCCCGATCACGGTAAAATCCAGCCGCCGCAGTGAAACCGCCCCAATGTTGCCCGACACCATCTCGCCTGAGTTAATGCCGATGGACACCTGAAGCGAAAGCGTGAGGGCATCTGAGAGGATTTCCTTCCTATCGGTAAAGTGCTGCTTAATGGCCAGCGCAGCATCAATGGCCCGGTCCAGGTGGTACTTCCCCCGGAAAACCGCCATCACGGCATCCCCCATAAACTTGTCTACGTGGCCCTCCTGCGCGATGATCTCTTTCACGATCAGGTCGAACAGGCTGTTGATGAGGCTAACCACGGTGTTGGCGGGCACCTTTTGGGTAATCGCCGTGAAGCCGCAGATATCAATAAAGATCACGGTGGCCTCGATGGTTTCGTTAACAAGCAGGCTGTTCTCAAACTCCTTGTGCGTCATAAAATTGAGTACGTTCTCGTCCACGTACATCTTCAGGATGTCGTTTTCCTTGATGGCCTTCAGGGTCTCCCGCAGTTGCTGCACATTGCTGATCGCCTTTTCGATTGTCACTTCCAGGTCCTGGAAGTTGACGGGCTTGCACACAAAGTCGAAGGCCCCGCGGTTCATGGCCAGCCGTATGTTGTCCATGTCCCCGTACGCAGATACCATCACCGCCCTCAGGATAGGGTTTGCCTCGGGGAGCTTTGTAAGCAAGGTCAGCCCATCCATTTCGGGCATGTTGATGTCGCTCAGGAGTATGTCCAGGTCAGGGTGGTCTTTCAGTTTCTCGAGTGCTTCGAGGCCATTGTGGGCAAACACGAACTCATACACGTTTTCCCGTATCTTGCGCCTGAACTTTTGCTTAATGAGCACCTCCAGATCCACTTCATCATCTACTACCAGTATTTTAGCCATTACACGTCAAGCGTCATAAGTTTCTTCTTCAATCCCTTAAAGTCCACAGGTTTCGACACGAAGTCGTTCGCGCCCAAGCTCATGGCCTGCTCAAAGTTCTGCGCGTCGCCGTAAGCCGTCACCATCATCACGAAAGGGGGCAGCGTATTGTACCGCTGCCGTATTTGCTGCAACAATTCCAGGCCGCTCATACCCGGCATGTTGATGTCTGAGAGAATAAGCACCACCTCCGAGGGATGAACCGTTAAATATTTTAACGCTTCCTCGCCGGAAAGGGCAAAAGAAAAGTCAAATTCTCCGCTTTTAATCTCTTTCCTGAAGTGCTGCTCAAACAACGGCTGCACATCTGCCTCATCGTCAACTACCAGTATTTTCATAAAGCGTTCGTATTAAAGTTTAGCGGCTGCAAAATTTACAGATGCCTGGTATTCTATGGCTTGCGAGCATTTATACCGCTTGAAAAACCCGCGTAGGGTTAAATGATCCCCGGAATAAACTTAAATAAATAGTAATATTTAACACAAATAAATAATATATTTATACCATACTATTATCCAGCCACTTAGTTCTGAACCAGCGCAAAGAGCACCCTATTCATCGCTTTCGCTTCAGCTTATACCTGTGATCAGTTTTTGATATAGAGATTACTTGTCAGCCTGTTAGTTGTCTGGAGCGGAGATTCACCAGGATTTAACCTTATATAAGCCTCTTATGGTTTGCTATAGAAAGATCAGTCCTTGCCTGCTCCTGCTCCTTGTAACTCTGTGCGCCGCTACCAGCGCGATTGGCCAGAGCAATACCCAGATCAGGGGATTTGTGGATGTCTCTGCCACCTATAACGACCAAAGGCTTTCCTTCGGGCTCGGGGAGCAGGACCTGTTCATCACCTCCGACATCAGCGACAGGTTCTCTTTTCTGGGAGAAACCGTGTTTAAATTTGACCCCACTTCTCAAACCAAGTTCTCAGTCAGCATCGAGCGCATCATCATCAAATACAACATCAAAGGAAACCACAACATTTTGGTTGGGAAGCACCATACCCCGCTCAACTACTGGAACGACACCTATCACCATGGCAGGGTGTTTTTCCCGACCATCAACAGGCCTTTGTTTTTTGCCACAGAGATCTTCCCGCTGCACACCACGGGTATAAGCCTTCAGGGGCTGAACCTGGGCGAACTGCGGTTTGGGTATGACATCATGGTCGGGAACGGGATACAATCGTCGGAGGTCGTTGATTTTAACAGCAACAAGTCCGTAACGCTGGCCATGCACATCAAACCCAAGCAGTCGCTCCGGTTGGGGCTCTCTTATTACCAGGATGTACTGGCCAGGGGAGCGCAACTGCACAGCGGGCACCAACTGAATTGGCGCATAAAAGAGCACCTGATTACCGCGTCTGTCGCCAGTTTCGGCAAACAGGTAGAGGTACTGGCCGAAAGCATGTTTGGGGTAACGCATAGTGATACCACGGGCTATCGGAAATCGCTCTCCTCGTATGTGTATGCCGGTTACAAAGCCACCGAGAAAATCACGCCATACGTTCGTTTTGATAACCTGGCATACCAGGCTGGTGAGATCGGTTTCCGGAAAAACAACTCTTCCTCCTATTTGGCTGGCATACGCTACCAGTTGAACTACCTAGCGGTTGTGAAACTGGAATACCAGCACTTGCAGTCCGAGCTTCGGCCGAACAGCAATATCCTTTCAACTCAAGTGGCCATCGGCTTTTAACATGGGAAAGAGCACACGCAACCACAGCAGCCTCCAGAAGTCCTTCGCAGTGCTTTTAGCCACCGGCTTTTTGCTCTTGTCAGGCTTACAGGCAAACGCACAGGAAGCCCTGACTGTGATTGCCAACCAGAAAGGCGCACCCGCCACACTTTCCTCCGCAGAGTTGCACACCGTTTTCTTTGGCGAAAAACAACGCTGGAACAACGGCATCAAGGTAACCATCGCCCTGCTCAAGACAAACAACGACCTCGGCGAGGCCATTTGCCGGCAGGTATACAACATGAAACCCGACGAACTGAATAAGTACTGGCTTGCGCTGGTTTTTCAGGGGAAGGTCTCCGCCCCTAACTTTTTCAACACTGTTTCGGAACTGCAGACTTTTGTTGGCCAAAACCCCGGCTCCATTGGCATTGTAAATGAAATTGTACCCACGTCAGCTATCAGAACGGTTTTAGTGGATGGCAAGAAAACGCTGTAGCAAAGCAGCACCAAAGCAGGCAAGGAAACACAATATCAAACGACGCGGCATATGATCATGAACCTTAAAAGGAAGATTTGGCTCACCATCGCTGTGATCGTGCTGATGTTCTCTTTCTTTACACTCTACTACTTCCCGGA
The DNA here is from genome assembly GCF_054482735.1 of Pontibacter sp. CAU 1760. Classification (NCBI taxonomy): domain Bacteria; kingdom Pseudomonadati; phylum Bacteroidota; class Cytophagia; order Cytophagales; family Hymenobacteraceae; genus Pontibacter; species Pontibacter sp. CAU 1760. The sequence continues at coordinate 305,814 of NZ_JBTLRL010000005.1, forward strand.
CCAGCAGGCCAAGCTGCTACTGGAAAACTATAACAACGAGGTGCAGAACCTGGCTAACACAGTATCGTTGGGTGTGAAGATTGCCATGACCGAGCAGAATTTTGAAGGTGTGCAGACAGCCATGGAGTTCGTGAAAGACGACCCAAGACTAGAGTTCATCAGTCTGTTGCAGCAGGATACCGTTTGGTCTGCCAACCATACCAGTTACCGGCTGCAGGAAAAGGTGTTCAAAACATACCCCGAAAGCCACGCCTCCACCGCCCTGACCGCATCAGACCAGCAAACCATCGTGAAACGCTCGCCTTTCCAGACGGCGGTGATGAGCGGAGCGGTGCTGATCGGGTTTTCTACGGAAGCCATCAACGTCGGTAAAGCGCGTATCCGGAACACCTCCCTGATTGTGAGTGGTATAGTTTTTCTAATCGGGATACTGATTGGCTTTTGGCTATCAAAAACTATTTCGGGCCCTGTGCTGGCCTTGCGAAACGCGGCCATACGTGTAGGCAAAGGCGATTTCACGACCCATGTCTCAAACAGCTCAGGTGATGAGATCGGAGAACTGGGCAAGTCGTTCAACAGGATGGTGGATTACCTGTCGGTGACGACCAATAAACTGCGGGAAGCAAACACCTCGCTGGCCACTACCAACGAAACCCTCGAAAACACCGTGCAGGAGCTCCGCTCCACACAGGCACAACTGATCCAGAAAGAGAAAATGGCCTCGCTCGGGGAGCTAACCGCCGGGATCGCCCATGAAATACAGAATCCCCTGAACTTTGTCAATAACTTCGCTGAGATCAACAGGGAGTTGCTGGAGGAAATGCTGGAGGAGTATAAGTCCGGTGGTCAGGGTGAGGCCGAATACCTCGCCAACACCATCAAATCAAACGAAGAAAAAATCCTGTACCACGGGAGACGAGCCGATTCCATTGTGAAGGGCATGCTGCAGCACTCCCGCAGCAGCTCAGGCGCAAAAGCGCCAACGGATATAAACAGGCTGGCAGACGAATTCCTGCGCCTCAGCTATCACGGCCTTCGGGCAAAAGACAAGTCATTCAATGCCAAGTTCACCACCGAGTTTGACGAAACGATCGGCAAGATTCCGGTTGCGCCGGACGAGATGGGGAGGGTTTTTCTCAACCTGTACAATAACGCCTTCTACTCCATCACAGAAAAGAAAAAACAGCTGAACGGAGCCTTCGAGCCAACCATAAGGGTCACCACCAGGAGTATGGGCGACTGGGTAGAAATCTCTATCCTCGACAATGGATTTGGTGTACCCCGGCATGTGTTGGATAAGATCTTCCAGCCTTTTTTCACGACCAAACCAACCGGCGAGGGCACGGGCCTGGGCTTGTCACTGAGTTACGAGATCATCACAAAAGGCCACGGCGGCGACCTGAAAGTAGCGACAGAAGAAGGGCAAGGTGCTGAGTTCATTATCCAGTTACCTTGCTGATGCATGCTTGCTTACACTAATTACCTGCCACTTAGCGCCTTTAGCTCCCGCCTCAACTCCTTTGCCGCTATAAATCCCCGGAAGCGTTGGTAAAGCTGCAAGTTCATGTCGAGCAGTAACGTAGTCGGGAAACTGACCGTTCCGCCCTCCATTGCCAATAGCTCCGCCAGCTCATGGTAGCCGGTTGAGGTAGGTTGGTAAGTTCTGTTCAGGAATCTGATCGGTTGCCTGTGTTCGGCGTCCAGGCGAAGGCAATAGAAATTCTTGTTCAGTTCCTGTACCAGCATCGGGTCAGAGAATGTGGTGTTCTGCTGCAACTTGCAGTACTTGCACCAATCTGTTTCAATGAAAATGAGCAGCGGCTTTTTCTCTGTTCGCAGCTTTGCTTGCAATTCCTCAAAGGCGGTCCATTTGATGCTTTGCGCCTGCACCTTGGGGTGCAGGCCAAAACTTAACAGGAGAATGAGTAAAAACCGCATTACCTGTTGAGTGTGTAACGAACCCCTAAAAAGCCTCGGATGCCTTGGTTCGGTGCATATACATACGAAGGGTCAAAGGTCAGCGCATTGGGGTTATCCTCGGTCGGGATCACCTGGCCTTGCGCATCAAACTGCACGTTTTTATCGAATGGGTCGAAGGCGCGGGCGATACTATTGGCGGGTGGCGTAAAGTTGAGCAGGTTCTTCACGCCGCCGTAAACCTCCCACTGCTTGCCGAGGCTTTTGGTCAACTGGATGTTCTGCAGGCTCCACCAGGGCGAGTATTCCGCCCGGTTATCCAGAGGGCCTAGCAAAGGCAAGCGCATCGGTCCGTAGATGTTACCTGTATAGTCCACGGCCAGCCGGGCACCGGCAAGGGTATAACCGATGCTCCATACCCCTGTAAACTGCTCCGTCAGGATTTGCCGTCTGCTTTGGCCATTCTCCTCTAATGTTACATCCATCAGCGTACCGCCCGCCAGCACCTTCAGGCCATTGGTCCAGGCGATGTCCAGGTTCAGCGATACGCCTTTCGACACGGCGGAGCCATCCAGGTTGCCATAGATAATCTTGTTTGGGTCCGTGTCATAATCCGGCACAATGCGGTTGTTGAAGAAGGTGTAAAACAGGCTACCATCCAGGCCAATAAATGCGTTGTTGCTGGTATAGATCTGCTTCACCACATTCAGGTTGGCGTTCCACGAGGTTTCCGGTGCTAGTTCGCCTTCAAACACTACCTTGCGGGCACCTGTCAGGGCCGCATGGTCCTCGGTAAAGACATTGGCCACGCGGTAGCCGTTGCCCACACTCATCCGTATCACATTTTTCTTGTTCTCTGATGTCCATTTATAGTTGATGCGCGGCGTAAGGATGCTGCCATGCAAGCTGTTGTAATCATAGCGGGCACCCAGCAATAGTTTATGCTGCTCATTCAGGGTGATCTCGTCCTGCACAAAAGCACCGGGCAAATGTGTGATGGCAGGCGCATTGGACTGGTCGTTCGCTCCTGTAGTAGCCGGGGTGTTGTCGTCGTAATAGGTATAGCGGTAGGCAAGGCCGGTCAACAGGTCGTGCTTGTCGCCCAGGAGCTTGTTCCAGGTAAGTTGCCCGAAGCCTATGTACTGGTCGGCGATGTAGACCGTGCTGCCATATACTGAATTGTGCTGATGGCCATTTGCGCTAAACTGCAGGTTGACGACTTCCTGAACGGGCAGCTGGTAGGTACCGAAGGCTTCCCAGCGCTTGGTATAAATGCTCTCCCCGTATACCTCCTCTCCACCCCGATGCTCCTTCTTCCAATTCATCTCGCCACCCCAGCGGTCTTCGTACACATAGCGTCCGGCCACCGAGAAAGCCTTGTTGCTCTTCCGCTCGAAGCTGAGTTTATTGAACACCGAGATCCGGTCCTGCAGGGTCACGTCCGTAAAGCCGTCGCCGTTGTTGTCAATCGGGTTTTGGTAGTTAAAATAGTTCACGCCCAACAGGCCCTGCGCTTTGGCTCCAACCCCATACCGTACGCCTACATCGGTGTTTACCTCTCCCCAGCTTGTACTAAAGATATCCACGGCTGCTAAAGGCGCTGCAGTGGGTTTCTTGGTGATGATGTTGATCAGGCCACCCACGGCTTCAGAGCCGTAGAGCGTAGAGGCAGGTCCTTTCACAATTTCCACCCGCTCCATCAACGACTGCGGGATGCCTGTCAGGCCATAGACAGTGGATAGTCCGCTTACGATCGGCATGCCGTCTATCATCACCATGGTATAAGGCCCCTCCAAACCATTGATGTGGATGTCGCCGGTATTACAAACGTTGCAGTTGAGTTGCGGACGAACCCCATTCACGCTCTGCATCGACTCGAAAACCGATGGAGTGGGATTAGCCTTGAAAAAAGCCTTGGTATAGATTTCCACCGGCACGGCGCTTTCCAGCTTGCTCACCTCCTTCATCGTGCCCGAAATCACCACTTCATTGATCCTGGCAGCAGACTCTCTCAGGTTAAAGTTAGCCTTTGCTTCCGGTTGCGCCTCATGTACGGTTACCTGCTTGCGCTGCGGCTCGAACCCGATAAACGAGGTAATGACGGTATAAGTACCGTATGGCACCCCCATCACTTTAAAGTACCCGGTGCTGTTGGTCGATGCGCCGAGAACCGTATTTTCCAGCCCGACATTTACAAATTCCAGCGGTTCCCCACCGGACCGCACGTACCCGCTGATGGTCCCCTTTTGAGCCATTAACTGTACTGCGCATGCTAGTAAAATAACTATCAGGATGTTAAATTGCTTCATATATTTTGTTTAGATAAATCATGCTATTTAATTTTAATACTCAAAACTACATTTTTAGGTTCGCCTAAAAAATTATTAAGACAAATATATTTCTATCATTTGTTCGATGTGCCGCAAAATCCTGCTTAGATCAGGTTGGTATAAGTTGACGTTCCAGTTATTCCAGCTAAAAAATTCTCTCCGTTCTTGCACTCTCTTCTGCACTTGTCTCGTATCATCATTACGCCATGCACCGCATATTAAAACCTGATTCCGTAATGCTTAGAGGACAATGGTAATATTTATAGAAATCGTTACTGCGCTGTTAGTATTGATGACAGTGCTGCCCCTCTGGCGCCATGATGCCTGGTGGGTGCGTGGGTTAGATTTCCCGAGGCTGCAGTTTATGGTGATGGCCCTGGTGATACTAGGTATAGACATCGCGGTGCTGGACTTTGGCGAAAGAGAAACCTTGGTGCTGGTTGGCTTGGCTTTTGGCTGCCTTGTCTACCACCTCACCTGGATCCTACCCTATACCCGTTTTTTTCCGGTAGAAGTAAAAGCCGCAAAGCATCCTAACCAGCAAAACCTCATCCGCATCATGACGGCGAATGTGCTCACGCCTAATCGCAATGCGCAGGGTTTACTGGACCTGGTTCACAAACACCACCCTGACGTAGTCGTGACCCTCGAAACAGATAAATGGTGGGAGGAGCAGCTAAGGGAGTTGGAAACAGCATACTGTTATACTGTTAAATGCCCACTCGACAACCTGTATGGCATGCACGTATATTCCCGCCTGCCGCTCGACGATACCGCCATTCAGTTCTTGGTTGAAGAAGACGTACCGTCCATACATGCCTTGGTTGTCCTGCGATCCGGCGTTAAGGTACGCGTGCATTTCCTGCACCCTGCCCCGCCAAGCCCAACAGAGAACGAGGCTTCCTCAGAGCGGGATGCTGAAATATTGGTCGTGGGCAAGAGTGTTGCTGATGAGCATGTACCCATTATCGTGACCGGTGATTTGAACGATGTGGCCTGGTCTGCTACTACCCGGCTTTTCAGGAAAATCAGTGGTTTGCTGGACCCACGGGTTGGGCGCGGCATGTTCAACACCTTCCATGCCAATTATTGGTTTGCGCGCTGGCCCCTTGACCACCTCTTCCATAGCGAGCATTTTACCCTCACGTATATCGAACGGCTGCCTGGCTTCGGGTCAGACCATTTTCCGATGCTGGTAGAGCTATTGTATGATGTGGCACATGGGGCAGATCAGGAAGGTCTGGAGGCCGACGAAGCGGATTTAGAATGGGCGGAAGAGAAAATGGAGGAGCACGCTGTGGAAGAGAAAGACGTGCACGAACCCGGCAAAGTGGCGTCACCGGCCACTGCCTGCCTTACAAAAGAACAGCATGCCCGGCAAGCCAAGCCAGCAGGCTCACAATAGCGCGCTAATTATTCTTTTTCTCGGCTTCCAGTATATTCTTTAGCCCTCTTAGAAAGGCGTCGGGGTTAAAGGAGATGCTGTCGATGCCGTTTTCCACCAGAAAGGCCGCGTATTCGGGGTAATCACTGGGGGCCTGGCCGCAAAGACCGGTTGGGATGCCTTTCTCCTTCGCTTTTTGCAGCGTCATGTTGATCAGCTGCTGCACTGCCGGGTCAAATGCCGTGAACAGATCACTCAGCAGGCTAGAGTCACGGTCTGCGCCCAGCGCCAGTTGTGTGAGGTCGTTAGAGCCAATAGAAAAGCCATCGAAGTGCGCTGCAAACTTATCAGCCAACAAGGCATTGCTCGGCACCTCCACCATCATATAGATTTCCAATTCGTTCTCTCCCCTTTTTAAGCCATACTCCGCCATCAGGGCCAGCACTTTCTCTGCCTCTTCCAAGGTTCTGCAAAAAGGGACCATCAGCTTTACATTCTGCAATCCCATTTCGTCGCGCACCCGTCGCATAGCCTGGCACTCCAGTTCAAAAGCCTCCTGGTAGAGCGGGTGGTAATACCGCGAAGCCCCTCGCAGCCCTAACATCGGGTTGGCTTCCTCGGGCTCAAACTGACGCCCCCCGATCAGGTTGGCGTATTCATTCGATTTAAAGTCACTCATCCGCACGATAACGTCCTTGGGGTAAAAGGCCGCTGCCATTACTGCCGTAGCCTCTGCCAATTGGTCCACAAAGTAACCTGCTTTGTTGGCGTGATCATGCGTGAGTTGCGCGATTTTATCCTTCGCCTCCTGGTCTTCCACTTTGTCGAAGTGCTTTAGCGCCATCGGGTGAATCTGGATGGAATTGTTGATGATGAACTCCATACGCATGAGTCCAACGCCATCATTGGGTAAAAACGAGTATTTAAAAGCCTGTTCCGGGTCGCCGAGAATAAGCCTTGCTTTGGTGCGCGACTTGCCCAGCTTACTCAGGTCTGTCTGCTTCTCCGACCACTCCAACTTGCCTTCGTACACATACCCTTTCTCACCGCCCGCCGTGGAAACGGTCACTTCCTGCCCGTCCCGTATCGCGCTGGTTGCATTGTTGGTTCCCAGCACGGCCACGGCCCCGACCTCGCGCGCCACAATCGCTGCATGGCTGGTCCTGCCCCCCTGCTCTGTGATAATGGCGCTGGCTTTCTTCAGGATGGGGTCCCAGTCGGGGTCTGTTCTACGGGTTACCAGTACCTCGCCCTTTTGCAGTTTATCAATTTCTTTGGGCGAGCTGAGGATGCGGGCAGTGCCGGACACAATGCGGCTGCTCAGGCCAATGCCCGCGCACAGCACCTTGCCTTCCTCCTTCAGGCTGTATTCTGTAAAGCACTGTTGGTTCTGCTTCTGGCTCTGCACCGTTTCGGGCCGTGCCTGCACAATAAATAACTCTTCGGTCATGCCATCCTTTGCCCACTCGATGTCCATGGCCTGGCCATAGTGCGCTTCAATTCGCACGCCCCATTGTGCCAGCTGTACTATTTCCTCATCCCGAAGCACATATGCTTCCTGTTTTTCCGGCGGGGTGTCGGTGTTTAGGATAGCCTCCTGTGGTCGCTGCAGTTCATCTCCGGCTTTGTCGGCGTATACCATGGTTTTGGCCTTGCTGCCTAGTTTATGCGAAAGGATGGGTTGCCGGGCTTTGCCGAGCATGGGTTTAAACACGACAAACTCATCTGTATTGACAGTACCCTGCACCACATTCTCCCCCAGGCCCCAGGCCCCTGAAATTACGACGACATTCTCAAAACCTGTATCGGGGTCTAGCGTGAACATAACGCCAGAGCAGGATAGGTCAGAACGCACCATGACCTGCACCCCCACCGACAGCGCCACCTGCATGTGCTCAAACCCGTTATCTACCCGATACTTGATCGCCCGATCCGTGAAAAGCGAGGCGTAGCTGTGGTGGCAAGCTTTGTACAGGTTCTGTAAGCCGCAAACGTTCAGGTAGGTCTCCAACTGTCCCGCAAAGCTGGCCTTGGGCAGATCCTCGGCAGTGGCGCTGCTCCGTACCGCCAACGACAGCTCCTCCTCGCACTCTGATTGCAGGTACTCATACCCCTTTGCTATTTCCTGCTTCACATCTCCCGGAAACTCGCCTTCCAGAATCAGCGCCCTTGCCTCCTGCCCTACTGCAGACAAGTTATCGAAGCTATCCTTGTCGAGGTTGTCCAGCACCTGCCCCAGTTTCTCACGCAGGTTATTGTGGTCCAGGAAATGCCAGTACGCATCAGCTGTAGTAGCGTAGCCATTGGGCACCAGTATACCCTCGGGGTTCAATTGGTTGAACATCTCGCCCAGGGAGGCATTTTTACCGCCTACCAGGCTCAGGTCTTTATAGCTGATGTCACGGAATAGTTTGATGAATGGAGCCATACTCTTAAGTTTGATAAGTGTGTGCCCGCCATCAACAGATAGCGGGCAGTTATTATACTTAAACCAAGGGCTGGGTTTGTTTATCGCTGCTGACCAAATACAAGCCTCGGGCAACTACTGTTTTTGGCTTGCGACTGGCGCAGGGCTATTCTTGTAACTTGTTTTGATGAAAGAGTTTCCGAGGGTGTCTTGTGTTGCCAATAAGTTTTCATTTTTCAGGTTTAGGTCCTGGTTGGCGGCGTCAGCGGCCAGGTATGGTTCCAGGATGGGGGCCATACCTTTTAGCACCTGCACGGGCAACGAAGAAGTGAAATGAAAACTCTCCGCCTTGCGCCCTGGCACAAAGGCTGTCAGGGCACCAAAGTGGCTATCCCCTAAAAAGAAAACAAATGTGGCGGTGCGGTTCACGGCGCGCGAGGCAACCCGGTGCCCCCGTACGCTCAGCGTTACATAGCGGTTGTCGCCGGTACCGGTCTTGCCTCCCATCTGCATGGGCTCACCGTTTGGCTTTTTAAAGCCGCCTACCAAGCGGCGGGCTGTTCCTTCGTCCACCACATCGAGTAAGGCACCCCGCAGCACCTCGGCCACTTCCGGTGCCATGACTTGCTTCCCGGCATGGGCCTGCTGGCGCAAAAGGGTCTCGTAAGGGGTGTCTGCCGCAAAATGCAACGACTCGATGCGTAGCGTTGGCTGCCGCAAGCCCTTGTTAAGGATAATGCCCATCAGTTCAGCCAAGGCTTCCGGGCGGTCACCGGACGAGCCCAATGCACTTGCCAAAGAGGGCACCATCTCCCTGAAAGGGTATCCCAGTCTTGCCCAGCGCTGCTGGATGTCCTTGAAGGCATCTAATTCCATCATGGTTCGGATGCGAGAATCGCGGGCGCTCTTGTATTTTGTTCGGAACAACCAGGTATAAACTTCCTGTCGTTGGGCCTGGCTTGCCTCTACTACGTTAGCCCAGGTAGCATCGGGGTGTTGCAGCTTATAGCCGAGCATCCATAGTTCCAAAGGGTGCACCTTAGCAACATATCCCTGGTCAGGCAGGCTGTAAGCCTCTGGCCCGTACCGGTGGTAAAGCTCCATAACCCGATCGTGCGTCAGTTTTCGGTCATCCACTCTGGAGCGCAGCATTTTCTCGAACTGCACCGAATCCGTGTTAGGATACAGGTAGCGATGCGCTACCGCCAAGCGCACCGGGTTCTGGCGCAGCCCATCCAAAAGCAAAGTCAGTCGTTCCTCAGCGTTTTTCCCGTTATACTTGTTCCAGAAGCGGCGCATGTATTTTTTCCCTTCCCGGTCGGCAAATTCCGTAAGGTAGGCGCGGCGGCGCGGGTCGTGGTCGTTGCCCATGAGGGCAGGCACGTTCTCCACTTGCTGGTAGGTCGTGTACTTCACGATATCACGCATCATCCGGATAAAGGGCAGGTTGATTGACTTCAGGAAAGCTTCCCGAACGGTAGGGCGGCGGCCATTGTCTTCGTTGCGGTAATTATGAAAAGTGTGCATCCCCCCACCCGTAAAGAACGACTCATACGGGCTAGCGGAGTAGCTGCGCTCCAGGGAAGCTTCCAACGTCGCTTTTAGGCTACTGTCTTTGGAATAGGCCAGGTACTGCAGCACCCAAAGGCTCAGGTTATCCTGCGGCTCTTTCAGCGCTTTCTGAATGGCCTCTTTCGGCTGATTGGCATATTTCCCGTGCACTTCTGCGATCACCTCTAAATACGTAGCCAACACGCGCAGTTTGGCAGTGGACCCGAGTTCAAGCTTACTGCCCTCGTTCAGGTCGAAAGGCTGGTCCGTGTTATCTGTCTGTACCCGCACTAGGTTCCCGTAAGGGCTCCGCTTGAACAGCGTAAAGCTATAATGTACCTGCTCCGTTCCGCCCGATGACAGCAGTCTGTCCCCGAACATACCGGCTTCCTTGGCGAAAGCACCATTGTTCAGGCTATCCAAGTAAGCGCCTATTTTCTTCTGGAGGTCGTTTTGCAGGGTTGTCGTGGCGGATAAATCCAGGCGGTCGAGGTCGTAGAGTGTTTTGCCCAGCATCCCGGAAAGGTGGGTACGCGCCATTAAAGAGCCCTTGTCTGTTTTGTTCGGGAAATCAGGCGCATTGTTCTTGAAATCCCGGAAATTGACCTCCTGTGCCAGACCGGCATCGCGCAGTTCCGGGCTAATGTATCCGTTGTTAGCAAGCAGCCGCAGATAGCTCCCCGTCAGGCCGTTCAGTTCATTTCTGCCCTGCGCGCTCAGGTAAAAAGAAGGCCTGCGCTGGGCGATCATCAGCGAAAGCACCTGCCGGAGTGCCTGTCCCTGTGCAAGCAGTGTATCAGTATTGGTGCTAGAGGTTGTCAGGAGTTGATTGACGTTGTTCAAATCAGCATTAAACCATACCCAGAGGCCATCGCCCAGGCCGTGCACCTCCCCATACCCCGGCGCACCGGATAGTGGCACCGTGTTGACATAGGTCAGCACCAGGTTTTTACGCGCAGGCAGCGTTTTAGCCCCCTGTTGATATACCCGCACACTGGCAGAGGCCATTTGCTGCAATTTTTGGATAGGGCTGGCGGTGATCCCCTCAGGGGAATGGCGGTATTTTTCGATTTGGGTAGCCAAGGTACTGCCTCCGATGGTTTTGTAGTTCAGTCCTACCATTTTGGCTGCCTCATGGATAGACGCCTTCGTGAAACGAACCCAATCCACTGCCGGGTTCATGAAAAGCTGCGTGGTATCCAATAGCGTGCGGTTTTCAATAAACAACAGCGACTGTACTACCAGAGGTGGAATGGAGGCAAAGTCCGGATAAATGCGCTGGGGATACGTGAATTGGTAGATGGGTTGCCCTTTGCTGTCCATGATATGTAAGCCTACCTGCGTTTTCTCAGCATAAGGCACATAAAAGCCCTCGGAGGTATAAGTTAGCAGTTCAGGTGAGAACCGTGCTTGTTGTTTTACCTCCAGGCCCCGCTTATTGGCTCTGGTTAATAGGTTTGGCATTTGCGCATACCCGAGCCGGGTATCAAAGGGGCCTCCTTTCGGAAACTCGATGGCATCGCTTGGGCCCTCCTTCAATTCGTAGGTCAGGGACTTGGCATAGGCTGAAAGTTCCTGGGCCTGGAACCGGGATGTTTTTACCTCATATAACACGATAGCAGCTACCACGCCGATCACCAGCACCAGCGCTCCCAGCAAAGTCCATTTAAGGATGGCCAGACGCTTCTTTCTTCTCCCGTCTTTAGAAGCAGTGGGGTATAAGTTAACTACCATAATTGTATAGCTTTAGAGGTTGGTTGCGGCTTATATATTTTTACGGGGACTTTGCCCCTGAGGTCACAAAAACACGCAGAATCCTTGTAAATAAGCTATCAGGCAAGCTCTTTTATCTTTCCGAAGCAGTTAGTGGCCGCGCTGCCAGCATATTTTACGCAGAGGATAAATTGAACTGAAACAATAAAAAATAGCGTGGCGGCAGCTTGCGGTCCATTGCCTTATAACATGAAAATTTTTTCCTGATGCAGCAGTCGTTTACAAAACCCAAATGTCCCCGTGTGGTTGCTTTTACCCTCCGGGTTGAGTGCTTGAAAGGTAGGCTGCCTAATGCAGAATGATGCGTAAAGAAAGGGCTGAGATTGCCGCCCACAGCAGCACACCCAACAGGAGCGGCTTTGCCCCCACCGCCTTTAGTGCCTTGCGGGAAAGCCCTGCCCCGATGAGGAAAAGGGTTAAGGTAAGACCGGCTTTGGCCACTTGAACAAAAAACGGGCTCGCCTGCTGCACCATCGGCAAATAAGTATTCGCCAGCATAGCCAGCACAAAGGCTAAAATAAAATAAGGGAATTTAAGATGACCCGCTTTATTTTTGAACGCATAGGCTGTCGCCAGGCTGAGGGGTATAATCCAGAGGGCCCTGGCCAGTTTAACGGTAGTAGCCACCTCCAGGGCCTGTGGACCGTATTTGCTGGCTGCCCCTACCACCGAACTGGTGTCGTGGATGGCGATGGCGCACCACAGCCCAAACTGCGCCTGCGACAGGCCCAGATACCTGCCAATTGCCGGAAAAAGAAACAGCGCCACCGCATTGAGAATAAACACGGTGCCCAAGGCTACAGAAATGCGCCTTTCACCAGCACCTACCAGGGGAGACAAAGCGGCAATAGCGCTGCCGCCGCAGATGGCAGTACCGGCAGTGATGAGGTGAGTTGTTTTTTGCTCTATGCCCAACCACTTGCCCAGCAATGTTCCCAGCACCAGCGTGAATGCAATGGAAACCACCGTTAGCAGCAAGCCGCTCTTGCCAGCCACTAACGCCGCATGCCCATTCATGCCAAACCCTAACCCTACCACTGACACTTGCAGCAACAGGTGCGTGGCCTTGTGGTTAAGGTGCAGAAACGGGTGCCCGATAAACTGTGCGACAACCACTCCCAGTAATAAGGCAAACGGCGCTGAAATGTAGGGCGTCAGGCACAGCACCACGAACAGCAGAAACAGCAGCTGCCGTGTGGTGATACGCCGGTCGAGCGCCCCCTCGGGGTGCTTCGTTTGTTTCCGGCTGTCATCCTTTACTTTTTTCATGGCACCTGGCGTTATCCTATGGAGCAAGCAAAGGTGCCATTTAAGCATACCGAAATCAAATCACAAAAAGTAATTTGGTATTACTTTAAGTTATAATGACTAATACAATGCCTTCTGAAAAAATCAGCCAGTTTAGAGGTTTGCCCATGCAGCTGCACGAACTGGAAGGTGCGTGATACACTGAGCCCTCTCACGTCCAGGATGCGCAACTCGTTTCGGGTGATTTCTTGCAGCACCGCATGAACAGACAAGAATGCAAGGCTGTCGGAGTGCAGCAGGTACTGTTTTATACTCTCCGTGCTCTCCAGGTATAGCTCGGGCTGCAGGTCTTTCGGCTGGATCTGGACTTTGGCGAGTGCTTTATACAGTACATCAAGGGTACCGGAACCAGGCTCGCGCAAAACCAGTGGCAGGGATTTCAGCAGCTCAGGTTTTATCTCGGCTTGCGTAACGTGCTTGTTGGATGTGCGGGTCACCAGCACGATTTCGTCTTTCAGGAAGGGGGCGTATGTTATTTGCGGGTGATGCGAATCGCCTTCCACTACCCCCAGATCAGCTTTCCCGCAAATCACCTGTTCTTCGATCGCCTCGGTATTGCCCGCCGCAAACGAGAAATGAATAGCTGGGTAAGCACTGCGGAAAGAGGCTAGCACTTTAGGCAGTACATACTGCGCCAGGGTGGTGCTGGCCCCAATGCGCAGTTGGCCACTTGTCGCTTCCTGCAGTTGCAGCAGTTCGTTTTCGAGCTCGGTATAGGTTCTGAGAATCTTCTCGGCATAAGTAACCAGAATAGTGCCGGCCGGGGTCAGGCTGATGCTGTTGCCATGCCGCTTAAACAGGCCAGTTCCCAATTGCTGCTCTAGTTCGTTGATGTGCTTGGTTACGGCGGGCTGACTGATAAACAACGCCTGGGCAGCTTTGGTGAAACTGAGTTTTTGGGCTACCTGATAGAAAACCTGCAGCCGGAAATCGAAGACCATGGGAGTAATGCGTTTATACCGGAATCAGCTAAAGCGCAAAGAACGGAAATACTACCGGCATATGCGCTCTCTTAACAGTTCTGGTCAGGTATAATCTAAAAATAAACGAGGGGTGGGTTTATACCTGCCGTTCGTATAAACCCACCCCTCGTCCGGGTAAAATCAATATTAGGCTACTTCACCCAGTTTCCGCGACTGCTAAAATGGTTACAGCCAAAGGTAGCACCTGTGATCATTTCGAATTGCTTTGGCTTCATATCCCCGCTCGGCCCTTCGTGTACCAGAGGCAGCACATAGGATGGCTCCATGGCATGCTGGCCTGTCAGCTCATCGCATACGCCGAAGTCCTTGGTTTGCATTTCTATTTTATTTGGATCTTGCTCCCAGTGAGAGCAGTGATTGCATGTTGCTTCCATGTTCGTAGTATTTAAATTCAACATCATGTTACCAGCCTTTTATACTAGGATTTAGCCTTGCATAGTTGCACAAAGCACGCTCAGAAGCCCAATTTAGAATTAGGTTAAATAAGGATAGTGCTCAGAGTCTGGATGCAGCAAAATGTGTGCAGCGGGTTACCCTAAAAAAAGGAAGGGTATACTGCGATCTCTCGCAGTATACCCTTCCTTACAATTGATGTGCTGTAAGTTACTGTTTCTTCAGCAGCAGCTTTACAACTTTAGACTCTGACTGGCTTACTAAACGGGCCAGATACAGCCCATTGCCTAAGCTGGCACCATCAACCTCAACCTCAGTCAATTGACCGCCTACGGCTGTACCGGCTTTTAACCGCTTCACCAGGCTGCCTTTCATATCATACAGGTCTATGGTAAATTGTTCTGTGCGCTGCAGCGTGAATGCAATCGTGGCTTTATCAGCAAACGGCGTTGGGTAAGCGCTGAGGCTGATACCCTGCAACTGCTGCATCGACTTCTTGCTACTGTTTCCCTGCAATGAAGTAGTAGCCGATGATCCGCCTAGAGGGCAACCTGCTTCATTGGCGCGCTCAAGATTACTTTTAAGATCCCCTAGTTCTCCTGCATCAAAGGCACTTTTTACCAAAGCCTTTATATTGTCAGCCGAATAGGTATAATCTACATCACTGTGCGAAGCACTCAGTAAACCAGCTGTCGCATGGCGCGCCAGGCTGGCAAAGCCGCCACCGCCCAGGTTAAGCGCGCCCAACAGCGTAAGGTTGCCCAATCCTTGCATATTGGTAATGCCAAAAACAGTCTGGAAGCTTTCACTCGTGCTATACCCCACCCATCGATCGGTGTGGTTTTTCCAGTAACCTGGCGTACAACCTTCCGGCTCTGTAGGAACACAGGCAGTGGTTCCACCATTGGCGAAAGAGATTTTTCTGGTGCCATATAGATTTCCGCTGCCTAGTTTCTCAATGATACACCCTTTTACAAAGTCAACCTGGTAGTAGCAGTTCGGCACAACAATCTCCAGGCAATAGGATCCGTTTGAAGTGATATCCATTGTCATAAAATCATGCACTTCCTGTTCTTCAATATTGTCTGATGTAGCATTAGGAGCTTCATAACTTACCAGGGAACTGTATTCGTACTGGAAACATTCGAGATGTCGAAACACACTTTCAGAATTTCGCCTGGTTTCACAAATTCGGGAGTTAAACTGGTTGATGTATTACCTCCTGAGGTATACACAACATTAGAGAAAGCGCCCTCTCCTACCCTGCATGCATAAGTTGGAGGCGTATCACCGCCTGGCGCGGTGGTGGCAGAAGCTGACTTTGCAACAGATAACTGCAAAAGACAAAACGCTAAAGCAAAACAGAGTTTGTAAAGATTTTTTGTCATGATAAATGGTTTAATTGTATAGCATGAAATTTAGCCACAACTGAGACCTGCAAGCGCCTGCAACCAGCAAACCCAAATATCAATCATGAGGCATGCTTCATATTACGTGTAAACCTTTACCGTGTGTTATATATAAAATACATTTTAATATAGAAAAAACCTTATCCCGAAATAAAGTAGCCATCTTAAAATTGACCTGCTTTATTCATAAGTTAAGCATGGTGTGGGTTAGGAGATGCTTAACTACACAAAATATTTTGGTCAAACTCAGCCCCACCCTTGCCAATTAACTTGTAGAGTAAGAAAAAGCATCGCTTCAAAAAAAGGTAATTGCACTGAAAGTACCGCATAAACAGCTTCGTAATTGCTCGAATTACTTACTTGTTACAAGCAATTTTTTTTTTGAAAAACCAGGAGCTGAAGGTATGGCCATACTTTTTTCGGTATCAACACCAAACTTCCGGCCCTGATTGATCACCGCGCCTGGCATGACTGGTTTTCATTGGCTGAGGTCCCGACAAACCTTACCAGGCAGTAAAGGCTTTTTCCTTCCTACGCTACAAACACCTCTTCCCGGTTGCGGAAAGCCTTGAACTCAATGGGGTTGCCACTTAGGTCCAGCACGAACATGGTCCGCTGCTCTCCCTTCTGGCCTTCATACCTGGTTTGGGGCTCTACCACAAACTCGATCTGGTGCTGTTGCAGACGCGCCTGCACCTGCTCAAATTCCTCCATAGACAAGATGCACCCGAAATGCGGAATCGGTACGCTAACGCCATCTACTTTCCCGCAATAGTCAAGCGCAGGACGGTTAGTGCTTACGTGCGCTGACAACTGATGCCCGAAGAAGTCGAAGTCTATCCATTGCGCTGTGCTGCGGCCTTCGGCGCAGCCTAAAATTTCGGTATAGAAAGTTCGGGTAGAAGCGATGTCCTTTACTTTGAAAGCGTAGTGAAATGGGTTCATAGAGATGGAGGGGTTAATATCCTTTTGTCCGGGAAACAATATTTTGGAGGGGTTGGCCTGCCTGTAATCGGTCATAGTTCTCCAGCACCTGCTCTACAACCGAACCAGGATCCGTGATGCTGGCAATATGAGGGGTAATGCTGATGCGGGGATGGCTCCAGAAAGGGTGCCCAGCTGGCAAGGGCTCCTGACGGAACACGTCCAGGCTCGCGCCAGACAGGTGGCCTGTTTCTAATAACTCCAGCAGATCTTCTTCCACCAAATGCTCCCCACGGGCCACGTTGATCAGGAAAGCACCCTTAGGCAACTGCGACAAAGTATCTTTGTTCAGGATGTTGGCAGTATCAGGGGTCAGTGGCAGGAGGCAAACCAATATGTCCGTCTGGGCCAGAAATGCACTTAATTCAGTTGGGCCGGCAAACACCTGCATCCCTTCTATCGCTTTTCTGGAAGTGGCCCAGCCGCATACCTTGCAGCCAAGTTGCCGCATCAACCGGGCTACGTGGCCCCCTAATTCGCCCATACCCATAATGCCGACCGTAACCTCCTCAGGGCGGGTATAGCGCCTTGGTTTCCAGATATTTGCTTGTTGCTTGTCCTTGTAAGCTGCAAGCCCCCGCAGGTGATTCAAGACAAGCGACAGCACGAAAGCACCCATGTCGCGGGTCAGGTTGATGTCCTTGATTCTGGTAATGGTCACATCGGCGGGGATAGTCGGGTCTTTCAGGATATGGTCGGCGCCTGCGCCCATCGAGGAGATACACTTCAGGTTCGGAAACTCTTGAAATGCACCCAGGGGATGGTTCCAGGCAAGCGCAAATGTAACGCCCTCATTCTCCTCCCCATCCGGGTATACCCGCACGGGAACATCGGGCCTTTTTTCCTTTAGTGCATTCACCCAGGGACTCACATCCTTCCGCTGGCTAAATATCATGATCGACATATACTTGGTATTTTTACACAATGGTACGAACAATATCCCTGAATCGATAAACAATGCCGGGGTAATGAATTAACGTAGGGATGGGATTAGCCGGTTTCGGCAGTGCTTTGATTCCTTCATAAATATACTACAGCCCGATTACTTAAGCACGGTAAACAAAAGCTGCAGAAACCCTGTTGGGGTATAGCACATAGTAGCCACCTTTTATGCCCATGCTGCGCTGGTTCGACATTATCAAGTATGCCACATACGGGAATCCGGAGCCGGCGCGGGTTGTCCAGAAAACGGAGGAGGCCTGGCGGCGGCAGTTAACGCCGGAGCAGTACGCGGTGCTGCGGCAGAAAGACACCGAAAAGGCTTACCGAAATGCCTACTGCAAGGTTTATACCCCTGGGCTTTACGCTTGCGCGGGATGCGGAAATCCTTTATTCGATGCGGACACAAAGTATCATGCCATCTCGGGGTGGCCAAGCTTTAAGCAGCCGTATACCAAAAGCGCCATCCGGTACCAGTTTGACGACAGCCACAAAATGAACCGAATGGAGGCGTTGTGCAATACATGCGGCGGGCACCTCGGCCATGTCTCGAACGATGGGCCCGAACCGACCGGGCTGCGCTACTGCATCAACTCGGCGAGCCTAATAAAACTGGATGAGCCTGCCTAGCCATACCATGTCCGAAACAGTTCATACCTTTAAACCCGGATAAGCCTTTTTGGCTTCCATGCCTTTTCCTTAAAAAACGACATATGCAACCCATCCATACCCTCCACTATAAAAATGACTTTGTTGAGACTTTCCCCGGGGATGGCAGCGGCGACCTGCGCCCACGCCAAACACCGGGGGTGCTCTACAGCCGTGTGCAGCCCTCCCCTGTCCGGAACCCAACCCTGCTGGCATGGTCCCCGGCCCTGGCCAAAGAATTAGGTATAGCCAAACCCGATACCCCAGAGGCGGTTGCCTTGCTCGGCGGCAACGCTGTGGCCGACAGCATGAAGCCTTATGCCGCCTGCTATGCCGGGCACCAGTTCGGCAACTGGGCCGGACAACTGGGCGACGGACGCGCCATGACCCTGGGCGAGCTAGAGACAGACGCCGGCAAAACCTGGGAACTGCAGTTAAAAGGCGCTGGCCCCACGCCATACTCCCGCCGGGCCGACGGACGTGCGGTATTGCGCTCTTCGGTGCGCGAGTACCTGATGAGCGAAGCCATGCACTACCTCGGGGTGCCTACTACCCGCGCCCTCAGCCTGGTGAGCACCGGCGACCAGGTGATGCGGGATATGTTTTACAACGGCAACGCCGCCTATGAGCCCGGAGCCATTGTGATGCGCGTGGCACCCAGTTTTTTGCGTTTCGGGAATTTTGAGATGCTGGCCGCCCGCAAGGAAAAAGAAAACCTCCAGCAACTGACGGATTGGACAATCAACCGCTATTACCCACACATACCCGGCGAAGGCGACGCCAGAATCCTGGCCTGGTATGCGGAAGTGGTGGAGCGCACGGCTACCATGGTGGTGGAGTGGCTGCGTGTCGGCTTTGTGCATGGCGTCATGAACACCGATAATATGTCGATCCTGGGGCTCACCATCGACTACGGCCCATACTCGTTCCTGGACAATTATGACCCCGACTTCACGCCCAATACCACCGATTTGCCCGGTCGGAGGTATGCTTTCGGGAAGCAGCATTCTGTTGCCTACTGGAATTTGGGCTGCCTGGCCAGTGCCCTGGCGCCCCTGCTGCCCGATACCAAAGAACTGGTGGCTGCGCTGGAAACTTACCGTGAGCTGTTCTATACAAAGTATTACGCCATGATGGGCCGCAAATTAGGACTGGATGCGGTAACGGAGGGCGACAGCGATTTCATCGTGCAGTTCGAGGAGATGCTCTCTGCCCTCAATCCGGATATGACCCTATTCTACCAGCTGCTTACGGAGTTGCCGCTTGAAGTAAAAAGCCAGGAAGAGGTTTTAAGCCATTTTCAGGAAAGCTTTTACGATACCCCCGATCAGACAAGTGCCAAATCCCTGCACGACATCATGCTGCAGTACAGCACGCGCTTACAGCGGAATACGTGCCCCCGAAGCGAATCCCAGGCGATGATGCGGGCAGCTAATCCTCGGTTTATACTCCGGAATTACCTGCTCCACCAGGCCATTGAGGAGTTAGAGCGCGGGGAGGACCAGCTTTTCAGGGAGTTGCAGGAGGCCATCGCAGCCCCTTATTCCAGGGATTTCGACAAGTTCTTGAAAAAGCGACCAGACTGGGCAAGTCAGAAAGCCGGCTGCTCTATGCTGTCCTGCAGCTCCTGACGGAAGCGCTGCAATCCTCAAAAAGGAAAAGCATTTAAACACAAAGGGAGCCACTCAATCGAATGGCTCCCTTTGTGTTTACTAAAGTACGCTAAGCTTAAGCACTGCCAAGCTTGTTTAATTCCTGCATGTCTTCCTCGGACAGCGAGATAGAAGCTGCTGCATAGTTCTCCTCCAGGTGCTTCACCTGAGAGGTTCCCGGAATCAGCAGGATGTTCGGGGAATGATGCAGCAGCCAACTCAACGCGATCTGATGGGCAGAGGCAGCATGCTTCTTCGCTACCTGCACTACCTTGTCCAGTATTTCCTGGTTGCCGCCACCCAGAGGGTACCAGGGTATAAAGGCCATCTGTTGCTCGCGGCAGTAAGTCAGTTCGTCCTCCCACTCCCGGTTATTTACGCTGTATTTGTTCTGTACCGATACCACTTGCACGTACTCCTGCGCTTTTTTAATTTGCTCCACCGATACCTCCGATAGCCCGATGTGCTTTACCAACCCCTCTTCCTGCGCCTGCTGCAAAAACTCCAGCGACTTTTCAAAGGGCACCTCCGGATCAACGCGATGTAGTTGGTATAGATCAATCCGGTCAAGTTTCAGGCGCTCCAGGCTTCCTTCCAGTGCTTTGCGCAGGTGGTCGGGATGCGAATTGATCGGCCACTCGTTTGGGCCGGTACGCAGCAAGCCGCCTTTAGTGGCAATTACCAGCCCCTCCTTGTAGGGGTGCAGCGCCTCGGCTATCAGTTCTTCCGAAACGTTCGGCCCATAGCTGTCGGCTGTATCGATGAAGTTTATACCCAATTCCACAGCCCGCTGCAGTACCTTCATGGCTGCTTGCTTGTCTTTTGGTGGTCCCCAGATTCCTTCACCAGTGATGCGCATCGCGCCATACCCCATGCGGTTTACTTCCAAGTCACCTCCGAGCCTGAATGTTTTCGCTGTTGATTTTTCCTCCATCATGTAAGTTGTTTTTCAGTGATCATAGGTTCATGACTTTACTCATACGGGCACCCTTTTGGTCGGTTGAAAACCATTTCGCCTTTTCCCAGTTGATAGGGGTATGACTAAGCCTTGGCTTCTCGCTTCTGAAAGTCTTCGCTTTTTTCTAAGTAGTACCATTCCATCCACCGCGTTTTAAACAGAATCAAAGCATATGATTAACCCCGAAATCAACCCGTCAGACCTGCAAATATCGGTGCTGGACCTTGTTCCTGTCTTATCTGGCAAAACTCCGGCTGCATCCTTCAGCCATACCCTTTCGCTCGCCCAACATGTCGAGAAATGGGGGTACAAGCGTTTCTGGATGGCGGAGCACCACAACATGCCCGGCATTGCCAGTTCAGCCACCTCCGTGCTGATCGGGTATGTAGCCGGTGGCACTTCCACCATTCGGGTGGGTTCTGGCGGCATTATGCTGCCCAACCATGCCCCTTTGGTGGTGGCGGAGCAGTTCGGGACCCTCGAAACCCTTTACCCCGGCCGCATCGACCTGGGTCTGGGGCGGGCGCCCGGCACCGACCACGTGACGGCCATGGCCCTGCGCCGCGATCTTCAGGGAGCCGGGGAGGACTTCCCCGATAACCTGGAGGAGCTGCAAAGTTACCTGGAGCCGCGAGATGCTTCTTCGCGGGTGCGGGCCGTGCCGGGTGAAGGCCTGGACATCCCCATCTGGTTGCTTGGCTCCAGCACGTTTAGCGCACAGTTGGCTGCCAGCAAAGGCTTGCCTTTCGCCTTTGCCAGCCACTTCGCGCCAAGCCTGTTGCACACAGCCCTCAAGATATACCGCGACCATTTTCAACCCTCCGACACGCTGGACAAACCCTATACCATGGCGGGTATCAATGTGGTGGCCGCAGACTCCGATGAAGAGGCTGCGCACCTGGCCACATCGCTCTACCAGTCCTTTCTGAACGTGATCCGGGGAACCGCAAAACCGATGAACCCACCCGTGGACAGTATGGCCGGAATATGGGACGCCTCAGAGCAGTATGCCGTGCGGCAAATGCTGCAGTACACTTTCATAGGTTCGCCGGAGACAATCCGGCAGCAACTACAAGAGTTTGCCGCAGCAACTCAGGTGGATGAGGTGATGATCACGTCGCATATCTACGAACCGAAAGCCCGTCTGCGCTCTTATGAGATCGTGGCCGAAGTGATGGGCAAGAAACCTCAAGCTGTAACGAAGTAGGCGATCCGTACGCCTACAGACACAAAACAGACCGGGGCCGAAGCATGTATGTTGCTTCGGCCCCGGTCTGTTTCTTCCTTTCAACAGGAACGATTAGTCGATTTTGATTCTCTTTTTTGGTTTCTCCTGCTCTTCTTTTTTGGGCACGGTCAGGCGCAGGATGCCGTCGGTATACTGGGCCTTCACATCCTCGGGCTTCACATTCTCAGGCAGGTTGAAAGAGCGGCTAAATGAGCTGTAGTTGTACTCACGACGATGGTAGTTTTCCTTGTCCTCGTTTTTCTCCTCCTCTTTATGGCTGCTGATCGTTAACCTGCCATTTTCCATGTCCACGTTGAAATCCTCCTTCTTCATACCGGGGGCAGCAATCTCGATCTGGTACTCCTTTTGGTTGTCTTTGATGTTTACTGCCGGAACGCTTCGCTCGCTCATTCTCTTCCAGGGCATTGGCATCAGGAACATGTCGTTGTCAAACATCCTGTCCACGTCTGCAAATAAATCCGAGAAGATAGAGCGGGAGGGACTTGATACGCCTCCGTTTCTTTTTTCTAAGTTTGCCATAGTACTTTAAGCTTTAGATGTGAAAAACTAATTCTCTAAACAAAAAAACACGATGCCAAGGGGGTATAAAATGTCAACTATCCTATAATTAATTTAACGTGCCTGCCTTTATTTTGGTTGATTTTTAGCCCAGGAAGTTTAGCTCATAGTCCCTTATAAATCAACCCATTCACGCACGCTAACACGCCAATACACATGGGCCATTCTCAGAACTTCCCCATTAGCTAACATCTCAAAACTAGTCTAAAGTATAATTAACGGGTTGGAGGCTGGCCTCACCAAAAGGATAAATCACGCGAAATGCGCGCTGCCGCTTTATATCTCCAAAAGAATTCAGAACTTTGAGAGGTATGCCGTTTCAAGACTTACTCCCTACCCTGCCTGACCTGCCTGTAAAAGAAGCGCTGCCCGCACTGCTGGCTGCCTTTGAAAACAATGCAAAAGCCGTGCTGGAGGCCCCTCCCGGTGCCGGTAAAACCACCTTGGTGCCCCTTGCCATATTACAGGCAGACTGGTGCCAGAAAGGCAGGATCCTGGTGCTG
Source organism: Pontibacter sp. CAU 1760 (assembly GCF_054482735.1). Taxonomy (NCBI): domain Bacteria; kingdom Pseudomonadati; phylum Bacteroidota; class Cytophagia; order Cytophagales; family Hymenobacteraceae; genus Pontibacter; species Pontibacter sp. CAU 1760. Next base: position 328,760 of record NZ_JBTLRL010000005.1, read on the forward strand.
GAGCCTCGGCGACTCGCTGCCCGTGCAGCCGCACAGCGCATGTCCGATTTGCTGGGCGAGGCGGTAGGCCAGACAGTAGGTTACTGGGTACGGATGGAGCATGTAGTATCGAACAAAACCCGGATCGAGGTGGTGACCGAAGGAATCCTGACGCGCCTGCTACAAGACGACCCCGCGCTGGAGGGTATAGCCGCCGTGATCTTTGATGAGTTTCATGAGCGCAGCCTGCAAGCCGACCTTGGCCTCGCTTTGGCCTTAGACGCACAAGCCGTGTTACGGCCTGATCTGCGCTTGCTGGTGATGAGCGCCACCCTGGATGCCACGATGGTAGGGAATTGGCTGCAGGCCCCCGTTGTTCGGAGCGAGGGACGCCAGTACCCGGTTGAAACCCATTACCTGACACCGGCAGAGGCCGCTGCTGCAGGCAAGTGGCCCGCCGAGCGCCTGGCCAACCTGGTACCTGCTGCCCTTCGGCAGGTCTTTAACACCGAGGCCACCGGCGATGTGTTGGTGTTTTTGCCCGGTATGGGCGAAATGCGTAAGGTAGCGCAACGCCTGGAAGGTAAACTGCCGTACGGCACGGACCTGCACCTGCTGCACGGCGACCTACCCCTCAGCAAACAGCTGGATGCCATTCAGCCTGCACCGGCAGGCACCCGTAAAGTGGTGCTGGCCACCAGCATTGCCGAGACCAGCTTAACGATAGAAGGGGTGAAAGTAGTGATTGACGGCGGCTACGCCCGTGCGCCGCGTTTCATACCCCGTACCGGACTCACCACGCTCGAGACGACCGTGGTGTCCAGAGCGGCGGCTGATCAGCGCAGGGGTCGCGCGGGCCGTCTGGGCCCCGGCGTTTGCTACCGGCTCTGGTCCTCTGCCGACCAACTGCAACTCGCCGACCGCCAGGTACCGGAAATTCGCGAAGCAGATTTAACTGGCTTGGCCCTGGAGCTAGCTATTTGGGGAGTGAAAGACGCCTCAGCATTGAGTTGGCTGGATACGCCTCCACAAGCCGCCCTGGCATTGGCGCAGGACTTGCTGCGCCGCCTGGAGGCCATTACTGACACCGGACAAGCTACTCCCCATGGCAAAGCCCTGGCGGCGCTGGGCTTGTCGCCCCGGCTGGGGCACCTTGTCATGCGGGGCCATGCCCTTGGCCTCGGTGCTACAGCCTGCGCGTTGGCGGCGCTGCTGGCCGAGCGCGACATACTCAAATCCCAGCAGCAAGGCTACAGCGCGCCGCTCCCCGACTTGCCCCTGCGGATAGAACTGCTGGCAGGCCGGCGGGTACCTACACCTGGGTTTGTGGTAGATGAAAATGCGCTGCGCCGGGTGCGGGAACAGGCACAGAACCTACGCCAACGCCTCCGGGAAACAAACAACCCGCAACATCCGGAAGCGGCTGGCATCCTGACAGCGCTTGCTTACCCCGACCGGCTGGCACAGCGTGAAGCCACGGGAAAGGTGCGCCTGCTGAGTGGGCAGCGCGCCAGCTTGGCAACAGAATTATTCGGGGAGGCGGACTTTTACGCGGTGGCTCACCTGGAGGTCGGCAAGCAGCCGCGTGTGCTCCTGGCTGCTCCAATCGCTAAAGAGGAGATGCGCCAGCATTTTCAAAGCCAGTTAGAGGAAGTCCGGGAGATACGTTGGGACAATACAAAGGAACGTATCGTCGCCCGCCAGCTAACAAGATTGGGCGCGCTCGTCTTCGGAGAGTCGCCATTGGCAAACCCTGATCCGGAAGAAGTAACGGCCGTACTCCTGAAAGCCCTCCAGGAAAAAGGAATAAGCCAGCTTGGTTGGACGGATGAGGCGTTGCGCACACGCCAACGCCTGGCCTTTTTGCATCACCTGCACCCACAGGAATGGCCAGACGTATCTGACGAAACCCTGAGCGAAACGATGGAAGTATGGCTTGGGCCGTATCTGCTGGGATTGCGAAGCATGGAACAAGTGGCTAAACTTGACTTCAGGGAAATACTATTGGTGGATCTGTCCTGGGAAAAGCGCCAGGAGATGCATCGCCTGGCTCCTACGCATCTGCAGGTGCCAAGTGGCTCCCGCATTGCCTTGGATTACTCAGATGCCCGCACGCCCATTTTGGCTGTGCGGCTGCAGGAGGTGTTTGGCCTCTTCGACACACCCTTAATCGGGGGCGGCAAGGTGCCTCTGCTGCTTCATCTCCTCTCACCAGCCTCGCGCCCGGTGCAGGTGACGCAGGATCTGCGCAGCTTCTGGACCTCGGGTTACTTCGAGGTGCGCAAGGACCTGCGCGGCCGCTACCCCAAGCACAACTGGCCCGAAGACCCCTTAACGGCCCCCGCAACACGGGGCACCAAAAAGCGTCCGGGATAGTGGTTCCCAGGCGAGTTTCATAGACACATTTGTTGCTATGGCATGTAGTTAGCTCTCTTTTATGAGGGTCACTAACAAAAGCAAGGTAGCCAGCACAGCCACTTTCGCGAAAATATTGCCGGGCAGGTGCACGCCCCCATGCCCCACTTTCTTTACAAAAACAGCGGCGTCTATGGTTTCGGTGTGGTTGCTGTCAGTTTCAAAGGACACGATATCCCCTACATGGAATTCACGCTCCAGATCAGTGAACCAGACAATGTCCTGGACTTTTCTTCTGCTGCATCTGAAAGTGCCATCTTCATTGCATACCCCAATATAAACGATGCGCTCCTTGGGTTTTTGGTTCTTGAACAGGTGGCCTTCATCTTGGGGCACACTTCTGGTGCCTTCGGTATAAGATGGCTTTACGGCAATTACTTTTCCTTGAGGCATAGCTTAAGCGGATTTAATAGGCAATACTTTTTTCAGGCCGAAACATGAGGTGTCCTATGCAACGGCTACACGGCTGGGTTACATCCTGGCAAAACTCAGAACTTTGTGCTCGAGCCGGTTTGTCCGTCTGAAGGCTGCGAGGTACTTGTTGAAGATGTCGTGGTATTCACGCTATCTTCTGTGCTGGTCGTCTGGCTTCCGGTAATCTGCTGCGACGATGTGCTGGTTATTTCTTCCTCAGTGGAGGCAGCTGGTTTTACGGGTACTACTTTTCCTTGTGGCATAGTGTTAAAATTTAATGGTGTATGAATTGAATAAGTATGCTATAATTTGATCTCGTAGATGTAAGTGAATGGATCATTTTTGGTCTTGAACTTAACCTTCGTCGCTCCTTTGGCATTGCAGTCAGCACCGGTTTCTATACCTGCCGGGTAGTCTTTTACAGGGATGATAAACATCAGTTTCTGGCCTTCCGTGAGGCTTGTCTCCCCCTCTGTGTCACAGGTTTCAATCACACCTATTTTCAGATTTACCCGGTTGTTATCCCTCAGAAAATCAACCAACGGCTCAATCCACTCATAGTCAATTAACAGGCTCGGCTTTACAGCAATTACTACTCCTTGTGGCATAAGACAATTTTTTAGAAGTTTATACGCTTATAATCAATTTATTACCAATTTTACATGAAATAAAATACAAATTAAAATCTAAATAAGCACATCACGTATATACTACATTAGAATCGGCTTACCAGAAAATTTTTTATGCAGAAACACCTACTTATTGCCTTTTTCTCTTTGATAAGTAGCCTGCATGCCCTCGCGCAGCTTGGGAACCCGTTCATTCAGAGCTTCACGCCCTCCGACTATCAAAGCAATGCCTATATCTCGAGTCCTCAGAACTGGGGGATTATTCAGGACAACCGGGGAATCATGTATGTGAGCAATACCAGTGGGGTACTGGAGTATGACGGTATCTCGTGGCAGCTGGTGAAAGGCACTAGCTATGGCGGGCGCTTCCAGTTGGCCAGAAACAGCGAAGGGCAGCTTTTTGTCGGAAGCCTGAATAACTTCGGGTACCTGGCCCCTGACTCTGCCGGCCGGATGGAGTTTGTCTCGTTGCTTCCGGCATTCAAGGGGCAACCCACGGAAATAAGGATCAACAAGGTGGTGACAGAAGGCCGGGATGTCTATTTTAACACAGCAGACAAGTTATACCGCTGGTCGGGCGGCCGTATGACCTCGTGGAGCAGCGAGGCCGGGTTTACGCGCATCTTCGAGAGCAACAACCGAATCTATGTGCTTGATAAAGGCATAGGCCTTGCTGTGTTGCAACATGGCCAGCTGTTTCCCTTGCCGGGCGGCGAAGCACTCAAAGGGCTCAACGTCACGGCCCTGATTCCCCTGAAACAGCAATCCCAATCCCTGCACGACTTTGTTGTCGTGACCTTTGATGACGGGCTATTCACGTTTCGGGAGGATGTTTTGGATAGGCTCTCCCCCACGCCAGGTAACATTTTAGAGGGCACTGCTTTTATGCATGCCGTGCAGCTGTCCGATAGCACCATTGCGCTGGCGACAACTTCAGAGGGTGTGGTCGTGATGGACCAAGAGGGAATCATCCGGCAGGTCATTAACAAGCAGAAGGGGCTGAACGACAATACCGTCATCCACCTTTCCACAGACCGGGAAGGCGGCTTGTGGGCCTCGCTTAACATCGGCATCAGCCGTATCGACTACCCTTCTCCCATCAGTTACCTAAACGAAAACGCAGCCCTGGACGGTATTGTGCTTGATATACTCAAACACAACACCCTCCTGTATGCCGGCACATCCTCTGGCTTGTACGTTGCGCAGGAGGACACTCCGAACCCTGAATTCCGGAAGTTCCCGCAGCTACAAAATGAGGTGTGGAAGCTCCTGCCGGCAGGCGGCGATACGGTTCTGGTGGTCTGCTCTACGGGCATTTATACCCTGCTCAACAACCAGCTGCAGCAACTGTCGCCTGAATCGGGCGGAACTGTTTTCAAGACGATTATACGCTCCAGGCGGCATCCGTCTCTGTACTTCGTTGGGTCGTCTGATGGGGTATGGCTCTTGCGGCGGCAGACCGGCAAGTGGCGTTGGGAAGGAAAGGTGAAGCAGGTGATGCATGATGTGATCTGGCTGGCGGAAGACCGCGATGGCCTGCTGTGGGCTTCTGCGGACCATCATATTTCCACCATCGATGTGCAGTCAGACAGCATCCCCACCCTGGCCGTCTCGACTTACAAACCCTCCGAAGAGCTGGTTAAAAAGCTTAACAGGTTCCAGGCTTCCAGCATCAATGGTAAAATTTACTTTGGCACCAGCAAGGGCATCTACAGCATCCGCAGGGAAGGGAAAAAGCTGCTACTGAAACCGGACACGAGCTTTGGAAAGCGGTTTGCCAACGGCACCCGTGAGGCCATCAACCTTACGCAAGGGCAAGACGGCAAGGTATGGCTCACCTCTGAGTTCAGCACAGGTGTGTTCAAGAAAGTCTCAGAGAATGGTTACGTCTGGGATACGATTCCGCTCAGCCGGATACCACGGGTAGATGTGTGGGCGATTCACACGGACAGGGACGGAGTGGTATGGCTTGGCACCACCGAAGGAATATTCAGGTATAACCCCGAAGTGCCAAAGAATTACGGCACGCGCCAGCAGACGGTACTCCGGAAGGTAAAGCTGCTCGGCGACTCCACCGTGTTTTTCGGGGCTTTTGGCGAACAGGGGAAACCCATTGTGAACCAGACCAAACGCTTCAGGTTTGTGTTGCCCCACGCGGTCAAATCCATCAGCTTTGAGTATGCCGCCACCTCCTATGATGCCCCTGACCAATTGCTCTACAGCTACATGCTGGAAGGCGAAGACAAAACATGGTCGCACTGGACAAGCGAGACCAAAAAGGAATTTACAGGTCTGGACGAGGGCACTTACGTGTTCAAGGTCCGATCCAAGAACATCTACGGCACCGTGAACCTGGCCTCTACGTTTGAGTTTGTGTCATTGCCGCCCTTCTACCGTACCTGGTGGGCGTATACCCTGTATGTACTGCTGTATGGCCTTGTGATCTGGGGCATCGTCAAGATCAAGCACCGCCACCTCATCACGACTCAAAAAGGGCTGGAGAAGTTGGTGCATGAGCGGACAGCCGAACTGGAAGCGGAGAAGAAGAAGAGCGATGACCTGCTGCTGAACATCCTGCCCGCCAAAACAGCCGAGGAACTGAAGGCGAATGGCCGCACGCTGGCCCGCAGCTATAAAAACGTGACGGTGCTGTTCACGGATTTCAAGAACTTTACCCAGATTAGCGAACACCTTACGCCGGAAGAACTGGTGGCCGTTATTGATTTCTATTTCTGCGCTTTCGATCGCATCATCAGCAATTACAACATCGAGAAAATCAAGACTATTGGAGATGCCTATATGTGTGCTGGCGGTATACCAAACCCTAGCGCCAATACCCCGGCCGATGTGGTGAAAGCTGCCCTCGAAATTGTGCAGTTCGTCAATAACCTGAACCCAAACGACAGCCATATCAAAAAGCATAAGTTTGAGATTCGGGTGGGCATTCATACCGGGCCGGTGGTAGCGGGCATTGTGGGCACCACCAAGTTTGCCTACGACATCTGGGGAGATACCGTAAACACGGCGGCACGTATGGAATCGTGCGGGGAGGAAGGGAAAGTCAATATCTCCGGTGCCACCTACGAGATCATCAAAGACGACTTCCAGTGCACCTACCGCGGGCGCGTGGATGCCAAAAACAAAGGCGAGATTGATATGTACTTTGTAGAGGGCGAAGTTTCAGAACAGGCAATCATGCACAGTGCAGCCACCCAGGATGCCTGATATACTGTGCCTACCATGTTTGTCCGTTAGCGCGGATGCAGTTCGTATCGACTGGGCCATAGGCCCAACTATATCCTACACGCGCAAGATGCGTGCGAAGGCAAGCTTAGAATGAAACAGCCCTGCTCCTGGGAGAGGCAGGGATGGGTAAATCAGAGCAAAAGCTTTGGCCAGTTTTGAAAATAAGAATCCAAGCCCTTAAAAAGCTGGAACACGGCTAAACTAGAAAATGCCCAAAAGCTTCCGGCGCTTGTAGATGCCTTTCAGGTCGTTTTCGAAGAGGGTATAAGGGTCCTGGTAGAACTTCAAGAAGTTTGGAACGCTTACCTGTCCAGGAAAGGGCGCATAATAGTGGGTTGGGCTGGTTCGGTCGTTGCGCCAGACCAATACATAGGCCAGTTGCAGGTCATCGCGCTTCATGGTTTTGAGCAGCGTATTCGTCCACCAGGCGGTGTCCGGGATAGACTCCAAGCCGGTTTCGGTAAAAGCCGCCAGTTTGCGGGCTTTTTTGGCGTAATCCGATACGATTTTAAGTTTCATTGCAGCTGTGTCTACGGCGTAGCGGTCGCGCCCCATGTCACCGTAATTGTCCATCCCCACCATGTCTACCCAGTCATCTCCGGGGTATCGCTCCAGAAACTCAGCCTCCGTCCTGAACTTGTTATCCGGCGAGTAAGCATAAATGAAATTGTGCACCCCCAGGCTGTCACGTAAGTAGGAAACCGTAAAGCGCCACAAGGAGATAAATTCCTCGCGGGTAGCGTAGGGCTTTCCCCACCAAAACCACCCTCCGTCAAATTCATGGTATGGCCTGAAAATGATTGGAGCCAGGTTACCGTCCGCCCCTTGCAGGCTATGCGCCCACTCTCCTATCCCATTCAGAATCTCCTTGTATTGCGCGTGCGCCTCTCCTCCGGGTATGAGGTAGCGTACGGCAGGCTTTGAGAGCGAATCCACCCAATAAAAGCCTCCCCCCGACACCGGGTTCGAAAAATGCCAGGCCGCTGTCGTCACGCCTCCCCGGTTATAGGTATCCACCACATTCTTGCGCACGCTCTCCTTTGCTTGGGCTATTGCCTCAGGCGAGCGCCCGGAAAAGCCGCTAAAATCAACCCCGATAACGGCGGGGTGCGAGCCGGTGACCGCCTTTACATCAGACCGATTGTCCTCCCCTGACCAGCCGTGACCGTACTCGGTTGCATGTTGGTGCCCGAACAGGGTATGCTTATCTGAAAGCCTGCCCATGTTTTTATACAGGGCTTTGGTTTCGCTAGTGGCGGCACTGTCAATTGGTTTCACAGGGGCGCACCCGATCAGTAGCAGGGCTGCGCAAAAGGAAAGTAAAAGGGCGTTTGGTCTAGCCTTCATGGGCGCGGTTGATTTAAGCATCTTGGATGTTCAAAATACGCATGCGTGGGGTGTCAGGCAAATGGAACTTCCGCGAAAGAGCGCCAAAAATCAACACAAATCCTATAAAGTACAATTTCATGGATTTTGTGTCGAACTTTGCTAAAATAATATCAGCGGTTTGGAGGGCATTTCCCAGGGATGGGACCAAGCCATTGTATAGCTATTTACTGGAGCAGCCGGTAAACTGGCTTAAGGCTTATAGGTCAGCCAGTTTGGTGAGTTTTGCCTCAATGTGATTTTCCTGCACCAAGGCATGGGCATATTTATAACTCCCGCGTGGCACGAAAAGCCGCAGGTCGCCGCCTTTCATCTTCGCAATGGATTCCAATGCTTTCCATTTGCTGATCAATCTGCGTTGCGCGTCTTCTTCCGGGTTCTTCACAACCAGTTCGAAATAATATTTGTCCTCGCCGCGCTTGGCGGTAAAGTCTGGCGTGAGGGTGATGTTTTTGCTGACCATGTTGAGCGACGCAGGTGTGGTATAGCCGTCAAAATCTGCTTTGATGTCTTCGAAACCGGACTTCTCTGCAAATTGGATAACCTGAGCCGCGAACTTGTTGTATTCTTGTGTTTCTTTCTGTGTGTAGAGCATGTGTAAATTGTTAAGTGAAAAATAGGCACGCCTGTTACCTAACGGGCATGTGGCAAAGCTTTCGCTGGTGTTTGCACTGCAGCAGTGCTTCCCCTTGAAATGTGTGATAACTCCGTGCAATAGTGGCAGACAGTATAATATAAGCCGCTTGAGGTGATGTGGTTGAGAAGCCGGAATTAAGGAAAGCACCAAACCGGCGCGAGGGCTGTACAACAGCCGAAACTTGACCTGCAGGAGACAACGTGGAATGCCATGCATAACCTCCTCTTACGTATTATACGAAAAAATCAGCAGAAAACCAAATATAAGCGCAAAAACTCAGGAATTACTTTATCCTGACCTACCTAGCGCCCGTTAAAAGAACATCGGCAACTGCTTCATTAACGTGTATCCGCCCATACCTGCCATCACCAGCACGACCAATGTTCCGAACAAGGTAAGCCACAACGGATGCCGGTAATTCCCAACCAAACCGGGTTTATGGGCTGCTATCAAAATCGTGGAAAGTGTGAGCGGCAGGATCAACCCGTTGAGGGCACCCGCTAGTATGAGCAGCTTTACAGGTTGGCCAGTTAGCACGAAAATAAGCGTGGACACTGCAATAAAGCCGATAATTATCACATTCTCATTGCTGCTGATCTTGGGATGAAAAGATTTGATGAAGGAAACAGAGGTATAGGCAGCCCCGATCACCGACGTGACAGCAGCCGACACCATCACGATGCCGAAGAATTTATACCCCAGATTACCCGCTGCCAGTTGAAAAACCGAGGCGGGCGGGTTGGCTGTATCTATGCTCAAGCCTTTACTGGTTACGCCCAATGCCGCCAGGAATAAAAATATACGGATGACGGATGCTACCGTGATACCCGAAACGGCACTGTTAGAAACTTGTCTGAGTGCCTGCTGGCCCTTCACGCCGGCATCTAACAGGCGGTGGCCTCCCGCAAACGTAATATAGCCGCCTACCGTGCCACCCACCAGGGTAATGATCGCGATAATATCTACTTCCTCCGGCCATATAGTGCGTTTTAGCGCCTCCCCGGCCGGAGGTGCCGAAGTGATGGCCACCACCACGATCAACAGGATCATCAGTAATCCCATCACCTGCGCGAAGCGGTCCATCACCTTGCCGGCCTCCCGCACTAGAAAAATGCCTATCGCAATGGCGGCGGCCAGCACCGCCCCAACTTCCGGGGAGATGCCGAACAGTACCTGGAAGCCTAAGCCCGCGCCACCCACGTTACCGATGTTAAAGGCGAGCCCCCCAAGCATGATCAGCACAGCGATAAACAGCCCCAGACCCGGCAGCACTGCGTTGGCAATGTCCTGGGCGCGCTTTTCCGACACAGCAATCACCCGCCACACATTCAGCTGCACCCCAATATCGATGAGAATGGAAATGAGGATGACAAAACCAAAACTGGCCTGTAAACGCTGTGTAAAAACCGTGGTCTGCGTCAGGAAGCCAGGGCCAACAGCGGAGGTGGCCATCAGGAAAGCTGCCCCAAACAAGACACTCCAGTTGCGCTTACTGCCCATGGGCTTGCCTGTTTACTGCCTGCACCTGTATGTTGGCCGCTTGAAGTTCAGCGCCTATTCTTCGGGCAAAGTCCAGCGCGTGCGGGCCATCGCCGTGAATACAGATCGTGTCGGCCTGTATCTCTACCACTTGCCCCTGCTGCGATTCAACTTTTCCCTCCTGCACCATTTGCAGCACTTGCTTGAGGGCTTTCGCCTCGTCTGTGATCAAGGCACCGGGTTTGCTGCGGGGCGTAAGCGTGCCGTCCGGTTGGTATGTTCTGTCGGCAAACACTTCATGAGCCGTTGCCAGTCCCAGGCGCTGTCCGGCCTTGATCAGTTCGCTGCCTGCCAGGCCATACAATATCGTCTCTGGCTGTACCCTGTAAACGGCTTCACATAATGCCTCGGCCAATTGTGGGTTGACGGCAGCCATGTTGTACAGGGCGCCATGCGGCTTTACATGGTGTAGCACGCCTCCTTCTGCTTGTACAAAGGCCTTTAACGCACCGATCTGGTAAACCGAGAAGGCATAAGCTTCTTCCACAGAAATTGCCATCTCACGCCGCCCAAAACCTACCAGGTCGGGTAGTCCCGGATGTGCCCCGATGGCTACGTTGTGGGTCATGGCCAGCCGTACAGTTTGCTGCATCACCAAGGGGTCGCCGGCATGATAGCCACAGGCGATGTTGGCGGAGGTGACAAAGGGAAGGATGGCGGCATCGTTGCCTAATCGGTACGCCCCAAAGCTCTCGCCCAGGTCGCAGTTCAGGTCTACCGTCGCCTGATGTATGCTCATATAGTGGTTTTGAATGACAATGCGCCTCGCAGTTTCTCGAGGTTTTTTTCCTGCCGGAGGTAAAGCGACTGCGCCTCTTCCAGGGTGACTTCTGCAAACTGGATTTTGTGACGGGGCACCAATTGGGCTAATTTAGAAAAGTCTGCCGAGATAACCTGCGCCAAACGCGGATAGCCTCCCGTGGTCTGGTGATCAGCCATGAGCAGAATCGGGTTACCGGAGGGGGGCACCTGCACCGTGCCGAAAGTAACGGCGCTGGAGACGGCCTCTTCTGTCGTATCCAATAGTAGGCGCGTGCCCCGCAACTGGTAGCCCATCCGGTCGGATTGAGCGCTTACCTGATAGGGCTTCGTAAAGAATTCCTGCTGGCTCAGTTCTGAGAACAGCAGATACTCGGGCCCCTTTATTACGCGTATTTCCTGCGGGTTGTGGTGCGCCACCTGCATCGACGAGTCCACGAACCAGTTTGGCTGTGCGCCCGGCTTTGCATGCTGCCCGTGCTTTAGTTGAAGAAAGTCTCGCATCCTGGCTGGAATCCCGTGGCAGGCAATCGAATCGCCGGTTTGCAACGCCCGCCCCTGATAGCCGCCTATGCCCGCCCGCAGGTACGTGGACTTGCTACCCAATACCTCCGGCACATCCAGGCCACCTGCTACTGCCAGGTAAGAACGGCAGCCACTTACCGGCGTGCCGAATTCCAGCACGCTTCCCTCCTCTACAAATATCGGCCGCCAGCCTTTTACGGGTCTACCATTGAGCATCGGCGAAAGATCGGCACCCGTGAGGGCAACCAGCTGCGCATCCGGGAAAAACACCTTGGGGCCTATCAGCGTGATTTCCAGCCCGGCCTCTCCTTCCGCATTCCCGACCAGCAGGTTGGCCGCCCGTAGCGCAAATGTGTCCATGGCACCGCTCACCACCATACCATCTTTCTGAAACCCCTTCCGGCCCAGGTCCTGTATGGTAGTCAGTAAACCGGGGCTGATAAAGTTAAGACTCATGCACTACCTCCTTTTCTTGCGCAAATGCTGCTTCCGTTATCGGAATGAACCGCACGGCATCACCGGCCTTTAATAAACTGGGCTTTGACTGAGCAGGGTTAAAGAGAACACGGGGCGTACGGCCGATCAGTTGCCAGCCGCCTGGCGTTTCAAGCGGATAAATACCGGTCTGGTTTCCGGCAATGCCCACCGAGCCAGCGGGTATGGAAGGTCGCGGCGTTTCCCGGCGAGGCGTTGCCAGCTCTGGGTTCAACCCGCCAAGGTATGGGAAACCGGGAACGAAGCCGATCATGTAAACCAGGTAATCCCGGCCGCTGTGCAGCGCGATTACCTCCTCTGCCGAGAGCCCGTTGTGTGAGGCTACAACATCTAAATCAGGGCCATACTCCCCGCCGTATAAAACTGGTATCTCGACAAGCCGGGGCGAACTATGATCCGCCTCTGTCAGCAAGGGCAGCATGCGCTGCAGGCAACCTGTAACTTTGGTATAAGGGTTTAACTGCCCTTTTTCGCTGATAACCCAGGGGTCGTAGTATACGGTAACGGTGGTAAAAGCCGGGACTAGTTCCACCAGCCCCACAAACGGGTGTAGCGAAAGGTGATCTGTGAAGGCCCGCACTTTCCTGTTGGTCTCCTCGCATATCTCATCCCCGAAGTGCACCACTACGGCGGCATCGCCAAGTGGGTATAAACGCACAGTGGGAATATCGCTTTCTTTCAGGTTTTTCATTATGCCTCTCATGTATGGTATACCATGCGCTGGAATCGGCCCCTTCACCTTATTTGCGCCTATTCAATGCCCTTTTGGGAAGCCCTGTTCTGCCCAGTGCCAAGCATATATACCTAATTTGCCGCTACCGGGGTTATATAAATATAGGAATACATCGTAATTTTGGGCAACATGAAAAAGAAATATATTCCTCGGGTGGGCCTGGCCTTGTTGTTTGTCAGCGGACTCACCAGCACTGGCTGCAGCAACAAACTGGCACCTGTAGCCGAGACGGCCACCGTAGAAACCGGCGTATCGAAGGAACTGGCGGATTACCGCAAGAAAGCCATCAGTAACCTCGCCTACGACCTAACCCTGAACGTGCCCGCCGATATCGCGGAGCCCGTGCTGGCGTCCGAGAGCATTACCTTTCAGTTGAGCGAGAACAGCAGGCCGCTGCAGCTCGACTTCAAAGCCCCCGCCGACCACCTGCAGCAGGTAACCGTGAACGACAAACCGGTCGCTATTGTGTACCAGCACGAGCACCTGGTGTTGCCCCAGTCCGCGCTGCGCGTAGGCCGGAATGAAGTAAAACTGCAGTTTGTCGCCGGTAACCTCTCCCTTAACCGGAATGAAGATTACCTGTACACTCTCCTGGTGCCGGACCGGGCGCGCACGGTATTCCCAGTCTTTGATCAACCCAACCTGAAAGCCACCTTTGCCCTGACCCTGACAGTACCCAAGGGCTGGAACGCGCTGGCCAACGGGCTGCTGCAAGACTCCCTGACCTCGGGCAACACCAAGACCTACCGCTTCGGAGCTTCCGATGAGATCAGCACTTACCTCTTCTCGTTTGCGGCTGGCAAGTTTGAGCAGGTGACACGAAAAGTAGATGGCCGGACGATGAACTTCTACCACCGCGAGACCGACGCCAGCAAACTCGCCCAGTCGCTGGACCCCATTTTCAGGATACACGGGGATGCGCTGGCATTTATGAGCGATTATACCCAAATCCCCTACCCTTTCCAGAAGTTTGACTTTATCGCCATTCCTGATTTTCAGTATGGCGGCATGGAACACGTTGGGGCCATCGATTACAAAGCGTCCTCACTGTTTCTGGACGAAGGCGCCACGCAGGACCAGAAAATCTCCCGGGCCAACCTGATTGCCCACGAAACGGCGCACATGTGGTTTGGCGACCTCGTGACGATGGAGTGGTTTGATGATGTATGGATGAAGGAGGTGTTTGCCAACTTTATGGCAGATAAAATCACCAACGTGTCGCTCCAGGATTCAAATGACGACCTGAAGTTCCTGCTCGACCATTTTCCGGCAGCCTATGGCGTGGACCGCACCGAGGGGGCTAACCCTATCCGGCAGCCACTGAATAACCTGCAGGATGCCGGCTCGCTTTACGGCAGCATCATTTACCACAAAGCACCCGTGGTGATGCGCCAGCTCGAACGGCTGATGGGTGAAACGGCCTTTCGGCAGGGGTTGCAAGAGTACCTAAAAACTTACGCGCACCAGAACGCCGCGTGGCCTGACCTGATTGAGCTGCTGGATGCCCGTACCACGACTGACCTGCAAGCCTGGAACCAGGTATGGGTGAATGAGCCGGGCCGCCCTGTTTTTACCTATGACCTGCAGACGACTGGAGGCAGGATTGAGCAATTGGAGCTTAACCAGCGAGGCGAGGACGGCTCGGACAGGGTATGGCCACAAATCTTTGAACTGACCCTGGTGTACCCCAACCATCAGAAAGAAATAACAGTTCAGATGGACCGGGCAACCAAAACGATTGCCGCCGCTGCCGGAGAGCCGGTGCCAAGCTACATCCTTTTCAACTCTACCGGAAAAGGGTATGGCGTGTTTCCGGTGGACGGGCAAATGCTTCCCAAATTGTTTACACTGGAAAACCCAGTAGAAAGGGCCTCTGCCTATATTAGCCTGTACGAGAACATGCTGAACGGCCGGACAATCAGCCCGAAGCAGTTGCTGGATCTATACCGCACCGGCCTGACGATGGAAAAAGAAGAGCTGAACCTGAAGTTGCTGACAAGCCAGTTAGGGGATATCTTCTGGAAGTTTACTACCCCGGCCACACGCACTGCACTGGCACCCAAACTGGAAATGGAGCTTTGGCAGGCCCTGCAACAGCAAACGGCAGCTAACGCCAAAAAGCTATTATTCAAGGCTTATCAAAACATTGCCTTAAGCAAAGAGGCCCAGGACCGCCTCTACATGATCTGGAAACAGCAGGAAGCCCCTGGTGGCGTGAAGTTGACCGAGGACGACTACACGGCGCTAGCCCTGGCTTTGGCCCTGCGTGATTACCTGGCATCAGAAAAAATCCTGAGCCAGCAGTTGGCGCGCGTACAGAACCCTGACAGGAAAAAGCGGCTACAGTTTATGATGCCTGCGCTTTCAGGAAATGTGCAGGTGCGCGATGCATTTTTCAATTCGCTGAAGCAGGAAAAGAACAGAGAGAAGGAGGCTTGGGTGAATGCGGCGCTGGCATATTTGCACCACCCGCAACGCAGCGCTACTTCGGAAAAGTACCTAGCTGAAAGCCTGCAACTACTAGAAGAGATACAGCAAACCGGTGACATCTTTTTCCCCTACTCCTGGCTACAGGCCACTTTTGGAGCATACCAAACGGCTTCGGCAGCGGCAACTGTGCGCAGCTTCCTGCAGGCGCACCCGGACTATAACCCAAAACTCCGCGCCAAGATCCTACAGGCTGCAGATGATTTGTTTCGGGCCGAACGCCTTTTGGGGATAGATAAGTAACACTCCAAAAGAACGCTAGTTGGCCTTTTGCCGAATAATGCGTGTTGTCACCAGCAACTGCCCTACATGCCGCATGGTATGCTCTGCGGCATGCACCAATAGCCCGATGACAGTGGAAGGAACCTGGGCGCGTCCGACTCCGCGTTTTTCTGGAAGTGTTTGCTCTGCTGTGCCCCGGAGTTGCTCAAGTGCCTGGTCTACCTGCCTGTCGAAGGCCTTTACCAACTCCTGGGTATGGCAAGTGCCCGTTTCTAGCTTTATACCCTCCGCAGCCAGCGCTGCTAGCTGTTGCGCCGTCAGCGCCTCTCCTCGGGCATAGGTCAACAGGCGGCTCAACACGCCTGTGAGGTGCTGGAGGTGGAAGCCAACGGAAGCCAGACCAGCGGGCCGATCCCACAGCCATTCCTCCGGGAAATCAGCCATCAACTCCGTCACTTCTTCGCGGGCCTGCAGCAGCGCATGAGCCACTGGCTGTAGCAATGGGGGCATATCCGGCAAGGGGCCACGCAGCCATACCTCTACTTTATCATTCTGCATACGTTTTATGTTTTCCATCCTCACTTGCACCAATGCTTCCCTGCATGGTTAGGGTTAAGCTCCTAGCTAATTAACATCCTCTGGATTAATTTAAATGAAATTTATGTTTATTTAAAAACTATCGTAAAAGTAAGAAGCTGTTTTAAAAGGTAGTTATGGATAAAAAGAGTGCCCACTTTGGTTAAGAAAGTTGAACGACCAACTAATCAAAACCTAGGTGAGCACCAATCAAAAGAAACAAAAAAGGAAGCCTTA